>JAGPLK010000012.1 GCA_018053445.1 Bacteroidales bacterium | reverse complement strand
GCGGCTCAGGGGAGCGTTTCTGGCCGCTTAGCACAAAAGAGAGGCCCAAACAGCTTCTTAAACTCGTTGACCAGGAGAGGAGTCTGATCAGGATGACTGTTGACAGAATCCTCCCTTTGGTCTCTGCGGAAAGAGTATTCATTGCTACAAATGCCATTCAGGCCGAGGGGGTTCTTGAGGAGCTTCCTGTGATTGATCCAAAAAACATTATAATTGAACCCGCGTTCAGGGACACAGCTGCCGCTGTGGGATTCGGCTGTGTCGTTATTGGAGAGAGATTTCCCGGTTCAACTATGATAGTACTTGCATCGGACCATCTGATAAAGGATGAGGAGGGTTTCAGAGAGGCTCTCTCTACAGCTGTGGGTATAGCCGACTCCAGGATTGTGACTCTCGGCATAAAACCAACCCATCCGGAGACCGGCTACGGATATCTTGAGTGCGGAGAGCTTATAAAGGGTCAACCCTCCAGAGTTTTGAGATTTTGTGAGAAACCGGCTCTGGAAGTTGCTGAGAGTTACCTTGAAAGTGGTAGATTTTTGTGGAATAGCGGAATGTTTATCTTCCGGATAGAGACAATGATGAATGCCTTTAAAAAGCATCTTCCCGGACACTCAAACACATTGGAGAAAATTTCACAACTCCGGAAACAGAGCTCCATCTCGCCTGAATTTTATACTCAGTCGCTCAGGGAGCTTTTTGAAGAGTTTGTTAAGATCTCGCTGGATTTTGGGATTATGGAGAGGTTTGAGGAGACCTGGGTCATCCCTGTTGATATTGGATGGAATGATATTGGTTCATTCCCTGCCCTTGCGGAGGTTTTTGAGGCTAATCAGAACGGAACAATTTCAAGGGGTGCTGAGCTCAGGGAGTATAACTCATTCAATAATATAGTTATATCGGAAAAGCGTGTAGCCCTTCTGGGAGTTAAGGATCTTGTGGTGGTTGAGACCGATGATGCTCTGCTTATTTGCAGTAAAGAGGAGGCTCAGAATATTAAGAAGATTCTTTAAAAGGGCTATCCCTTTACTTTTATCTGCTTATTTCTTCTATCCTCTTTAGAACGGGAAATTTCAAAAACATCTGCATTTGTGTGCAGGTGTTTTTTTACTTTATCTTCAAGTGAAAGTAGTGAACTTCTAAGTCTCTTTTTGTGTGATTCGTAACTCATTTTCTGATCAAACATTGACATAAGATCAAGAAATTGAACGGGTTCAGGGTGTTTATCAACTATCATTCTGAGTATTTTAAACTCCTCTGATGTAAGAGTTTTTTCAAGGTCATCAATTGAAAAAATAATTTTATCGTATGGAGTCTTCTCTTTGCCTCTCTTTCTGTATCCGTAATAGAGGACAATTGATATAACCAGAAGAATAAAGCCAGCTATCAGATATATATTTTTGGAGACAGGTGGGTTAAAAAGAACGCTCTCTGATACTTCACTCCCCAGTATTCTGTCTGAGTTTACAACAATGGGCATCCTGTATCCATCCTCTCTTAAAACCAGGAGTGTAAATTTGTCCGAGTTATTGTTATAAGATACATATACCGGTACAGAGAAGTTATTGGCTGTCTCTCCAAGCATAATACCATCTACAGATTTGTAGTGATAGAGTTTATTGTCCCTCATATTAAAATAGAGAGCGTCTGAAAGGCCCAATAGAAGAGCCCCGTCTCTGTAATTGTTAATAATATGGTACTTCTGCAGATCTACCTCCATTTTTAATTCCCCCAGAAAACTCCACTCTCTTGTAATAAAGTCAAATCTCCAAAAGTCATTAAGCTGAATCTGGTGTGATTCAGAGCTCTCCCGATCTTCGTCAACGCCTGTACCCGGACCTACAAATAACTGATTACCTGCGTAAGCGCCTGTCAGATTATACCTTGGCTGAGGATATCCGGAGATGGGAGTTTTTGGGAGCACTTTAGCCCAGTCTCTTTTAAGTTTATCAAAATAGACTATAATATTCTTATGGGTAAATAGTCCCAATCCTCCGAATATATGGGGGGTTTTTGCGTGTATAAAGGGAAGTGAGGAGTACTGGTTTCTTGATTCCTCTGTAGAGTGATACTCTTTGAAATCTGAACCATCGTAAGTGACAATTTTTCCTCCCGATTGGTGAAAAAGATACCCTGTTGTGTTCTCCTCTACAAAAGATAGTTTCATCTGACGGAGGCCAAATGTGTTTGGAACTGCCTGCCAGAGGATTCCGTCAATAGAGGAGTACAAAGAGTCCGGAGTTAAGACAAAATATTCATTTTTAAAGGAGAAAGAGAAGCTGTTATCCCTTATACTGAATAGAGGTTCCTGACCGCCAAGAGAGGTGGTTAATGTCAGAAAAGCCAATAGCAGCAACAAAATCCGTTTATATTTCACAATCAGTGAATTTGACCAAATATATGAATAATATTTATTATCACAAAATAGGGGAAGAATAGGGTCTTCACTAATTTTTTTCACCTATCCCCTAATTTATCCTAATTTCGTTTCCGCTTAGGGAATGAATTTTCAGGTTTAAGTAATTAAGGGGTTAGTTATAATACTATGAAGAACTCATTCAAGAAATCCGGACCGGCATTATTGCCGGCCCGGATTTTTCTTTAAATTGCATCATTAAAAAAACCCTGTTATGGATAAAGAGATATTTGTTAGGAAGGCCTCCGGCGAGCTGGAGCAATTCTCCGCCGAGAAGCTTAGAGGTTCACTTAAGCGCTCCGGTGCTGATGATGGTGTAATTGAAGAGATAATTGATGAGATTGTCGGGTGGATTGAGGAGCTTAACGGAAACTCAGCCCCTCCCACAACCAGAAATATTTACAATAAGGCATTCACTCTGCTGAGAAGAATGACGAGCGGCAATGCAGCAAGATACAAATTAAAGAATGCTATGATGGAGATGGGTCCAACCGGGCATCCATTTGAGTATTTTATGGGAGAGGTATACAGGTTACTAGGTTATGAACACATTGAAGTTGCTCAGGTTTTAAGGGGGCACTGTCTCACCCACGAGGTAGATGTTGTTGCAACCAGACGCCTTGCAGGCGAAAAGATGGATCAACTTATTGTAGAGTGTAAGTATTACCAGAGCACAGGGAAAAATGCAAATGTTCAGGTCTCACTCTATGTTCACTCAAGGATGCAGGATATTTTCGGAGTCCGCAAAAAGATGCCCGAATATGCAAATTATACCTTCAAGGGGGGTATTGCCACAAACACCAGGTTCTCTTCTGATGCAATTGCTTACGGAGAATACGCAGGTCTAAAACTTCTGAGCTGGGACTATCCCCGCGGTAATGGGCTCAGAGATATTATTGACAGAGAGCGAATCTATCCCATCACAGTCCTGACAACACTTACCCGCACCCAGAAAGATCTCCTTATGAATCGTGGTATTGTTATATGTCGTCAGCTAAAAGAGAATCCAGAAATAATAAACGAACTATCTCTTCCCCCAACCCGCCTCCGTAAACTACACGAAGAGCTTGCCGGGCTTTTACACTAGTGCCTGCGGATATTATCGCGCCCCATTGTTCCGTAAAGGAACTTGGCGTAATCGTATGAACAGAGATAGTCGTGAACAGACTTGGCTCCTTCAAGGCGTTGGGAGAGGTCTTCAACCATATCAGGGGTGAGATTTTTGTCCTCTCTCAGAATTTTCTCTATGTAGCGGATTCTCTCTGCCATCTGGGCGATGTCTGTCTGCTGCTTGAGCATAATTCTGGATTTATACCAGTCGCTCTCCACAAGGTAGTCGTAGGTGAACATCTTGCGTATCTCAGGTGAGTCAAGTCCCCTTCCTTCAAACTCGCCGTAGGCCATTATGTGGAGCAGTGCCTTTAGTGGCGGGCAGGCTGACTCTATGCTACCGTCACGGAAATATGATTCGGCAACCCTCTGCTGAGACTCAACAATATTGAGAACTCCGTCTGCAAATTGCTCCATTGACTGGAGTTCCGGTTTAAGCATATCTTCAGGGAAGATTACATTTGGATTTTCAAAAACTCTTCCAAAATATCCAATCACAAATTTGTCAGTAATCCTGTATCCTAATATTGATGCAGGTATCTTTTTACCTTCGTATTCAAAATCTTCTAGTTTCTCAAGTTCTCCCTCTGAAATCATCTTTGCGGGATCCTTTTCAAATGGCTGGAGGCGTGCCCACAGCTCCGGTATAAGGAGGCTGAGATCGTGGTCAACTCTGTATCTGTGCCCTATATAGCCGGCCGGGGTGGTAAATCCGTTGTAGCCGGTAAGAATAAATGACACCAATGCGTTGTTAAGGTCAATAATTGGGAGTAGGGCATTAAATGGTGCCTTTGTAAGTGCGCCCTCTGATCCTGCGCCTGTTGTTGATGGTGACTTGCCGGTAAGTGAGCATACAAAGTCCATAAACAGTTCCGGAAGCTCCTGATAGTGTACAGGGTTATATACCGCAAGTGGGCGAATACCCTTCTCTGCCGGGTTGTTTCTTCTTCCCGGAAGGACTGCATTAACTGGCAGGTAAACCGGTTTGTCCATAGTTATTCCCCTTCCGATTCTTATACCTGTCTCCGCAATGTATTTTGTGCGGGGATTGATAATATCGTCACGTGTCTGAAGGTAACGCACATTTTTGCTTGGCTTTCCATCTACTATTCTTGGGTTTGCCGATGAGACAAAGTATTGAGGAGTATCGCTCTCTGCTACATCTGTTATAAGATCCCTCATTGGGTCTGTAAAGAGATCAAAATTAATTACATCCTCTACCATCTCTTTTGCATCCTCTGTTGTAAGAGGCTGAAAATTGGATATAAATGTGCATGGAGAGGCGAGATCTGACTCGGCCTTTTTGTCAAATCCTCTGTTAATTGCCTCATCAGGACGCTGGAAGAATCTGTATTCGCAATTCTCAAGGATTTTTACACTCTTGTTTGTTACAAGAGGGTTAAGGTCTGTTAGTGAGCTTGATGGCACTACTGTTGAGACTGTGATATCGTCCTCCATCTGAATCTTGTCTGCGTGGACATAGTCCTGGCGGAGTTTGAATGTTCTCCAGGCCCCTTTATCGTCGTAGCCTACCCTCAGATATCTTGCTGCTATCTTCTTGTTCTGATATTTAAGTTCATTGCCCGGTTGTCCGTTAAGGATATCAACCGAGAAATGGCTCTTCCAGTCCTCTCCCCACTCCTCTCTGTAGAATCTCTTGACAATAAATGCAATACCTTTTATATACTGCGGAATTGATTCCAGCCAGCTGTTGTATTCAGGTGTAAATTCAGGGGATGGAGTGAGCATCTTTATTGCCGAGCCCATTGACCTCTTACTGCTGAGGAAACTTCTGCTTACCTTTTTCCCTTTTGCCGGGTCGATGAATCTTGAGAAGTAGTTGTAGTTAATTATCTCCTCTACCTTTTTGAAATCTGTCTCAAAATCTTTTATAAAGAATGAACCCGATATAATTGAGTCCTCAATGGATTTTGATATCTCTGATTTCCCTCCGCCGGAGACGGTGCAGGGCTTGTGAATAAGCACCCCCTCTGAATTTGTCTCTACAAGGCGGTAATTGAGTGTTCCTGCAGCCTTCTCCATACGGTATTTGTGTCCGTTGGGCATTATGTAGGTTTTGTTTGGAAGAAGCTTAATGCTGACCTCTCCGCTTTTGCCCTTTTTCCAGGATATTCTCTGGCTCTTTATATCAAATCTTGAGAGCTCCGGTATATAGTAGATGTCCGGGAAATTTTTGTCTACTCCGTAACCCTCAGGTTTCATATCTATCAGCTCCGGAAATAGCTTTGCCGTCTCATCCAGGGTTTTAATAAAATTCTCGGCTTTTGTAATCTGCCCCTCTCCCTGATTGTATGAGGGGAATATAAGTGCTCCGCCTGCGTGCTCCTCCTCGGCATTGCCCATAAGATTGGCGGCGAATGATATAAATGTTTTTATCTCCTTCTTTGAGTAGCCAAAGTAGTTATCTGCTATTACTGTAACAATAACTCCCTCATCTGTTCGCATAGTCAGTTTGAAGGCCGATCCGTCGTTGTAGAGCTCATTCTCATTTTCCCAGCACATTCCGTCTCTCTTCTGTCTCTCTGTTGCTTTGGAGATATGAGGAAGGCCCACCTCTTTTTTTGTAAGTTTTGTAAGCTGGGGTGCAAGTATTATACAGCCAGTGTGTCCGCTCCAGTTTTCGTAGTCAAGCCCTGCGTCGTTTGAAATATGGTATGGTGAGCCTCCGTTTCCAAAAATTGACTCTACAAAGTCAAGATTTGAGACAAGTGACCCTGGTGCAAAAAAGCGAATCTCCATTGTCTTTCTTGGAGAGATGCCTTTTACCTCCGGGCTGACTTTTGGTCTGAGTAGCAGGGATACAAATATTTGAGCCTTTTTGTTGCACTCTTCAGTAAATGGAAGATTAAAGATATCTCCCTCGATAGTAGTTGCTTTCTGGAGAAGTAGTGCTGCTGTCTTTTGGGGTACCGATTTTTTGTCGTCCGGGATTGGAAGGCCACCCTCGGCAATATGAAAAACTCCTTTTGTTGTGCGTCTGTCGTTGCGTGGGTTATGCAAAATCCCCTGTTTTACTCTGTATGAGGTGAGATACTCTGATGAGTAGTCGTTTCTCTTTTCCGGGATGGATAGCTCTCTTGCTATACCATAGAAATCCAGGGTGAATGTGAATGATGGGATGTGGATTTCCGGTGCATCTACACCTTTGAAGTATCCGTTTATGAAATTCTGTATTCTTTGGTCTGCAGGGCAGAGATAATTCTTAAACTGACGCTCCCGCTCCCTGTAGTTAATAATGAGAGATTTTGCAAGGTGGAGGAAGCCGTCTGCTGCATCATCTTCAAAATCACCATCTACCAGGCCAAGGGCTTCAAGTCTGAGTTTTATGTATTGATGTATATACTCTTTTGAGTTTTGTCTGGTATCTTCAAAGAATCCCAGCGATTTAAGCTCTTTATTCATGTGGAGTCGTTTTTAGTCGCCATAAATTATGCAAAAATGGTTCCAAAAACACTTTATTACTATATTAGCGTGCGCAAAAATTTGATTGATGGAGAATATTGAAAATCGTTGGAGAAGAACCTTTGCTTTCATTTGGACCGGACAGCTTTTCTCTACCCTGAGCAGCAGCATGGTAAGCTTTGCAGTAATTTTCTGGCTGAGCATAGAGACCGGTTCTGCAGAGGTGCTTGCTTTTGCAACTATTGCCTCTCTTCTGCCTCAGCTGGTTCTGGGTCTCTTCACAGGAGTTCTTGTGGACAGATGGAACAGAAAGAGAACTATGATAATTGCTGATCTGTACATTGCCCTTATGACTCTTGTTATGGCTATGATTTTTTACCTGGGCCACGGAGAGGTGAGTGTAGGGATTTTATACCTTTTACTTGCATTGCGATCTATCGGCAGCTCTTTTCATATGCCTGCACTTGAGGCCTCTATTCCGCTTCTAGCTCCCAAGGATAAACTGATGAAGGTTGCGGGTGTAAATAATATGATTTTTTCAATGAGCTCTATAGCTGCTCCTGCAATTGCTGCTCTCTTTGTGGCTAACCTCAATATTGTATGGGTTCTTCTTTTTGATGTGTTTGGGGCTGCAATAGCAAGCTCCTCGCTCCTCTTTGTGAAAATTCCAAATCCGCAGAAGAGCATTGTTCTCCACAAGGAGGCCGAGGAGTTCAGGCGCTTCTTCAGAGAGTTGGGTGTTGCTCTTCACGAGATTCGTCTCAGACCGGGTTTAATGTGGATGTTTATTTTTACTGTTTTTGCGAGTCTTGCAATGGTTCCTGTCTCTACCCTTTTTCCGCTTATGACTCTTCAGCATTTTGCAGGGGATACTTATATGATGAGTGTGGTTGAGGTTGCCTGGGGTATAGGGATGCTTGCGGGTGGAGGGCTGATGAGTCTTGACAGGTTTAATTTTAATAGGGTAATGCTTATTAATGCTATGTATGTAATCCTTGGAGTGACCTTTGCGCTCTCCGGATTCCTTCCGCAAGGGGGTTATCACTATTTTGTAATCTTCACATTTACAGGGGGTATAGCCGGGGCAATATTCTGGGGGGCCTTCTCTGTTGTGTTACAGAGCTCTCTTGACAGTGCCGTGCTTGGAAGAATATTCTCAATTCACAATAGTCTTATTATGATTCCTGCAATGGTCTCTCTTATGGCAACGGGTTTTATCGCTGATTCAATTGGTGTTACAAATGCATTTATTATTGCCGGTTTTATGCTTGCGGCAATTGGTGTAATCTCTTCGTTAATGCCTCAGATAAGGTCGTTTGCAAAGAGTCAATAATCTGAAAATTATATTATCTTTATAGGCAAATATAGGCTTATGAAGATTCACGAGTATCAAGGTAAGGAGCTTTTTGACAGAATGGGTATTCCCACTGCAAAGGGCAAGGTGTGCAGGAGCGTCAGTGAGGTGCTCTCTGCTTATGAAGAGCTGGGGCTTGAGAGAGCCGTGGTGAAGGCACAGGTCCTCACCGGTGGACGGGGCAAGGCCGGCGGAATCAAAATTGGAAACAACAGGGCTGAGATTGAGGCGGCTGCAAAGGCTATCCTTGGTATGGAGATCAAGGGGCTTATTGTGGACAGGGTAATGGTGGCTGAGGCTGTTGAAATTGCTGCTGAGTTTTACTTCAGTTTTGCTGTTGACAGAAATGCAAAGAGTGTTGTAATGATTTTAAGCCGGGAGGGTGGTGTTGAGATTGAAGAAGTTGCGGCAAAAACTCCTGAGAAGATTCACAAAATTCCAATTTTCCCTTTTGTAGGTATTCCTGATTTTCTTGCTAAAAAGGCTGCAGCGATGTTGTTTGATGAGTGGAGTCTTGTTAATCAGGGGTACAAAATGATTCAGAATCTATACAAACTCATGGTTGCTACTGATGCCTCGCTTGTAGAGGTGAATCCGCTTGTTGTTACTAAGGATGGGAGGCTTATTGCCCTTGACGCAAAACTAAACTTTGACGATAATGCCCTCTTCCGTCAACCGGAGATTGAGTCTCTTTATGAGCCCGATGAGGAGGAGAAGAGAGAGCTCGAGGCTAAGTCAAATGGTTTCAGTTTTGTCCATCTGGGTGGAGAGATAGGCTGTATGGTAAACGGAGCGGGACTGGCTATGGCTACAATGGACCTTATTAAGCTTTACGGCGGAAAGCCTGCAAACTTTCTTGATATCGGCGGCAGTTCAAACCCCCGGAAGGTAATTGAGGCTATGAAGCTGCTCCTCTCGGATAAAGAGGTAAAGGTGGTTCTTATAAATATATTCGGCGGTATCACCAGATGCGACGATGTGGCGAGAGGACTGATATCGGCCTTTAATGAGATAAAAACCGAAATTCCTATAGTTATCCGCCTCACCGGCACCAATGAGAAAGAGGGTCGGGAGATGTTAAAAGGGACTCCTTTCCACTCTGCCGAGACAATGGGCGAGGCTATAAAAAGAGCGGTGGAGCTGGTGTAATTAAAATTATTTAAAAGCAATTACAAATGAGTATACTAATAGATAAAAACAGTAAGATTTTGGTGCAGGGGATTACCGGAAGGGATGGTGGTTTTCACGCATCAAAGATGAAGGAGTACGGTACTCGTATTGTGGGAGGCACTTCTCCCGGGAAAGGGGGAGCTCTTCACGATGGAATTCCTGTGTTTAATACTATGACGCTTGCCGTTAAGGAGACGGCTGCAGATACTTCAATTATTTTTGTCCCTGCAGCTTTTGTAAAAGATGCAATTATGGAGGCGGCTGAGAGTGGTATTAAATTGATTATTGTAATTACCGAAGGGGTGCCTACCCTTGATTATATTGCGGCCAGACACTATGCCGTTGCAATGGGGGCAAGAATTATCGGCCCAAATTGTCCGGGACTTATATCTCCCGGTAAATCTCTTGTGGGGATAATGCCCGGCAATATTTTTACCCCCGGAAGGACAGGGGTTATATCAAGAAGTGGTACTCTAACATATGAGGTAGTATACAACCTTACCAGAGCAGGGATTGGGCAGTCAACAGCTGTTGGAATAGGTGGTGATCCTGTTGCCGGTCTCTACTATATTGATCTGCTGCAGATGTTTCAAGGGGATCCTGACACCGATTCCATTGTAATGATTGGAGAAATTGGGGGTGATGCCGAGGAGAGGGCTGCTGCATTTATTAAGGATCATGTAACAAAACCTGTTTTCTCATTTATTGCCGGACAGACTGCCCCGGCAGACAAACGGATGGGTCACGCCGGAGCCATTATCTCCAGCGGCACCGGATCTGCCCGCGAAAAGATTGCCGCCCTTGAGGCCGCCGGTGTAACAGTAGTTGACGAACCTGCTAAAATTCCGGCGAAAATCAAGGCGTTGGTGTAAGCGCTGTTCATTCGGTTTAATCTTGCAATTTTGCTGCATTCACCGAGTATCCGCATAACTTCCGGAGTTTTTCCTCCTCGCTCTCTTCGTTCGCTGTGGCGGAGACTCCTTCAGTTATGCGGATTACTCTGTGAAAGGGCATGCAGAAAAAGTCTTGCCGGGCAGACCCGGGCGACTGCAACTTACTACTTGACTGCGCGTTAACACTTAATCCCGCGGATGATCCGCGGGATTAAGTGTTAACTTGAAGATATACTGTGAGTTATAGCGGTACGGGTATAAAGTTTACTTCTGGTCTTTGATGTGGGAAACTTTAGTCAACCCAATTCTTTTGTCTCTGCTTCGGAGGAATTCTGCTGCAGGGAGGAGGCATTTATATGGTGCCGGGCGGCAGACCTGGCGGTTACCCGCCCGCCCGGCTTTAGTTAGCCATTCGGCAGATGATTTTGGGAGACCGGTTCTCGGTTGAAGATTCAGAAAGACCCATGCGGCTGTAACTTGTTGATTGTTATTTATTAGGCAATCAAACTGACATATCCTGTACATTCGAAATCCTCCCCGGTCAACCGAGCCACGAAGGAACCTCCGCCACAGCGAACAAAGTGAGCGAGGAGGAAAAGTTCCAGAGAGGCTGCGGTTGATCGGGGAAGGTGAGGATGTGAACAGAGAAGTGCAAGGAGGAGTGAACTGAGGGGCAACACAGAAAAAGGCCACCCGTTTCCGGGCAGCCTCTGCTATTTAAAATACACGAATGAATTCGGTTTGAAATTTAAGTGGTTACGCTGTTTTTGTCGCGTCAACGAAGACTCTTGTTGAGAGCTCTTTGTTAAGCATAAAGACTCCCTGACCTTTGTCTCCGATTAGTTTGAGCTGGTCCAGAATCTCTATTACATTCTGCTCCTCCTCAACCTGCTCGTCGATAAACCACTGAAGCATGTTGGTGGTTGCGTGATCTTTCTCGGCTGCGGCTACATTGTAACAGTTGTGAATCATCTCGGTTACTTTACACTCATGTTTGTATGTCTCTTCAAACACCTCGGTAATATTTTTCCAGTCTGTAGGGACTGCATCAATAGCTGCAAGTTTTGCTTCACCTCCGCGGCTGATAATGAAATCATGGATTTTCATTGCGTGTGAGGTCTCTTCAAGGTACTGAACTCTCATCCAGTTTGCCATTCCTTTAAGGCCTTGGTTTTCAAACCAGGCAGACATTGAAAGATACATAAATGCAGACCAGAATTCTGCGTTAACCTGTTTATTGAGGATCTCCTCAACTTTTTTGTTGAATTTCATATTTTTCTCTTTATTAAAAGTTAATAATCAAGTGGATTAGTCTTAAATGACACGCTAAGTTAATCATTTTTTGTTAAATTTGGGCTAAGCTCTTTTGATAAATTTTATATATCAGCAAATAAATGAAAACAATTCTCACCATTGACGGAGGAGGAATCCGTGGTGTGATTCCGGCTGCCATCCTTGCAAACCTGGAGGAGCGGCTGAGAGTTGCCTCAAAAAACAGTAATCTCAGACTCGCAGATTGTTTTGACCTTATGTCAGGAACCTCAACGGGTGGCATTCTATCTATCCTCTACCTCTCTCCAAAGCGCTACACCGGTGCGCAGATTCTTGAGTTCTACAGGGAGCTTGGGCCAAAACTATTCCACAGGAGTCTTTCGCAAAAGCTGATCTCCGGGTTTGGACTCTTCTCAAGCAGATACAAAGAGGATGCCTTGTATAATTTTGCCAGGGAGATTTTGGGTGATGCTACTATCTCTGAGGTGGCAAAAGATTGTCTTGTTACATCTTACGAAATGACCACAAGAAAGGCTCTGCTATTTACAAAGAGTGATGTAGGAAAATATGGCAGTCTGGCAGATTACAGACTCTGCGATATTGTCCGCGCCACATCGGCAGCTCCTACCTATTTTAAGCCGGCAAAAGTATATCCAAAGAGCTCTGAGGCTTTAAAGCGCGAGGGTATCTCAGAGGAGAACATCCCTTTCAGGAATCTGGTTGATGGTGGTATCTATGCTAATAATCCCTCTATGTGCGCACTTGTTGAGGCTATCAAACTCTGGCCTGAAGAGAGCGTTAAAGGGTTTATGATGATATCGGCAGGAACAGGAAAGGCGGATCGCTCTTACCCCTACGAGAAGGTCAGGAGATTTGGATTTATCGGGTGGCTTAGCCCAATCCTGGATATTATGCTCTCCTCAGTTGCAGAGACAGTGGACTACCAGATGAGACAGGTTTGTAAATCTTTGGATTGCTCGGGAAACTATATCAGGATAGAGCCTGCTCTTCTAAATGCCGATGTTGATATGGATCTTGCAACGGAGAAGAATATCCGTGAACTTTTTAATGCAGCTCAGCACTACATTGATCACAATGGTGACTTACTGGATACTATTGTAGATAATCTTCTGAAGAGACAATAAATTGGTTATTTTTGTATCTATGAAAGGAATTGTTTTAGCAGGGGGGTCGGGAACCAGGCTGTACCCAATAACAAAGGGTGTCTCTAAACAGCTGCTTCCCATTTATGATAAACCAATGGTTTACTACCCTATTTCGGTATTGATGCTTGCGGGTATAAGGGAGATTCTGATTATCTCCACCCCTGATGATCTTCCCGGTTTCAGGAGGCTCCTGGGTGACGGAAGTGATTATGGAGTAAGGTTTGAATATGCAGAACAGCCATCACCTGACGGGCTTGCTCAGGCATTTATAATTGGAGAGAAATTTATTGGAGATGATTCGGTCTGCCTGGTACTTGGAGACAATATTTTCTATGGTCAGTACTTTGTCAAAATGCTTAAAGAGGCTGTAAGAGCTTCAGAGAAGGATGGAGATGCATCGGTATTTGGATACTGGGTTAATGACCCTGAGCGTTACGGAGTTGCAGAAGTTAATGACAAGGGTCTGGTTATAAGTATAGAAGAGAAACCAAAGGAGCCTAAGAGCAATTATGCTGTTGTGGGGCTCTACTTTTACCCAAACAGAGTTGTTGAGATTGCAAAATCAATAAAACCATCGGCCAGGGGGGAGCTTGAGATTACAACAGTAAATCAGGAGTTCCTTAAAATGGAGAGGCTTAAGTTACACACTCTGGGACGGGGTTTCGCCTGGCTAGACACGGGGACTCACGACTCACTCTCTGAAGCTTCAACTTTTATTGAAGTTATTGAGAAGAGGACGGGTCTAAAGGTTGCCTGCCTTGAGGAGATTGCCTACAATTACGGATGGATTGATGCAGAGAGGCTCAGACAAATTGCAAAGCCAATGATAAAAAATCAGTATGGTCAGTATCTTGACAAAATGGCCGGGGAGAGATAATCCGGAGTGGAAATTATGAAAATTACAGAAACGGAGATTAAGGGGGTATTTCTTATTGAACCTGTAGTCAGGGGAGATTCCAGGGGATACTTTATGGAGAGTTTTCTTAAGGATAAATTTTGCAGAGAGGTTGCCGATACAGTTTTTGTGCAGGAGAATGAGTCCTTCTCAAACCGGGGCGTTGTTAGAGGATTGCATTATCAGCTGCCTCCTGCTGCCCAGTCAAAGCTCATTAGAGTTGTTACCGGAAAAATTCTGGATGTGGCGGTTGATATAAGAAGAGGATCTCCAACATTTGGAAGGCATATAATAACAGAGCTCTCATCTGAAAATAAATGCCAGCTTTTTATTCCCAGGGGATTTGCCCACGGCTTCTCTGTTCTGGAGGACAACACAATTGTTCAGTACAAGACCGATAACTACTACTCTCCGGAGAATGAAGCGGCTCTGTTGTGGAGTGATCCTGCACTGGGAATAGACTGGGGACTGGAACATGAAGAGATTATACTGAGCGAAAAGGATAAAAATCATCCACCTCTCTCACATGCAAAATTATTTGACTACAAAACAAAATTGTACTGATATGGGAAGTGATATCAAGAGTGATTCAAGGAGCCGTATTCTGGTAACCGGTGGCAGCGGTCAGCTTGGAAGTGAACTCAAAAGGTTACTGGGTACAAATCCATCAATATTCTATACAGATGTAAATGAACTGGATATCACTAAAAGGGAGGCGGTTGAACGATTTTTGCTTGATAACGATATTGAGATTGTAATAAATTGTGCGGCCTACACAGCTGTAGACAAAGCAGAAGATGAGGAGACTGCTGCCGGTAAGGTAAATGCCTCTGCTCCCCGCAATCTGGCTGACTCTGCAATTGCCGTATGGCGGGCAGGTGCTTCGGCAAAGGGGGGGCCTTTGATTATTCACATCTCTACTGATTATGTGTTTGACGGGAAGTCAAATCGGCCTTATACCGAGGATTTTCCTACTGCTCCCGCCTCCGCTTATGGTCGGACCAAACTTGAGGGAGAGCAGGCTCTGATTAATTCAGGCTGCAACTATATCATTTTAAGAACCTCCTGGCTCTATTCAGCATTTGGTTCAAACTTTGTTAAAACAATACTACGCCTTACCGGCGAACGGGATTCTCTGGATGTGGTATTTGACCAGGTGGGTACCCCCACCTTTGCAGGGGACCTTGCCACAGTTATTTGCAAGGTATTGACCAAATGGGAGTTATCAACTGATAAAGAGAGGAGAGATCTTTGTGGTATTTACAATTTTTCAAACGAGGGTGTCTGCTCCTGGTATGATTTTGCAAAAGAGATTGTTAAAAGAGGGGGAAACAGCTGCAAGATAAATCCTGTCACTTCTGACAAATTCATAACCAAGGCTGTAAGACCTGCATACTCCGTCCTGGATAAAAGAAAAATAAAAGAGACCTTTGGTTTGGTTATACGACACTGGATGGAACCACTCGATGATGAAAAATTCTGGAAAAATATTCAAATATGAAAAACATACTTATAACTGGTGGAGCCGGATTTATAGGATCACATCTGGTTAGGCTGATGGTCAACAAATATCCCCAATACAATATTTTTAACCTGGACCTGCTCACTTATGCCGGGAACCTTGAGAATCTCAGAGATGTTGAGGGGATGACTAACTACAAGTTTATAAAGGGTGATATCTGTGATATTGAGTTTATAAGCAAGGTGATTACTGAAAACCAGATTGATGGTATCATTCACCTGGCCGCCGAGTCTCATGTGGACCGATCGATTCTTGACCCATTCTCATTTGCCAGAACTAATGTTATGGGTACCCTCTCCCTGCTTCAGGCTGCGAGAATGTACTGGAGTAAAGCCTGGGCTGAGCAAAAAAATGGGACAAAGGCTGGCGATTCGCCATTTGAGGGGAAACTGTTTTACCATGTCTCTACCGATGAGGTTTACGGCTCTCTTGAGGATGACGGCACCTTCTTTACCGAGGAGACCAAATATGATCCGCACTCGCCATATTCGGCATCAAAAGCCTCAAGCGACCATTTTGTGAGGGCGTGGCACGACACTTACGGGATGCCGGTGGTTATCTCTAACTGCTCAAACAACTATGGTCCCTATCAGTTTCCCGAGAAATTGATTCCTCTGTTTATCAATAATATATGCAACAATAAACCTCTTCCTGTTTACGGCAAGGGTGAGAATGTGAGAGACTGGCTCTATGTGGAGGATCACGCAAATGCAATTGACCTGATATTTCACGAGGGGAGTGTGGGTGAGACCTACAACATAGGGGGCTTTAACGAATGGAAAAATATTGACCTCATAAAGGTACTTATAGCGACTGTTGACAGGCAGCTCGGCCGCCCTGCGGGCGCCTCGCTGCCCCTTATCACCTATGTCACTGACCGTGCCGGCCACGATCTTCGCTATGCGATTGACTCCGGCAAGCTCCACCGGGAGCTCGGGTGGTCACCCTCGCTCCAGTTTGAAGAGGGCATTGAAAAGACCGTAAAATGGTACCTGGAAAACCGGGAGTGGATGGAGAGGATAACATCCGGAGATTACAAAAGCTATTACGACCAGATGTATAGAGGGCGATAGATATATGAAGAGAATTCTAAAAATAGACAATGCCCTCCTTGATCAAATTTCAGAATCGGCAAAATCATCCCCGAGGCTAAGGATGAACTATAATCTTCACGATTCACTTGATGCTCCTGCCCAACGACTTATGAATGCACTCGAGCCGGGGACAGTTTTACCTGTCCACAGACATAAACATACAGATGAGACCTACATCGTTCTAAGAGGGGCAATCAAAGTACTTTTCTATGATGAAAATGGGAAATTGATTGAAAAATTTATACTTGATCCTTGTGACGGGGAGTATGGAGTTAATATACCTGCCGGCACATTTCATACTCTGGAGGTTCTTTCAAAGGGGACTGTTATCTTTGAGGTAAAGGAGGGAGAATACACACCGGTTGAGCCTGAAGATATATTATATTTGCAGCAATGAAAAATTTTGCAATTATTGGAGTTGCGGGCTACATTGCCCCAAGGCACCTTAAAGCTGTTAGGGATACCGGAAATAAGCTTGCTGCTGCCTATGATGTTTTTGATAGTGTAGGAATAATGGATTCATATTTCCCTGATGCATCATTTTTTACAGAGTTTGAACTTTTTGACAGACACCTTTCAAAAATGAAAAGGGAGGTTAATGGTATTGAGTACCTCTCTATCTGTACACCCAACTACCTTCACGATGCCCATATAAGATATGGTCTAAGGCTCAATGCCGATGTTATTTGCGAGAAGCCTCTGGTTCTCAATCCCTGGAATATTGATGCACTTAGCGTTGCCGAGAGGGAGAGCGGAAAAAAAGTTAACACCATACTCCAGCTAAGACTGCATCCTGCTATACAAGACTTAAGGAAAAGAGTTGCCTCCGCTCCTGCCGGAAAAATTTTTGATGTGGATCTCACCTATATTACATCGAGGGGTAACTGGTACTATACAAGCTGGAAGGGTGATTCAAGAAAGAGCGGAGGGGTTGCAACAAATATTGGAGTCCACTTTTATGATATGCTAGCATGGGTTTTTGGCGCAGTTAAAAATAATGTAGTTCATATATCTTCGCACGACAGGGTAGCCGGACTTCTGGAGTTTGACAAAGCGAGGGTAAGATACTTCCTCTCAATAAATGAGGATACACTACCCAGAGAGGCAAAAGAGGCCGGTAAAAGAACCTACAGATCACTTCAGATGGAGGGTATTGAGGTTGAGTTCTCTGATGGATTTACCGAATTGCATACTGAGTCTTACAAAAAAATAATCGCCGGAGAGGGATTTGGTCTTGAAGATGCCAGAGCAGCTGTTGAAATTGTTCACGGAATAAGACACGCAAATCCTTTAGGATTAAAGGGTGACTATCACCCTCTTGCCGCTCTTAAGCCAGCTAAACATCCGTTTGGATGGATTTAAACAGGAAGTCTTACAGTAAATTTTGAACCAGAACCGTAAGTGGATTCAACATGTATTGTCCCTTTGTGTTTTTGAATAATCGTATTACATATAGTAAGCCCAAGCCCTGTACCTTCAGAGAGGTCATTTAACTTTACAAATCTGTCAAAAATTGTGTCAACCTTGTCTGGAGGGATTCCCATTCCTGTATCCTCTACCTGAATAACAGCTATTCTCTCACCGTCAAACTCTTCCAGATGACAACTTACCTTAACATACCCTTTCTTGGTAAATTTAAGAGCGTTATTAACAAGGTTTGTCAGAACCTGAAAAAGACGCTTACGATCTGCAAATATCTCCAATTCGTGATATTTACACTCTACTATTAATTTTAAATCTGACCTCTCTTTGTGGTGAAAAATCTGTCTGAGCTCTTCAATAAGATCACAAAGATCTACTCTTTCAAAAACAAATTCGTATGTACCAGCTTCAATTTTAGAGAGGTCCAGTATATCATCTATAAGTCTCAGCAGTAAATCACTGCTTGATGATATTATTTTTATAAACTGCCTTCGCTCATCTTCGTCTGTGGTCTCTGAGAGCAGCTCAGAAAACCCTAAAATTGAATTTAATGGAGTCCTTATCTCGTGACTCATATTTGCAAGAAATGCTGATTTTAACCGGTCACTCTCCTGGGATTTCCTTAAGGCTTTAAAAAGATTATCCTCAGAATCCATAATCCTGATTCTTGATGCTCTGACCTGAAGATAACTCCTAAATACCAGTATTGCTGCTATTAAAAGTATTATAAAAATTGAGCCGACAATAATTATCTCCTCTTTAAACTTTCGCAGTAAATCAAGGGGTCTTGCATAAATAACAGATTTTTTAGGGATTGAAGATCTTTTTATTGATCTTTCACTGGCATTCTTCCAGTTTACATGGAAAACGCTGTCCCTGTATATTGATGGTTCTATATGTTTTGCACTTCCAAGTTTATCAACCTGTTCAATAAGCTTTACCGCTTGCTCTCCCCAGAAATTTTGGGGCATAAAATAGCCTCCTGTAAAAACACCATCCTCAATAGCTTCGCCAACTACACCAAAAACAGGAAGTTTTGAGCTTTTTGATATTTGAGAGTAGGTGTAATTTACTGAGTAGTTAAACCCAAGTCCAGTAGTAAACCAGGAAGATAAAAATATGGCAGATGAGTCTCTGAAAGTTGGGACCATATGTAAGAGAGAGTCCGTATTCACATCATTGGAGCTAATAAAAATACCATTAGGATGCCCTCTCTCTTTAAGAATTTCTTTTGCCAAAAGTTTTGAGTAATAACCCTGAATTCTGAAATCTGTTAAAATATAAATATTCTTGAGAGGCTTAACCATATCCTCCATAACATCAAACAGGCCTTCAATATTTAGCTCTCTAAGGACTCCTGTAGCATTTAAATCATCAAATAATTCAACTGTTGGCTGGAGGTCTGCAAACTCTGTTGAATCTCCCGCTGATAACTGCTCCATTGAGAAAGAGAGGTTTTTGGCAGCAACAACAATTACCTGAGTTTTTTCAAATCCCTCCCTCTTTATTGAATATCTGTGTGAGAACCAAGCCTCATCCCCAATAAGAACCAGAATATCCGGAGGGTGATTTTTATATGCGCTTGTAATAATGTTATACCGGTATATCCATACCGTAAAATCCGGGTTATATTCAGAAGAGATGTGCTCTACACTAACATCAAAATGGTTGTGCGCTGTCATAAGCTGGCTGCCGATATGGTCAATTATCTCATCAGACCAGGTGTAGCCATTGTTGTAAGAACTTACAACAAGTATATGTTTGCTTTTAGAATCTAATGTATCTTTAACATGAGCCAGAGCATCAATTTCATGAAGCATTGCCGTAAAAAGCAATACTGCAAAAAGAAATTTAGTGCTCTGTTTTTTCATTTGCCGGACAATCTAAGACTGTTTAATACAACGGATACTGAACTGAATGCCATAGCTGCAGCTGCTATCATTGGGCTTAGCAGGGTGCCGTTTACCGGATAAAGCAACCCGGCAGCAATGGGGATACCTATCAGGTTATAAATAAATGCCCAGAACAGGTTCTGTCTAATGAGGCGCACTGTCTTTCCGGACAACTCTATTGCTCTTGGCAGGAGTCTCAGATCATTGGTCATAATAGTCATCATAGATACATCCATTGCTATGTCTGTTCCTCTTCCCATAGCAACGCTGACATCAGCCCTTGATAGTGCCTGAGAGTCATTTATGCCGTCGCCTACCATCGCAACCTTTGCGCCACTCTTCTGTAAAGATATAATATAATTCTCTTTATCAGAAGGAAGTGCGTCAGCAAAAAAGTGACTAATTCCGGCCTGATCTGCTATAAACTTAGCTGTCAATGAATTATCCCCGGTTAACATATGGACTTTTATTCCCATATTCTTAAGTCGCTCAACAGCAGATACTGAACCAGCATTAATTTTATCGGCAGCAGCAATTACAGCTAAAAGAGTATTCTCTCTTCCATAGTAAATAATACTAAGCCCTCTTCCCTGCCAATCCTCTGTTAAAGCCCTTATCTCTGCGGGTATATTACAACTTACCATATCCGCATTTCCGGCCCACCAGATATCTCCGTCATACTTACACTTAACACCCTTGCCGGTTATACTTTCAAAATCAGAGATATTTACTGAATCATCTGTAGCTCCAAGTTCAGATTCTGCCCACTCCACAATTGCCTCTGCAAGTGGATGTTCGGATTTTCTCTCCATCTCTGCCAGAACGGCAAGGTGGCTCTCCTCCCCGGTATATTTATAATTTGTAACTGAAGGGATCCCCTCAGTGATAGTTCCGGTTTTATCCAGGACAACATCATTAATGTTCATTATCTGCTCAAGTGCAGTTGCATCCTTTATAAGAATATGCTCCTCTGCAGCCTTTCCTATTCCAACCATAAGAGCAGTAGGTGTTGCAAGGCCGAGTGCGCATGGGCAGGCTATTACCAGCACTGAAACTGCAGAGAGTAGTGCGTGAAAAATGTGCTCGCTTCCGCCAATAATCAACCAAAGAATTAATGTTAACATTGAGAGAGCCAGTACTGAAGGGACAAAAACAGCTGCAATTTTATCAACAATTCTCTGGACAGGAGCTTTACTCCCCTGCGCCTCTTTAACCATTGCAATAATCTTTGATAAAACTGTCTCGCTTCCCACTCTGGTTGCTTCAAAATTAAAGCTCCCTTTTTGGTTTATGGTTCCTGCAAGAACGCTATCTCCTCTCCTCTTTAAAACTCCTATAGGCTCACCGGAAATCATACTCTCATCCACATATGAGTCACCCTCTGTTAATAATCCATCAACAGGGATTTTCTCACCCGGCCTTACAACTACAATCTCACCCGCCTTAATGGTTGAGACAGCCACCTCAATTCTTTCACCGTTTCTGATTACTGTCGCAGTTTGCGGAGCAAGTCCCATCAGCTTTTTTATTGATGCAGTGGTGTTCCCCTTTGCCCTCTCCTCAAGAAATTTGCCCAAAAGAACAAAGGATATTATCATAACTGCCGCTTCAAAATAGACTACGGGCTGCAATCCTCTTTCCAGCCAGAATGAGGGCCATATTGTATTAAATGTACTAAACAGAAATGCTATTGATGTGCTTAGTGCCACAAGCGTATCCATATTTGCCCTGCGCATTCCCGCCTGTTTGAATCCTGTTATAAAGAAACCTCTTCCAAAAACAGCCATCACCGGAAGTGAAAGAATCATTAACAGTATATTAACCAAATCAATGCCTGCATGTGCCGATGAGTGGTCCATAAAGAGCATTGAAATAATCATAACCGGTGTTGAGAAAACCCATGAAAGAATTGTATTCCTTTTAAGTTTTCTGAAATTGCTCAGCTCCCTCTCCTCTTTAATTATTCTCGCCTCATCCGGGTCCTCAATTATCATATCGTAACCCATTGCTCTGACAACATCTCTGAGTTTCTCAGGTGATGTAACATCTGAATCTGTCTCCAGTACAACACTGGAGTCGGCAAAGTTAACAGCTGCATAATTAACTCCAGGCTGTGCCTGGAGAGTCTTTTCTACACCAGCCGCACACCCTGCGCAACTCATATTTGTTACCGGGTATACTCTTTTCATCACCATATCAGTTTTAATATTTTACAACAAAGTTTTCAATTATATCATCCTTTCGTCTGCTCCAGACCATAAAGTTCTTGTTGTGGAGAATTTCAATTATTGGTGCAGGTACAAATGGGGTGGTAAACAGATAAATCTCTCCGGGAAGCAGATTTTTACTCTCTTCAATTATTCTTCCCATTGGTACATTTCCCTCTTCAAGAACTCCGGATGCATCAAATTTTATTTTAACACTCTCCTCGTGAAACCACTCAGGGCAGGGCTCCTCAAGTAAACTACTTGCCTCTGGCGTCTCCTCTTTTTTTACAAGTGGCTCTAAACCTGCAGCTTTCCTAAGCATTGTAAGCATATGAGAAGCATCTATGCCTGCTATTGAGGCAGCCTGTTTTACAGAGGTTACTCTTGCAACCGTCCTTCTGAGAATCGGGCTCTGAAGCTTGGCAAAAGCGGGCGAGAGCTCGAACAGTGTATGCTCAAGCTCCGGCCGTTCGTTAAGTATCTCTGAAATCTTTGTCTCTAATGTTATGTCCTTCATCATTTTTTTGTGTAGGAGAGAAGCCGCTGATCACCCTCCAGTTTCCTGAACTCAGATATATCCTGGGTGATCTCAATCACACCAAGGTATTCACCATCTTTGCCTCTCAGAGCAGTATATTCAATATAAACAAACCTGCCCATAAAATTACTCATCCAGAATTTTGCCTGATGCTCCTTTCCGCTTTTAAAATCCGCCAGAATTTGCTCAACAATGTGAACACTCCCCGGAGGGTGGCAAAGTCTCACATCCCTTCCAATTATTGACCTGTTTCGCTCAAAGACTCTGTTGGGGCTGTGAGAGAAAAACTTAACCTTGTCGTTGGCGTCAACATATGTAATATCAATAGGGAGGGTAACAAAGAGCGCCTCCATCTCCTTAAGGTCAAAACTTCCTGAGGAGAGTCTTACCGGTCCTCCTGTTGTGTACTCTACTCCTGTTGCCGGTTTTGTGCCAGTATCGCTGTCACCCTCTTTTGGTTCAGGTTTCCATTCAATCTTTGGATCATATATACAGTAACCGTATATTCCGGTTTCATTGTATACCTGTATCCAATCCTCCTGAGTAAGAGTTTCCAGGCACATTGGAAGAAGAATCTCCTCCTCCTTCATGATCATACTCTCTGTCTGTTCTATTGCCGGCCTTATAATCATATCTCCAAGAGAGTATAGGTCACTGCCGGTTATTGGTGAGCCCGGCACAAGTGAATCATGAACAGCGCCAAGAATCTCCCTTATCTCATCATGTTTACCCCACATTACCTTTGGAGGGCCGGTTATTCCCGCCTTTTCCAGGAAAGGAAAAAGAAGATACTCTTTGCGTTTATAGTGTTTATCCACATCAGAGAGCATATTGAACTCTCTTTTAAGATCAATAACCAGTGCGTTGATAAAGTCTTTGTCGTCCGGCATTCCCTTTATAATCTCCATTCTTACCAGCAGGGTCCTTATCTTCTCAATAACCTTAGCTATCTCTCTGTTCTCCTTTTTGAAGGTGTCAACAGGGTGACCATCCGGTACAGGGGCATCATGACCGGTTAGGCTACCTTCAAGTACAGCGCTGTGAAGGTCACAAAATTTTAAAATCTCCTGCTCCGGAAGGCCCTCTGCAATCAACTCCTGTTCCACCTCAACCACTTCATTGTATGGTATTTGTTTAAGAAGGGATTTAACTCTCTCCTGAACCTGTTCCGGGGCCTCCCCTTTATGAAGTTCCAGAAGCATATGCTTCAGAAGCTCTTTTCTCTGACTTGAATTATTGATGTATTCGCTCATAAATGAAATATGATATAATGATTAAATTTCGCAAACGGGACCATTGTGAGAATCTTCAGAAATCTCAATTACAAGGTCCTGGTAATCTTTAAATTTTTTAACGAATTTATCTACAAACCAACATGTAGGAATAATCCTGAAGCCATTTGAACGGGCATAATCCAGGGCGTGTTTCACAAGTGCTCCGCCGAGCCCCCTCCCCTCAAGCAATTTGGGTACAATGGTGTGTGTAAGGTCCATTACTTTTTCTGAAATCTCATATTCAATATATGCTGTTGCTTCAGGGGTAATGTACTCAAACCTGTTTAACTCTTTGTTGTGTGTGATATTTTCTCCCATATTAAAAAATTTATATGTTAAACAAGTCTGATGCCTCTTCTGTTCATTTCCTCTTTTATCAGTCCAAGTTCCCTGCCTGTCTGCCCGGCCATTGAGGTATTCTCCTCAGCCCTTCTAAGCAGGTAAGGCAGCACCTCTTTTACAGGAGCGTAAGGGATGTATTTGCAAACATTGTATCCAGATTTTGCAAGTGCATATGTAATATTGTCACTCATACCATAAAGCTGTGAGAACCAGATTCTTTTATCATCTTTTGAGAGTCCCTTTTTAGTAATCAGCTCTGCAAGCAGGTAATTGCTGGCATAATTATGAGTCCCGCTGAAAAGCTCAATATCTTCAATATTATCTGTAACATATCTCAAACCATTGTCGTAGTTTAAATCTGTCTCCTCCTTAGTTGCACAGATTGGTGATATATAACCCATCCGGAGAGCTCTCTCACGCTCCTCCTCCATATAGGCTCCGCGGACAAACTTGATTCCAAGTTTATAACTTCCGGCCTTTGCATCGTTATGTATTCTCTTAAGGTAATCCAATCTGTCGTGTCTGTACATCTGGAGAGTATGAAAAACTATAACCTTATCTCTGTTAAACTTCTCCATAGCCTCCTCAGTAAGTTTGTCAAAAAGATCCTGACAGTAGTAGTGTTCTGCATCAACAAGTATTCTCACTCCGTTCTCGGCAGCTCTTCTGCATAATGCAAAAAATCTTGTTTTGAAGTTATCAAGTTCCATCTTCTCAATATCATTCAGCTCAGCACCCTCCACTGAAGCTATCTCAAGAACATTCCCAACTATAAGGCCTGTCGGCTTAAAGACTGTAAATGCTATAGAAGAGTTCCCACGGGCATTATCTATGGATCTCATTACCTCATTGTATGTCCTCTCTACATCTGAGAGCTCCTTGCCACCCTCTGCGGAATAATCAAGCACAGAGTATATATTTTCACTCATAAGTCTTACAACTGTCTTTGAAGCCTCCTGAAGGGTCTCTCCTCCAACAAACTGTCTGTAAAGGGTAGGCTTAACAGCCCATGAAAGAGGGAAGCCAATTCCTGTTGCAATTTTTGTAAGCCCCTTACTGCTCTTTACCAGTGCATTACTGGACATGGCTTTAAAAAGGATGTATGCGTTGCGCAAATCATTATTGCTTTTTGATGCAAAGGCAACTTGTGTATTATTGAAATCTAGCATGATATTTGTTTTTATTAGCAAAAGTTATCAAATTTAGTAAAATTCTGGATGCATCTCCCTATATTTGCACCCTCTTTTATCAATTATATTTATGAACAAAACCGGTGCTTACAAACTGACTGTCACCATTCCTGTCCTTAACGAAGAGGATAATATCCCGTCACTGGTAAAAAGACTTGACTCTCTGACATCCATTGTTAACAATTTCCCGGTCTGTTTTCTTTTTATAGATGACGGATCAAAAGATGGAAGCCTTAATCTTATTAAGGATATTTGCAGTAAAAAGGAGAATTATTTTTTTCTGAAATTTAAAAAAAACTATGGTTTAAGTGCTGCTCTTAAAGCCGGTTTTGATTATGCCGAATCTGAATTCACCGGTTATATTGACGCTGACTTGCAGGTTGCTCCTGAAGACTTTTCACTTCTAATACCATTTATCAGTGATTACGAAATGGTTATGGGAATCAGACAGCACAGAAAGGATACAGTTGTAAAAGCAATCTCCTCTAAAATTGCAAATGGATTCAGGCGAATGATGACAGGAGATGGTATAGAAGATACGGGGTGTCCTTTAAAGATTATAAGGAGCTCGTATGCTAAACGCATCCCTATGTTCAACGGGATGCACAGGTTTTTACCTGCACTTCTTCTGCTTCAAAATGGCAAAATAAAACAGGTTCCTGTTGAACATCATCCCAGAGTTGCCGGTGTTTCAAAATTTCACCTTTTCAACAGGCTTGTTGGCCCCTTCCTGGATACCTTTGCATACCGATGGATGAAAAAAAGATATATTAATTATTCTGTCTCTGATAATAACTTAGGCTAATGCTTCTATATGCGATAGGTCTTACGGCTCAGCTCTTTTTTGGGGCCAGGACTCTCTTTCAGTGGGTTATGTCAGAGAGAGCCAGAAAAAGCCTCTCCCCGTCCATTTACTGGATTCTGAGTATGGTTGCCTCTTGGCTCTTCTTTATATACGGATGGATGAGGGAGGATTTTGCAATTATCCTTGGTCAGGTTGTCTCTTACTACATATATATATGGAATCTTGACTCCAAGGGGATCTGGAGAAAGATACCTGTTGAACTCAGAGTTCTCCTGGCCGGTACTCCCCCTGCTGCAATTGTACTTGCTTCAGGTGATGCAGCTACCTTTATCACCACATTCCTGCAGAACGAAAGCGTTCCAGTATGGTTGCTGATTTTTGGAACAGCCGGTCAGCTTATTTTTACCTTAAGATTTGTATATCAGCTGATTTATTCATATCGTAAAAAAGAGTCGCTACTCCCGCTTGGCTTCTGGATTATAAGTGTATCAGGCTCGGCGGTAATAATTGCTTACGGAATAATAAGGAGAGACCCTATTCTTCTCCTTGGACAAGTTCCGGGTATAATAACCTATTTAAGAAATATTGCATTACATAAAAAATATTATGGAACAGGCGGGCAGGTGGATTTATAAATACAGGTATCTTCTGTACATACTGGCACTTATTCCTATGTTCCTTACAAGGGACTTCACCAGAAACAATGAGTTAAGATATCTAAGTATTGCAGACGAGGCAATCAGAAACGGCAATATCTTCACTTTTACAAATCACGGCGTTCATTATGCAGACAAACCACCTCTCTACCTCTGGATAGTGATGGCAGGGAAACTGATCTTTGGCACTCACAGTATGCTTTTCATGGCTCTCTTCTCTTATATTCCGGCTCTTGTAGTTATCTGGATAATGAGCAGATGGAGCATCGGATTTGCAACCCCTAAAGAGAGGCTGGCGGGTGAACTTATGCTCCTTACATCTGTATTTTTCCTTGGATCTGCTGTGGTTCTGCGGATGGACATGCTAATGTGTATGTTCATAACTCTCTCCCTGTTTACATTCTACAGAATTTACTCCGGCAATGAGAAAAAAAGGGATAAATGGATGTTCCCGGTTTATGTGTTTCTTGCTATCTTTTCAAAAGGGCCTGTCGGTATAATGGTACCGCTGATGACTACAATTGTTTTCCTCCTGATAAAAAGAGAGTGGCGATTAATTGGAAAGTACTGGGGATTAAGAACTCTTGGAGTTATAATTGCTCTTTGTGCAGTTTGGTTTGGGAGTGCCTGGGCAGAGGGGGGAAATGAGTATATAAATAACCTTCTTTTTAATCAGACAATTAACAGGGCAGTTGACTCTTTTCACCACAAAGAGCCATTCTGGTACTATATGGTTGCCATCTGGTACTCTCTTGCACCGTGGGTGTTTCTGATTGTTGGGATAATTACAGCCGGCCTGTCAAAAAAACTTATCAAGAGTGATACAGAGAGACTCTTTTTGATTGCATCTCTGGGGACATTTATAATGATGTCCCTTGTAAGCTCAAAAATTCAAATCTATCTGCTTCCCGCTTTCCCGTTCTTTGTGGGGGTAACTGTGCTCTGGATGGGCAGATTCTCAAAATCTGCCGTTTCAAGAGTTGCAATGTTTATACCCTCTCTGATTCTGCTCTTTGCTCTTCCCGGTGCTATTGCTGCAGGATATATGGAACTTTTCCCTGTTTTTGAATCGGTCTGGATATTGACAGCGGCAACTGTTTTATCTGTTACCGGCATTTTTGCATTAAGGCTCCTTACCGGCAAATTATGGGAAAAAGAGGGTTCTCTGCAAAATAGCATTATTACTATTGGGGCGGGTATTCTGTTTGCTGTATTTACCATATCATTCTATGTTCCTGCATATAATCCAAATATCGGGATGGCCGGAGTAACTTCTGTCGCAAAAGAGCTTGCAAATGAAAAGGGCTCTGCGGATTTTTATGTATATGATATTCCCCGTGCAGAAAATGCAGATGTATATCTGGGAAGCGTTCCTGCTGACATAACTATTGAAGAGATAAGAGAGGTTATTTCAGGTGAGAGAAGAGCTGTACTGATTGTTAAAAAGAGCTCCCTTGAGGAGTCTCCTGAACTATCTCAGCTTTTGGAGGGATGCGAAAAGAGAGCCTCCGGATATTTCTTTTGTGTAACTTTGTAGAAACTAAAATCAATGAAGATCCTTGTAACCGGTTCGGCCGGATTCATCGGGTTTCATACAGCCCTGAAATTCATATCATCCGGTCACGATGTTGTTGGTATAGATAACCTTAACCACTATTATGACATCCGTCTTAAATATGCAAGAGGGGCTGAGTGCGGTTTTTCAAAAGAGATGCTGGAGTGTGGTGAAATAGTTCAGAGCAAAATTTATCCTAACCTGAGGTTTGAAAAGATGGATATATCTGAAAGGGAGAGGCTGGAGAGGTTGTTCAGTACCGAGAAGTTTGATTTGGTATGCAATTTTGCAGCACAGGCAGGTGTCAGATACTCTTTAGAAAATCCATTCTCATATATAAATTCAAATATTGAAGGCTTTTTATCTGTACTTGAGGCATGCAGAAAGTATCCCGTAAAACATCTGATTTATGCCAGTTCAAGCAGCGTTTACGGAATGAACAGTGAAGTCCCTTTTCGCGAAACAGACAGGACCGACTCTCCTGTAAGCCTTTATGCTGCGACAAAAAAGGCAAATGAGTTAATGGCTCACTCCTACTCCTCTCTCTACGGAATTCCTGCTACAGGATTGAGATTCTTCACCGTTTACGGCCCCTGGGGGAGGCCGGATATGGCTCCAATGCTATTTATGAAGGCTGCCGCAGAGGGGAAAATAATTAAGGTATTTAATAACGGCGAGCTGTACAGAGATTTCACATATATAGACGATATTGTAACCGGGATTTCTGCAGTTGCTGAGTCTGAACCAAAGGCTCCTCACTCAATTTATAACATAGGCAACAGTACCCCTGTTTCTCTTCCTGATTTTATTAACGCGATTGAATCTTGTATGGGCAAGAGTATAGAAAAGGAGTATGTTGAGATGCAGCCTGGAGATGTATACAAAACATATGCGGACACATCTGCTCTTGAGCGTGATTTTGGGTACTCTCCATCAACTCCCCTTCTGAAAGGGATATCCAGTCTCTATAGATGGTATATCTCCAACCCCTCTCTATTCTAATATCTTTTTCATTAGCAATAAATTAATTGTCGTTTTTTTACAATGACATCTCATTTTTCTATTCTAACTTTAGAAAAAATGCGCTGTCATGAAAAGATTAGTATTTATTCTGGTTATTATCCTGTTTGCTCTTAGTGATGCAAACGCACAAGGATGGGTTAATTCACTGGGTAACAAAGTAAAAGAAAAGGCTAAAGAGAAAGTTGAGCAGAAGGTGGAGGAGAAGACAGAGGAGGTTGTTGAGAAGGGTTTTGAGACTGTGGAGAAGGGAGTTAAAAAGAAAAAGGGTGTGAAAAACGAGGAGGAGGAAGAGGGTGTCAGCGAGGAGGGGGAGCAGGCCGATGAGAGATCGGCAGAGAAGAGAAGCGAAAACAGGAGCGTTGCTCCTCAACAGAAAAAGGCTCTTGAATCCTTCACCCAGTATGACTTTATCCCGGGAGACAAAATCCTTTTTTATGAGGATTTCTCGCAGGATGCTATTGGGGATTTTCCGGCTCTCTGGACATCAAATGGAAGCGGAGAGGTTAAGACAGTTAGCGTTTCAGAGGGTAAATGGCTGCATCTCAATGGAGAAGACGCTGTTTACTGTTATATGAGAAAAATTGATTTTCCTGGTAATTTTATAATTGAATTTGATATGATTCCGGACAAGGAGTATTCACTGGACGGAATCAAATTCACGATATACGAGGACCAGTCAGACAATACTGAAAGGGCAGATGATGATTTATACCCTGGCTTTGCCGGCATTCATATATTTCCGGGAAGTGATAAATGGTCAACTCTTGGTTACAGAGATACAGATGACTGGCTAACAGCCGAAGCCAGTAAAAACCCTGTTGTTCTTGAGGAGAGCAACCATATTATTATATGGGTTCAGAACAGAAGGGTTAGAATTTATCATGCAGGTGCAAAGGTCCTTGACGCTCCTACAAACATATATCCGGGAGTTAAATTCAACAGAATCCGCTTCTCCGGCTGGGACAGAAACAGCCATCCGTACATTTCCAATATAAAAATCACTACAGCAGCACCAGATATGAGGAGCAAGCTGCTTACAGAGGGTAAGATTGTATCCTACGGAATATATTTTGATTCCGGAAAAGATGTGGTGAAGTCTGAATCTTATGGATCTGTTAAGGAGATTGCTGCAGTTCTTAATGAAAACCCAGATGTTAAAATAAAGATAGTTGGTCATACAGACAGCGATGGCAATGATGCCCTGAATCTTGATCTTTCAAAAAGAAGAGCCGCAGCAGTAAAGAGATACCTTGAGAAAGAGTTTGGAATAGCTCCTGAGAGGTTACAGACTGATGGAATGGGAGAGCAGCAGCCTGTTGCATCCAACGACAAACCTGAAAACAAGGCTAAAAACAGAAGGGTAGAATTCATTAAACTTTAGAGTTATGAAAAATAATTATTTTTTGAGAGGGGCCGTTGCGGCTCTTCTTCTCTTGATTCTATTTTCTTTTAAGACAAAAGCACAAAGTACTCCGGAGGCATTTCTTGGACTACTTCCCGGAATACCATCATCACTCTGCACAAATGATGAATCTGAAGTTGCAGCTTTCAGTGATCAGATTATTCTTGTTAAGGGAAAAATTGGTGAGTATTCAGAGAGAGTTAGTCTCTTATCAGGTGTTAGTGAAAAACAGGCAAAAAAGGAGGCATATGCTTCTACATCTTCAATGACCGGTATTTCACAGGCGGAATTAATGAAGCTGGCGAATATGTCTGAGGCCGAGCAGGAGCGCTGGGCTCAGGAGTATGCTGCAAAACAGGTTGCTACGGCAAAAGCCGGAAAACCTGTAGCCGGAGAAAATAGTGACAAGGCTAAGAGGTTATACTCTCTTAACCAGGAGTGGACTAAGATCAAAGGTGAGATTGATGCAATATATAACAGACTGAGTGTACTAAACCAGGAGATGATTGCAAGGGACACCGTTGAAACCCGTAAAAAAAACGCAAAGATTAAAACAATAGAGAAAGCGTGGGCTGATGCGCCCTGGCCACCAAGGGCACTGATGCAGGATCCTGCAGTTGATCTGAAATTCAAAAAACAGATATACCAGTGTGAAAGCGACTACTGCAGTACAATGTCTCCATTGATGCTGGATTATGTTACCAGGTATCTGACCGGACTTAAGTATGCTATCCCTCTTTACAGAAAGCTATGTGAAGTGGATAATGAGATATCAACTCTTCAGGGGCTCACTGCTGCTGTAATAAAAGATGAAAACCTGTATGCCGTAGCTGCAGTTGAAGATTATGCAGATGTATTAAGCAGTGTATATATGTACAGGTGCGGAAAGTTTGAAGAATAGTTTATGCAATGAACAGATTATTAAACATTGTGAAAACACTTGTTCTCTCTTTTATACTGATTCTCTCTTCAACAGCATTTGGTCAGGATGGGTATAAATTTGCCACTGAAAGAAAGGGGAGTGTTACATCCAAAACAGATATCGGTTATTCGTTCCGTGAAATTTATCCGGATAAGTCTCCTGTGTATCTGAAGAGTATGCTTGAAAAAATCTCCTCTGTTTTGCTCTCCTCTGAAACTGTAAAGAGTGCTAAAGGTGTTGATATAGTTTCATATGGCACTCTGTCAGAGTTTACTAATGTGGATCTAACCTTCAGCAATCTTGCAAGAAGCGATGATGACCCAGCCGGAGAATATTATCACAAGGGCTCTTCCTCAATAAATGTCTATATAAATGACACTAAAACAGCCTCCGGAAATATATTACGCAGTAATTTTTTTGAACTTCCGGTGAATGCAGGTGAGTTTAACGGGTTCCCTGTTTATGATTGTGGTATTTACAAATATGTACTTGTAGCCCCGGGCATCAGCAATCCTTTTATTCCATGTACAAAGGAGGAGTATCTTAATACAATTATAAAGGAGGAGAGGGAGAAGCTCAAGATGTTTGAGTCTTCAGACAACAATGGAGTCAGGGATCAGGAGAATATGAAAGAGGGTCTTAAGGAGACTAAACAGCAGTATGAAGAGATGAAAAAGATGGCTGAATCTATGAAGAAGAGTGATCCTGAGACAGCTGCAAGTATAATGGAGGCGGTTAAAGGTCTTGAACTGGTAATTAAAGAGGCAGAGAAAAATGTTTCAAGGGATCTGAAATCTGAAACTATGGCAGACCCCACATATTTGCATTATAAAGAGGTTGTAAAATCCCTGGAAGAGGAGCTGGCTCTATTGTCTTCTGAAGATAGAGCATCACAGGCAATCTGGTCGCGCGGGGCACAGGAGATTACAGGCAAGTATTCAGACCTTATACCTGATAATATGAGGGAGCATGGCACTCCACTGTACAAACTGAATCCGGCTTTAAAGCACAGCTCTGAAAGGATAATATTTATGGTT
>JAGPLK010000057.1 GCA_018053445.1 Bacteroidales bacterium | reverse complement strand
CAGAAAGAGGGTATGGAGGCTTTCCTTGGAAAAAGAAAAGCAGTTTTTGAAAATAGATAAAAAATAAATAAACATATAAAAACATGAAAATTGCAGTAGTAGGAACAGGTACAATGGGCAGCGGAATAGTACAGGCGTTTGCTCAGGCCGGTTTTCCGGTAGTTATGAAAGGATATAACGACAGGGAACTGGAGACAGGAAACAAGATAATTGCTAAGAATCTTGCAAAACTGGTGGAGAAAGAGAAGATCTCTTCTGCCCAGAGAGATGAGATCATTGCAAGAATTGAGGGTACAACCTCTTATGACCCTTGTGCAGATGCAGATATTGTTATTGAGGCTATTCTTGAGACAATGGAGATCAAGAGAGAAGTTTTCGGCACTCTTGACAAAATTTGCAAGCCCGAGACCATTCTTGCATCAAACACATCTTCGCTTTCAATTACTGAGATTGCCTCTTCAACAAAGAGACCGGAAAGAGTTATAGGAATGCACTTCTTTAACCCTGCACCGGTTATGAAACTTGTTGAGGTAATCAAAGGCCAGCTCACATCTGATGATGTTCACTCATTTGTAATGGAACTTGCTCAGAAGGCAGGCAAAACCCCTGTAACAGTTAATGAGGCTCCAGGATTTGTAGTGAACAGAATCCTTATTCCGCTGGTTAATGAGGGAGTATCAATCCTTGCAGACGGAGTTGCAACAAAAGAGGAGATAGACGAGGCCATGAAACTTGGAGCAAACCATCCTATGGGACCTCTTGCACTGGGAGACTTGATTGGCCTGGATGTATGTCTTGCTATCATGGAGGTGCTCTATAATGAATTTGGTGATTCAAAGTACAGACCGCATCCGCTCCTGAGAAAAATGGTCAGGGCTAACCTGCTGGGAAGAAAGACAGGTAAGGGTTTCTACGATTACTCCCGATAAATACTAACAGATATGCCTCATAACACCACAAATCAGAAAAGCACAAGGACCAACTACAAAGGTCTTATGCAGAGAAGAGTCCGCAGAGTACTTATGATTTGCAGTAGTTATGATGCATATACATTGGAAGAGGACGGAAGAATTGAGGTTCAGATTTATAAAGAGTATGTAGATTTGAACCTCAGTAATCCGCCATCATTTACCTGGGTTACATCTTCAAGTGCCGCAGCAAAAATACTCGCAGGAGAACATGACTTTGATTTAATAATAAGTATGTTCAATGTGGGTGAGCTGGATGTTTTCAGGTTTTCAAAGCAATTAAAAGAGGGAGGAACAAATATTCCCTTTGTACTTCTCACACATTTCTCAAAAGAGCTATACCGAATAATTGACAGTCAGGATAAGTCAGGTATTGACTATATATTCAGCTGGCAGGGAAATGCAGATCTAATACTAGCTATTATAAAACTGTTTGAGGACAGGATTAATGCCGATGATGATATTCTCGGGGCGGGGGTACAATCAATTCTCCTGGTAGAGGATTCTGTCAGGTATTACTCTACATATCTTCCTGCCCTATACAAGCTTGTACTGCAACAAAGCGCAGAATTTCTCAAAGAGGCACTTAATGAACAGCAGCAGAAGCTGCGTAAGAGGGCCAGACCAAAAATCCTACTTGCCACCAATTATTCTGAAGCAGTTGAGTTATATGAAAGATACAAGAAGAATCTGCTTGGAATAATATCTGATGTTGCTTTTGTAATTAATAAAAACGACCCCTCTCATACTGAAAAGATGGATGCCGGAGTTGATCTCTGTAAAATGATAAAGGCGGATGACCCTCATATGCCTATACTTATGCAGTCTTCTCAGGAGAGTATGAGGGATGTGGCAAAGGAGCTTGGTGTTGGTTTTATCCTGAAATACTCCAAAACTCTTCTGATAGAACTTAGCGATTATATTAGCGAGGAGTTCCTGTTTGGAGACTTTGTATTTAGAAATCTTGAAACCGGAGAGGTCATTGGAAGAGCGAGAGATCTGAGAGATTTACAAGATCTTGTGATGGATATCCCGGAGGAGGTTCTTCTATTTCACGGCTCAAGGAACAGACTCTCTAAATGGATGTATTCAAGAGGGCTTTTTACTCTGGCTTCAAAGATAAGGCGGGCCGATATGAGCCATTTTAAGGATACGGAACAGGTAAGGAAGTATATAGTACAATCAATTATTGACTACAGAATTCTTCTGGGACACGGAGTAGTAGCGAGATTTGATCCGGCATCTTACAGCAAGTATATATGGTTTGCCAGGATTGGAGAGGGCTCACTGGGAGGGAAGGCCAGAGGCCTTGCGTTTATTAATAATATGCTCCAGAAGTACAATCTGTTGAACAAGTATCCGGGTGTAAAAATTCTTATACCAAGGACTGCCGTTATAGCCACTGACTATTTTGATGAATTCATAAAGGTAAACGGACTACAGTATGTCATTAACTCAGATATTTCAGACGAAGAGATTCTTTCTGAATTTGTAAGTTCAAGACTTCCTGAGCCTCTTGTCCAGGATCTCAGGGTTTTTATTGACAACGCAACAAGCCCCATCGCAGTAAGATCAAGCTCAAAATTAGAAGATTCACACTATCAGCCCTTTGCCGGTATTTACTCAACATATATGATTCCACTTACACACAATAAGGATCAGATGTTAAGGCTCTTGGGAAAGGCTATAAAAAGCGTTTACTCTTCTGTCTATTTTTCTGCAAGTAGATCATATATTCAAGCTACCTCCAATCTGCTGAGTGAAGAGAAGATGGCCGTTGTTCTGCAGGATGTTTGCGGGACTGAGGATTCCGGACACTTCTTCCCCACCCTATCCGGCGTTGCAAGATCTATTAACTTCTATCCAATTGGGTCTGAAAAATCTGAAGATGGGATAGTTAACCTTGCATTCGGTCTGGGAAAACTTGTTGTTGAGGGAGGAAAGACTTTGAGATTCTCCCCAAAACATCCAAAGCATATTCTGCAACTCTCTACACCAACACTTGCACTCAGTGAGACTCAGAATGAGATGTATGCCCTTGATCTGAAGCCGGAGAAATTTAAAACATCTATTGATGATGCCGTTAATCTGGATAAGTTCAAAATTAACGATGCTAAACATTTCAGAAATATGAACAGGGTTGCCTCAACCTGGGATATGAATAATCAGAGAATAGTTGACAATAACTTTGAAGATGGCAGAAAAATCATAACATTCTCTCATATACTTAAATATGACACAATCCCTCTTGCCGGTATGCTGAGCGACCTGCTTGAAATTTGTCAAAAAGAGATGAGATCAGCAGTAGAGATTGAGTTTGCAGTTAATATGGATCTCCCTGCCGGAGAGGATGTAATTTTTAATTTTCTTCAGATAAGGCCAATCACAGAAAGTCTCGACAACAAATCACTTGAATGGGAAAAGATTGATGTATCTGACTCGATAATATATTCTGAAAAAGCTCTCGGAGCCGGATTGATAGAAAAGGTAGCTGATATTGTATATGTCAGAGAGGAGAATTTTGACAGTGCCAAAACAAATGAGATGGCGAGTGAGATTGATCTGATAAATAAAAAATACCGGGATGAGGGTAAAAGTTACATTCTGATTGGCCCCGGAAGATGGGGCTCAAGCGACCCCTGGCTTGGGATTCCTGTAAAGTGGCCGCATATCTCTGAGGCAAAAGTGATCATAGAGTGTGGAATGAAGAATTTTCAGATAGAACCTAGTCAGGGAACCCATTTCTTTCAGAATCTGACATCATTTGGTATTGGTTATCTGACAATCAACCCCTTTAAAAAGGAGGGCATTATGGACTTTGAAAGACTCAACTCCATGGAACCGGTATATGAGAGCAAATACCTGAGGGCAGTCAGGTTTGAAAAGCCTCTGTATATATTTATAGACGGCAGAAAAAGCAAAGGTTTAGTCAGAAACTAGTAAATTATGAGATCCTGTTATAAACGGGTCATTCTCTATGCAATTCAATTGACAATATTATTGTTAATTTCATTTTCCTTTTACGGTCAGACATTCTCCTCTCTTCTTACAGGCATGGTAACTGACTCTGAGAGCAGAGTCCCTCTAAGTGGTGCTTTGATAAAACTCGCCAGCCATACTAATGGAGATAAAACAACTGTAACAGATTCACTCGGCAGGTTCAGATTAAACCTGCCTCCCGGGAGGCATACCATAAGTATTGAATATATGGGATATGACTCCAAATCTGTAAACGACATCTTGATTGGAACAGGAAGTGAGGTCTCTGTAGTGATTATGCTTACAGAGAGAGCCCGGCAGATTGGTGAGGCATATATTGGAGCAGATTCAAGAAAGACTCATAACAGTATGGCATCTGTAAGTGCCAGGAGACTTAAGAGTCAGGATGCAGCAAGATTTGCTGCAGGTTATTTTGACCCTTTAAGAATGGTGACATCAGTACCAGGTGTCTCTGCCGGAAATGATGATGATAATAATCAGATAATTATCCGTGGAAATTCTCCAAAAGGGATGCTTTGGAGAATTGAGGGTATTGAAGTTCCAAACCCCAATCACCTCTCCGCCGGAGAGGGTGGAACTGGCGGAGCATATTCGGTAATTACTACAAATTCCCTTTCAGGCTTTGATTTTTACACAAGTGCCTTCCCCGCAGAATATGGAAATGCTACATCAGGAGTTATGGATCTTAACCTAAAAACCGGAAGTAGTTCTAAACGCTCTTTTGCAGTTGGTCTAAGCGTTGTGGGTGCGGAAGCGTCTGCAGAAGGGCCTTTTGTGAAAGGGGGATCAGGCTCCTGGTTTGTGAATTTAAGGTATGCTAATTTTGACATCCTAAAGAGGTATGGTATAATCAGCAGCGATGAAATCGGCATTATACCAAGCTCATACGACTGGGCTGCAAAGGCTTCTTTAGTATCAAAGAGAGCTGGGACTTTTGAGTTTTTTTCCGCCGGAGGTGCCAGTCAGGTAGGAGACCTTGCATCGGAAAACAGAGACTCTCTTATTGCAGGAGCCGATAATGATGAATTTCTTGACAAACACCTTTTTGCTGTCGTGGGTGTAAAACACCTGCTCTCCTTGCCAAATGAAAAGACATATATAAAGACAACGGCCGGATTAACCTTGCAAAGATTGATATCACAGGAGAATTCCATAGACACTCTTTTAAATAAATCAGAGAATTCCTCCGAGAAGTTTTTGTATCCGGCTTTAAGAGTATCGGTTCTGCTAAACCATAAATTCAACTCTTCAAACAGCTTAAGAATTGGAACTAATATAAATATTACCTCAGGAGATATGTTTGCCCGCAAAAGAGTCTCAAATGGCAAATACGACACATTGGTTAATAGTTTTGATAGTGGCTGGTATAATAGCTATTATGCACAATGGAAATATAAACCTGCGTCAAATATTGAGATTAATACCGGCCTCCATCTCTTCCATTCAGGTATTACATCTCAATTAATTCCTGAACCAAGGGTGGGTGCTGTACTCTATTTATCAGGCGATAGAAAAATAAGTTTTGGTGCAGGATTGCATTCCAGGCTCGAGCCTCTATCTATATATAATTACAGGGTCAAGATTTCAGGTAACGAGCGAGTTATTGCAAATAAAGATCTTAAAGCCACACAGGCCTTACATTTTGTTTTAGGATTAGGGAAAAAACTGACTGATGATTTAAATTTAACCATAGAGGCCTATTACCAATATCTTTTTAATGTCCCATCTGCAAAAGATAAAAAGAGCCAGTATTCAGTACTGAACGCATCCTATGGTCTGCCCGATATTCTCCTCGACAATAAAGGGAAGGGTTATAACTACGGAGGTGAGTTTATGATTGAGAAAGATTTTACAAAAAACTGGTATACAGTTATGTCTGCCTCTCTGTTTGACTCAAAATATAAATCTCCTGACGGAAAGGTATACAACACTTACTACAACGGAGGATACATATTCAACTTTACGGCCGGCAAAGAGTTTGCAGTTGGAAGAAAAGGGGTGAATTTCCTGGGGTTTAATGTTAAAGCTCTATTGCGAGGAGGATTCAGGTACACTCCCGTAGACTATCTTTTATCAAAATCCAGGAAAAGGATTGTTTATGATATCGGTGAGACCTATGGCAAAAATTTACCTGAATACAGAAGAATAGATGTAGGTATGAGTTATAAACTTAACACTTCTGCCAGTTCCCTGACAATATTGCTTGAGATCCAAAATATTACAAACAGACACAATATTGTGAGAAAGAGGTTCTCATACAGCAAAGGTTCTATTATTGAAAGAGAGTCATACAGTGTAGGGATTGTGCCTGTTGCCTCTTTGAGATTTGAATTCTGATCAATTTACCTATTTTTGCAATATGAGCGACATAATAAACCACGAATGCGGCATCGCATTAATAAGACTTAGAAAACCTCTTGAATATTACAAAGAGAGATATGGATCAGCTCTTTACGGGTTGAAGAGGCTCTATATTTTAATGGAAAAACAGAGAAACCGGGGTCAGGAGGGTGCGGGGATTGTTGGAGTTAAGCTTGATATGAACCCTGGGCTAAAATATATGGACAGGGTGAGATCCTGTGGATTAAATCCGATTCAGGAGGTATTCAATACTATAAACAATCAGGTTGACTCCTCTTTACTTACGGGATTGACAATAACCGAAGCCAAAGAGAGGTTCCCTTTTGTTTCTGAACTTTATCTTGGTCATTTAAGGTACTCAACATTCGGGAAAAATAATATTGATCTGGTCCATCCTTTAAAGAGATCCAGTAACTGGAGGAGTCGAAACCTTGCCCTGGCTGCTAATTTCAACCTTACAAATGTTGATGAATTATTTCAAAGCCTTATTGAAGTTGGACAACACCCCAGGAATTATTCTGACACAGTAACCATTCTTGAGAAAGTGGGTTACTATATGGACGATGAAATTCACGACAAATACAGATATTACAGAGATCTCGGTTTTTCCAGGGAGGAAATTTCAGTCCAAATCGAGAATAATATTGACTGGCAGAGTATCCTTTCAAAAAGCAGTTCTAACTGGGACGGAGGATACTCTGTAGCTGGAGTAGCAGGACATGGAGATGCGTTCGTAATGCGTGATCCATGGGGAATAAGACCGGCATTTTATTATCAGGACGATGAAATAGTTGTAGTTGCATCAGAAGCATCAGTAATAAGGACAGCTTTTAATGTTGATGATCTTGGCATTAAGGAGATTGAACCAGGTCACGCCCTCATAGTAAAGAAATCTGGAGAGATATCAGATTTAAAAGTCAGGGAGCCGTTTGAAAAGAGAAGCTGCTCGTTTGAGAGAATCTATTTCTCAAGAGGTAATGACCGGGAGATTTACAAAGAGAGGAAAAAACTTGGAGAGCTTCTGGCTCACCAAATTGTTGAATCGGTAAATGGTGATACAGAAAATACAGTTCTTACCTACATACCCAATACTGCTGAAACCTCATTTTTGGGAATGGTAGAGGGTATGGAATCTTTGTTGAATCAAGGGGTTATAGATAAGAAACCCAGAGTTGAAAAAATCGTTATCAAAGATGCAAAACTAAGAACATTTATCACATCTGATTCTGACAGAGACGAGATGGCAGCCCATGTTTATGATGTAACATATGGTGTAGTCAATCCGGAAGAGAATCTTGTTGTTATTGATGATTCAATTGTAAGAGGTACTACTCTTAAAAATAGTATTCTCAGAATACTGGATGGGTTAAACCCCAAACGAATTATAATTGTATCTTCTGCTCCTCAGATAAGGTATCCGGACTGCTATGGCATAGATATGACAAGAATGGGTGAGTTCATTGCCTTTAACGCTGCAATTGAATTATTAAGGGAGTGCAATAGAGAGGAATTAATTCAGGCGGTTTATGAAAAGTGTAAAAAACAGCAGTTCAACATAAAAGAGGATATACAAAATTTTGTAAAAGAGATTTACGAGCCCTTCAGCGATAACGACATATCCCATAAAATTGCTCAGATGATAAGAAACTCTTCTGTTAAAGCTGAGGTAAAAATTGTGTTTCAGACACTCAATAATTTGCATAAAGCGACACCTAATCATGTCGGAGACTGGTATTTTTCAGGAGACTACCCAACTCCTGGCGGCAATAAAGTTGTAAATACTGCATTTATAAATTGGTTTGAGGGAAGAGATATAAGATCATATTAAAAATTCAAATCCTATGGAGGTGAGTTTTAAAAAGCCATTATCAAATTATTCCTGGCTTGTCAAACAATACGAGATGATTAAGTCCTCCGATAGTCCGGATATTCTTGAGAAGTTTATTCCAAGGGAGGATCTCTCAATTGTTTTTCATTTTGGAAATCCTCCGTTTATGCTTCATCCTCATTATGGGGAGCTGCCTCCCTATTTTATTGCGCCGGTGGTTTCTAAACCTCAGCATATGAGAGTTAGTGAAACAAATATCTCCTTTATTGTAACCTGCAAACCATCCGTCTTTACCAGAATTTTTAACATCAATCTTCAAGTTTGCAAATATTCATATGTAGAACTTCCAGCGATACCTTTTGAAGCTCTTTGGAAGCAATTGTCAATATACAGCAATCTGGAAGAGTGGATAAAATGCTTTGAGGGCTTCATTAACAACTTTCAGGGTTCAGAATATGAAAAAGATCATATAGATATACTTTATGACAGAATAGTATCTCAAGACAATAATCAAGCGATTTCAAAAATTGAGATGGAGTTTCCTGTAAGTCAAAGAACTCTTCAAAGACAGTTTATCAGGAGGGTTGGGACATCTCCAAAGAGACTTGAGAGAATTAGCAGAATAAATAGAGTATGGGATTTAATAAGCTCTGATAAAATTATTGATTATCAAAATCTTGTTATTAAAGGATGTTATTATGACCAGTCTCATTTCATCAAAGAGTTTAAAGAGATAGTTGGAGAGACTCCTGATAATTTCTTTAAAAGAGACCTTGAGAATGTAAAGATAATGTCAGGAAAAACAGAGAGATAAAACTAAGTTTATATAGACTGAATATGGGCAGTATAGAAATACGATTAATCGGACAAAATGATATTGAAATTCTAACAAAATACAGAATTGATTACCTGACTGAAATGCAAGGTGATATATCTGATGAATACAAGTTAAGGCTTCATTCAGAATTATTACGATATTTTTCTGAAGTAATTAGAACGGATACATTTTTTGCATTTATGGCTGTTATTGATAACAGGGTGCTTGGGTTTGGCGGAATGATAATTAAAAGGATTCCGGGAGATATAAACAGGCCGTTTTATCTGGAGGGAGAGATTCTGAATATGTACACATTACCTGATGAAAGGAGAAAAGGATACTCATCTTTGATTTTAAAGGAGCTCCTTAATGAGGCTGAAAGGAGGGGAATAAGTAAGGTTTCTCTTCATACATCTAAAGATGGTGAGGCTTTATACAGAAGTTTCGGATTCAGTGATCCTATCTACCCAGTATTAGAGTTGGGATTACCTCGCTAAAGCTCTAAAGTTTCCCACATGTGCATTATGATATTATTCCTATAATTTACAGGTGAATTTATCGCATGACATATCACATGTCAAGTAAAAGTGCTTTTTGCAGATCTACTGAGAGTTACAGCGGTGCGAGTATGTCGTATAACCGGCCAGGAACCGGTAGTATAAACTGCGAAGTACCTTTTAGACTTGGCAGGAGGCGGTGGTTTGACAGGGATATTTGTTTATCTAACAGTAAGTTAGGTATTTAAAAATTGGTTTTATTAAAAGTTTTTCAAAAAGCAATTTCCAGTTACTTATCTTTAAAGCACATATACGAATATCCCTGTCAACCCGTGCCGGGCATGAGGCTTGGTGGATACCCGCCCGCCCGGCCTGAGTTGGCCATTCGGCAAATGATTTTTGCGAAACCCGTGCGGCTCTAAGTCTCAGATTATCAATGTATAGACAATCCACCTGTCAGGTCACCTGACAGGTGGATTGCTTATGTTTATGTAATCAGCATGTTACAGCAGTGCGGGTATATAGTTTACTTCTGGTCTTTGACGTGGGAAACTTTAGTAAAGCTCGGTGATCCCTGGTGGGGGGCTCTTACAAAGAAAAAACTAAATGGCTTTGCCATTTTTATTTACCGGTGAAGCCGCAGCAAATGCATTTGCATGCGGGCAGCACCGGTAAATAAAAAAAG
>JAGPLK010000011.1:10026-33472 GCA_018053445.1 Bacteroidales bacterium | reverse complement strand
AAGTTTTTCAAAAAGCAATTTGCAATTGCTAGATTTATAAGCACATATACGAATATCCCTGTCAACCTACCCGCCCGCCCGGCCTGAGTTGGCCATTCGGCAGATGATTTTTGCGAAACCCGTGCGGCCCTAAATCTCAGATTATCAATGCATAGACAATCCACCTGTCAGGTGACCTGACAGGTGGATTGCTTATGTTTAGGTAATCAGCGTGTTATAGCGGTGTGGGTATATAGTTTACTTCTGGACTTTGACGTGGGAAACTTTAGTCAACCCTATTTTCAGATGTGTGAAACTGTAGTTATATACCTGTATATTACTACTGATATCATATAATGGTATGTGCATCTCTGTATCAGCTTATGAAAACATTGGCTCATGAAATAATAAAAAAAGGCTAACCAATAATGGTCAGCCTCTTCAATAGCCTTAATAAATTAAGTCAGGAATTAGTTCTCAACAATAACAACTCTGTTAAGTGCTGGTTTTCCAAATGGCTCATCTTTGTCACCTTTAGCAATAACCTCAAGTTGACCTGGGTTAACACCAAACTTATTAACAAGAACATCATAAACTCTGTTGGCACGCTTCTCACTTAGAGTCTGATTGATTCTTGCATTTCCGGTTGCTTTATCGGCAGAGCCCTGAACTTTAAATTTCTTGCCTGATTTCTTAATCATATCAGCAGCATATCCTAAGTTGATAATATCCTTATCAGTCAAATCAGCTTTGTTAATCTGGAAGAATACCGCAAGAGGAGAGATTATGTACTCAGGTTCAGGTTGAACAACAACTGCCTTCCTGGCCTTTTCAGCTGCAAGTTCGTCCGCAATGCGTTTTGCATTAGCATCCTTGTCTGCAAGTTGCCTCTCAAGAGCAGCAATACGATTATTGTAAGGAGTATAATCTGCAGGCTCAACTTTTACATAGCGCTCAAATCCTCTTTTTGCAAATTTATAAGTGATTCCGATACTTGCAGTACTCATACCTTCCCATCTACTTCCTCTAACGATTCCGTCAAAAGCATCATTAACAAACAAATGTCTAAGTTCAAAATTGAGGTCAACAGCGTCAGAAACGCGGAATTTATTGATAAGACCTACTGTAATACCAAGTTCGTTGCTTACTTTGTTTGCTGAATTCCAGCTATCTATATTAGAGGCTCTTGCCCAGCCAAAACCGGCAAAAGGAACAAAATCCCAAGTTCTGTCAGCTCTGTATCCACCGATTGAATTTGAGAGGTTCCAGAGAAGATCTCCGTGAAGGTTCATGACGTTGAATTTTTCAATAGCATATCCATTTGTCAGTGCTCCGGCCGGTACAAACGCGTTATCACCAGGGAAAAGGAAAACTTTACCCTTAGCTCTCAGACCAGCATACTGAAGACGAAGACCCATTGAAGGAGTAATCCACTTACCAAGTGAGAGGTCAAGAGCCGGAGTTAATCTCTCCTGAAGCTCCATTTTGTTGTCATACTCCCCAAAGTAGAGATTTAAACCACCACCTGCAGAGACAAACCAGTTATCCCAGAAGCCATTAGTGATAAATGGTCCTCTTTTGCTTTCCTGTTGGGCAAATGCCGAAACAGCAAATACTAATAAAACCAATGTAAAAAATGTTTTTTTCATAGTAATTGAATTTTTTATTTTATGTCCAGTTTAATTAAATTTGAGTTAAAATCAGAGTATACCTAAAACACAAAACTACATAAAGTGTTCATATCTTGTGCAAAAATAGTAAAATAATACACAACCGGGCACTAATTTAATAAAAAAAGGGCTGCTTTGCAAGCAGCCCTCAAATTATTATCGATAAGAGTATTACTCCTCACCAACTATTTCAACTTTGATATTTGCCTTAATGTCCTTGTAGACCTTAACAACTGCATCGTAAATACCAATCTCCTTAATGTTTGATTCACCTGTTATGGTAATGCTTCTGCGGTCAATTTCAAATCCCTGAGCTGCAAGTGCCTCTCCAACTTGAATATTGTTAACTGATCCAAAAATCTTGCCGGTAGAACTAACCTTGGTAGCAAGTTTTACCTGTATACCCTCAAGTTTAGCGGCCAAAGCAACTCCGTCCTCGCGAAGTTTTGCCTCTTTGTGAGCTCTTTGTCTTAAGTTTTCTGCATGTACCTTTTTTGCCGAAGGCGTAGCCATTATTGCAAAGCCTTGGGGAATCAGATAATTTGAGGCATATCCGTTGCGAACCACTACAATATCGTCCTTGTGGCCCAGATTCGGAACATCTTGTTTAAGTATTATCTCCATTATTTATATCTCCTTAGCTTATTTCAATAAATCTGTTACATATGGAAGCAGAGCAAGGTGTCTTGCGCGTTTAACTGCTTGTGAAACTTTCTTCTGGAATTTCAGAGAGGTTCCGGTAAGACGGCGAGGTAGTATTTTACCCTGCTCATTCAGAAATCTCTTGAGGAACTCTGCGTCCTTATAGTCTACATACTTAATACCGGCCTTTTTAAAACGGCAGTATTTTTTCTTCTTAACCTCTACTGTAGGAGGGTTCAGGTAGCGAATTTCGTTGTTTGCTGGATTTGCCATGATCTCTCCTCCTTAGTTTTTAGATTCTGATTTGTTAGCTCTTCTTCTCTCTGAATATGCAATTGAGTGCTTGTCAAGTGCAAAAGTGAGGAAGCGGATGATTCTCTCATCCCTTCTGTACTGAATTTCCAGTTTGGCAATAAATGTTGGGTCTGCCTTAAATTCTATCAAATGATAAAAACCTGTAGTTTTTTTCTGGATTGGGTAAGCCAGTTTCTTAAGGCCCCAGTCCTCTTCATGCACAATCTCACCGCCATTATCAACGATGAAATCATGATACTTCTTTACCGCTTCCTTTATCTGAACATCAGATAAAACGGGAGTTGAAATGAAAACGGTTTCGTAATGATTCATACTCTTTGTTTATAAATTATTATTTAAAAAAATGGGCTGCAAATATATGTATTATTTTGCAGCCCACCAACTATTTTTTCAAATGGCTATTTTTTCACCGGTGCCTTTTCCAGCACCTTAACAACATAATTCCACCACTTCTCAACGGTTTCAATGTTTACCCTCTCATCAGGCGAGTGTGGAGAGCGAATAGTAGGTCCGCATGATATCATATCCCAGTTTGAATATATACCTCCCAGAATACCGCACTCCAATCCTGCATGAATAGCCTTAACCTCCGGCTCTCTTCCGTACAAGTCTGTGTAAACCACCTTCATTGTGCTTAAAATGTCTGAGTTCATGTTTGGTTTCCATCCGGGATAACCACCTGTAAACTCTACCTCTGCGCCTGCAAGTTTAAATACAGAGCCTAACGACTGAGCAAGAATCTCTTTTGCCGAGTCAACTGAACTTCTCATTAGGCATTTGATCTGAATCTTACCATTCTCTGATTTTACTATCGCCAGGTTATTTGAAGTTTCAACAAGACCCGGCATGGCATCACTCATTCTCTCAACTCCGTTTGGACATCCGTAAACAGCTAATACGGCCTTCAAAGCAGTATCAGCATCAATTACCTCCGCAGGAAGATCTGCTCTCTCCAGTACAATATTCAGATTAGGTTCGTGAGCAGATAATTCTGATTTTATCTCGGCAAGATGTCTTGCAACAAGATCCTTTGCTCCCTTCTCGTTTGAAGCAGCAATTGCAAGGTGAGCAAATGCCTCCCTTGGAATAGCGTTTCTCAGACTTCCGCCTTCAATAGAGGAGACTCTTGCACCAAACTCTTCAATCAATGGCAGCAACAATCTTACTATTGTCTTGTTTGCATTTCCCCTGCCCAGAACAATATCCATTCCTGAGTGGCCACCCTTGAGGCCAGTAACAGAAAGCTTGTATCCGGTAAGCCCTTCAGGAGTCTTCTCTGTTTTATATGTAAAAGTTGCGGTTGCATCCAATCCACCTGCACATCCAACATAAAGTTCACCCTCATCTTCAGAGTCAAGATTAATGAGTATATCTCCCTTGATAATACCCGGCTGAAGCATTCTTGCTCCGGTCATGCCAGTCTCCTCATCAACTGTAAAAAGAGCCTCAACAGGGCCGTGAACCAGGTCTTTTGACTCAAGAACTGCCATAGCAACGGCTAAGCCCAAACCATTATCTGCTCCCAGAGTAGTTCCGGTAGCATATACCCATCCGTCTACAATTCTTGGCTGTATAGGATCCTTCTCAAAATCGTGAACCTTATCGCTGTTTTTTTGAGGAACCATGTCAATGTGAGCCTGAAGGATTATGCCCTTCCTGTTCTCCATCCCGGGTGTGGCCGGTTTCCTTATTATAATGTTACCGATGCCATCCTTAATTGTTTCAAGACCCAGGTCTTTTCCAAATTTCTCAAGAAAAAGTATAGCCCTCTCCTCTTTTTTTGATGGTCTTGGAATTTGAGTAAGTGAGTAAAAGTGTTTCCAGACACTTTTTGGATTCAATTCTGAAATATTCATATCAAATATATTTATAAATTATTTTTTAACTTTTTTATTTACCAAATGCTACATCAATAGGGAATGAGAGTACTTTTCCAAACTGATATACAGGGACACGGGTTTGTAAAAGATTATTCTGTCCGGATGATACCTTAGCAATCATAATCTCCGGTACTCTGTAAAGAACCCTGCCCTTTTCTGCAGTCAGATCCATATTAAATGAGGGAGCAGGCTGACCATTCTCCTTAAGAAGTTCAATTATTACAGGGCTTCCTGCTACATTATCTGCAGGCAACAGACCCTGATTATCTGAAATTCTAAAGGCTACATATATCTGTCTTGCACTCTCTCTTGATGGAACAACATCAAAACTTGCTCTTTGTTTATCAAATACACTTTTACCTGTAAAAAGACTCATATACTCAGACTCAAGTCTGTTCATCTCGTCTATGGCTGCCTTTAAAGCCTCTCCGCTAAAAGTAGCATCTGTCTCCCCTGTTATAATCTCCATCCTTTTAGCCCTAAGTCTGAAAATTGAATTTGCAATCTCCTCTGCGCGCTTTTCCACACTTTTTTCAACTATCTGATTCTGCTGAACAGGAACCCTTTCCATCCCTGTCTCTGTCCTGACGGTTTTATATAAAGTAGTACTTACATTGGTAAGATTGGAAGTTGCCATCTCCATGTTAAAAACACCTGAATTTACCTGTGCAGGGAATCGTGCATAATCTTTTCTCCCGGCTCCCGAATCTGACCATATAACAAGACCCTGGCTCATCATCTCAAGAAAGTTTGCGGTTGCACGAGATGTGTTGCCAAGATTAAGGGCAATGTTAGTTGATCGGTCTGCCTCAATATAGGAGCTTAGCTCCACGGTAGAAAGAGTATAAAAATCACCGCTGTTTTCCCTCACCTGAATCCCAAGGTATTTCTGAGCGTATTTTGCATACGGGCCGGCCACAAATGTTTCACGAACAGCCTCTGCCGTAATTTTAAAAGATGTGGAAGGGAGAGAATATACTATTGCACCCTTAGGTACGGCTTCACCCTGAGATAAAATCTGAGCACCTGCTGTTATATTTAACAAAAGGGCAAAAAGGGCAAGCAAAGGTTTTAATTTATTTTTCATTCTATAAAAATTATTACAATTTTAAATTAGCACAGTTAACAAAGTTATCCATTTTTTACTATTTTTGCGAACCTGTGAGCAAATTTTTAACTAAAACTATATATTCACTATGTTTAAAAACCATCCAAAAGGACTACTTGCAGCTGCCCTGACAAATATGGGAGAGCGCTTCGGTTTCTACATTATGATGGCAATCCTCACTTTGTTCATCTCTTCTAAATTCGGTTTGTCAGAAACCACCACCGGATATATATATTCGGCATTTTATGCCTCAATATATGTATTGGCACTGGTAGGGGGTCTTATAGCAGACAGAACTCAGAATTACAAAAGAACAATTCTGTGGGGTCTTGTTCTGATGGCAGTAGGTTACTTTATTATTGCAATTCCTACTCCAACACCTGTTCCAAGCCTTGCTCTGTATTTGGGAATCACTTGTCTTGGACTTCTTGTTATTGCATTTGGTAACGGTCTTTTCAAAGGCAACCTGCAGGCTATTGTAGGTCAGATGTATGACAAAAAAGAGTACAAAGAGAGAATTGCTAAACAATTTGGAGTTGACGAAAATGGAAAACCTAAGAGAGACATGAGAGATGCCGGATACCAGCTTTTCTACATGTTCATCAACATAGGAGGTTTCTTTGCTCCATTTATTGCTATTGCAGTAAGAAACTGGTGGCTGAAACACAATGGATTTGATTACAATGCTCAACTTCCGGAACTTGCTCACCAGTACATTGGCAACCAGGCATCAATGAGCGCAGAGCAACTTAACAATCTTACCACTTACGCATCTCAGGTTACTCTGGACGGGACTCCGGTTGCAGATTTGACTGCTTTCAGTAACCAATATCTGGATGTATTTAACAGGGGATTCCATTACGCCTTTATTGCAACTATAGTTGCGATATTTATCTCCTTTATCATATACATGGTTAACAAAAACCAGTTCCCTGACCCTGCAGCTGCAAAAGGGAAGAGCAAAGACAGCAAAAACATCTCTAAAGAGGAGATTACAATGGCTGCATCTGAAATCAGACAAAGAATTTATGCTCTGTTTGCTGTGTTTGGAGTTGTTATATTTTTCTGGTTCTCATTCCACCAAAATGGTTACTCTCTTACATACTTTGCAAGAGACTATATCAATCTTGATGTTATCAATATTGATTTAGGTTTCACATCTATTAAGGGGGCCGAGATATTCCAGGCTGTTAATCCGTTCTTTGTAGTTCTTCTTACTCCAATTATTATGTGGTTCTTTGGAACTATGAGGAGAAAAGGAAACGAGCCTTCAACACCTAGAAAGATTGCAATAGGTATGGGTATTGCTGCAATTGCTTACATTTTCCTACTGGTGGTTTCAATGGCACTTCCTGATAAATCGGCTTTGTCATCTATGGCTTCCGGAGATCTGGATATGATGAAACTTACCCCTTGGGTGATGATTGGAATGTATTTTATCCTTACTGTTGCTGAATTATTCATCTCTCCACTTGGGCTCTCATTTGTATCAAAAGTGGCCCCTCCTCACCTTCAGGGTTTAATGCAGGGAGCTTGGCTTGCAGCTACAGCTATAGGTAACTTGTTGTTATTTATTGGTGGTCTTCTCTATACACTTGTTCCTCTATGGGCTTGCTGGATGGTATTTGCAGTTGCTTGCGCACTGTCAATGCTGGTAATGCTCTCGATGGTTAAATGGTTGGAGAGGGTCGCTAAATAAACTTTTCAACTTATGAATATAAAAGCCCGGTTTAGCCCGGGCTTTTTTTATATTTGCACCTCGTAAATATATGGAAGAGATAAAACTTATAGCCTTTGATGCCGATGATACTCTGTGGATGAATGAGTATCACTACAGAAATGCGGAGATCCGTTTCTGTGAAATGATGAAGAGATTTACTGATGAGGAGAGAGCAAATAGTTTACTGTTAAAGAGAGAAAAAATGAACCTTCCTCTTCTGGGGTATGGCTCAAAACCTTTTATAATCTCTCTTATAGAAACAGGAATAGAGATAAGCAATGGAACAATAAGCAACAAAGAGATACTGGAACTGATTGAGATAGGGAAAGAGACTATAGGAAAACCCATTGAGCTACTGCCTGAGGTTGAAGAGGTCCTCTCTCAACTCTCTCATAAATATCCTCTTATACTGGCAACAAAAGGTGATCTTAAAGAACAGGAGTCAAAAATCGAGAGGTCCGGCATTGATAAATATTTCTCTTCCATTGAAATCATGAGTGAGAAAAACAGAGAGAGTTACATAAAAATTGTAAAAAAACACTCAGTGCAGCCGGAGAACTTTCTGATGGTTGGAAACTCCTTTAAGTCCGATATACTTCCGGTGCTTGAAATAGGCGGAAGTGCCATTTATATACCATCAGACATTATCTGGGCACACGAAGTTACAGAGGAGATTGAGCATCCGAGACTTAAAAAGGCACCCAGGCTCTCACTTAATCTATTTGAATAAAATCGAGAAACTAATTAACATTAACATGATACCATTCAGACAAAACAGAAGTTACCGGAGGTTCTTCCAGAGTGAGGAGATATCTGAGGAGCAATTAAAGATGATGGTAGAGGCAGCAAGGCTGTCTCCATCATCAAGGAATATCCAGCCTATCAAATTTTATATTTGTAATGACCAGGAGAAAAACTCAGAAATTTTTCCAAATCTGGGCTGGGCCGGGTATCTTAAAGATTGGGAGGGACCTGTTGAGGGAGAGAGACCATCTGCTTATATTATCCTTCTTCATGACACCTCTGTTGCTCCTGCATATTCATGTGATAATGGCATATTTGCTCAAAGCATTTTGCTTCAGGCTGTAGAGCTTGGATTTGGAGGCTGTATGATTGCAACATTTAAAAAGCAGGAATTAACAAACCTCCTCAGACTTCCCGGCTATCTTACACCTATACTGGTAATAGCGCTTGGAAAGCCTAAAGAGGTTGTTGTAATTGACGATGTTAAGGCAGGAGATATCAAATACTGGAGAGATGCAGAGGGTGTCCATCATGTACCCAAAAGATCTCTTGATGAGCTAATATATACTCCTGAATTTTAAATATTAACAGTCAGTTGTAAAAAGAGAAATCTCCCAATTGAGTTCATTCCTGACGAGTCAACATATCTTTTGTTAAATAGATTTGTTGCACCTGCACTGAGAACAAGGTGACTTCCCAATCCTCTCCACACTTTAGCATCAACGAAGTCCAGTGCAGGAATATTATTTACTCCCCTCTCATCATCCGGGAGGTTAAGAGAGTTCATATACTGGCTGCTCATATGGCGATACATAATGTTAATATTCAAGTATCTGTTCCTCCATGTTAACGCTCCGTTAACCATGTGCTCCGGGGTATATGTGAGATACTTTCCGGTAATATCTGTATTACCGGCTTGCTGATTTACACTGTACTCAACAATTTTTGAATGAGTGTATGTATAGTTAGCAGATAAATCCAACCCGGCAACAGGCGAGTAGTTAACATCGGCCTCACCACCCATAATCTCAACTTTTCCCACATTCTGCATACTCATCAGAGGTCTGTTTTTGTTACCTATCCTTATAGTCTGACCTGTATTGACTGCATAGTGAAAATCAGTACCCAAAGAGTAGTAGAGAGATGGAGAGATATGAAGTCCATCCGCAAGTTTAAAGTCACCTCCAGCCTCGTATGTATTTATAAATTCAGGTCTTAATGATGTATTTGCAAGAATGACTCCGCCGCTTATTGAGCCTGTTCTTGTCATGTCTTCGAGGGAGCCCGGTCTGAATCCCCTTGAGGCCGATGCATATACCCGGCTTCCCCCTCCCATCAGCCACCTTGCGGCAAGTTTTGGGCTGATAGAGTTCCAGACTGAATTGTCTAGATCTCCGGTGTATGGTTTGAGAAAGTTTGTGATTGATGTTCCTCCTTCAATCCGGAAACCTCCTTCACTAATCCATACTCTCTCCCCTCTTAGTGATGGCAGGATAAGCAATCTCCCATCTGCCAGAGATATTTCATCCTGAATAAAAAGAGCCAGAGAATTACTTTTGCCTCCGTTTATAACTCTGTCCGTTGAAGTTCTGTATACATCCCTTCCATCTACAGCACCTCCCTTGAACTCCAGTCCCGCAGAAAAGGTATTGTTTTTTAATCCTGAATAACTGTATGATGCCCAGGCCCCATAGTCACTTCTGTCTACAATAACATCATATATATCTGATCCTTTCCATTTTATCTCTGAATAATCTTCAGTTGAAATATAACCTGTTACATTAAATGAAGAATTTCCTGCAGAGCTGTTCCATGATAATTTATAGTTTCTGTTTACATAGTGGTTATAACCATCTACTATACCATTTGATGCATACATCCTCTCACCCTTTCCCCTGAGTGCATCTGTATAGTTGAACTCTGCCTTTATAACACCAAATTTTTTATTACCATATCCCAGTATTATTCCACCATTTTTTTCATCCAGAGACATATTAATAGTAGTAGAATCTATTTCGGTTGCAGGGTTGTAACCATCACTTTTTCTTAAAAATCCGCTTACACCCGCAAAAAAGCCACCCTTTCCGTATGAGGAGAAGGCCCTTGTACCAATTGTGTTAAATGAACCATAATCGGTCTGAATATTTGCTCTGAGACCATCGTTAATATCCCTTGTGATATAATTCACCGAGCCACCCATTGCATTGCCTCCAAAAATATTTGAGTTAGGCCCTTTCACAACTTCAACACTCTGTAAAAGAGACTGATTTATCATCCCAAAATTTGCACTGCCAGTTGAGAGTTTGTTGATAGGAACCCCATCAATAAGAATTAATGTTCTTGCCTGTTCCTTACCAACACCTCTTGCAGAGACAGATGAATGTTTATCGAATATTCCCATATTCCTGGTTACAACAAGTCCTGAAACACCTTTAAGAATATCATCCGCATTAAGTACAGGGGCAGATTTAATGCTCTGGATGGGAATATTTGAGATTCTCACAGGAGTCTGCAGTATCTCTCTTCCTGTCTTTGTTGCACTTACAACAACATCTTTAAGGTTATAAATTTTTGCTGTGTCGCCCTCCTGAGCATTAATATGCGTAAGAGGGCCTGCCATAAAAAGCAGGGCTAATCCTAAAAATCTGAATTTCATAAATATTTTGTTAGTTATTAGTATACTGATGATTGTCCCATTTGAGAGAGTATCTTTCTCCCTCCATTTTCAGAGAGGAGGAAATCAACAAACGCCTCTGCAATCTTCTTATTTGGGGCATCCCTGAGAATAGTGAGACCATATATCATGGCCTCTCCGTTAATCGCTATTGTATCTTCAGGAGAGGAGCCTCTTACTTTTACAACTGCTTTAGCATACCAGTCATTCAGTAAGGGATCTGACAAATTAACAGAATCACTTAGCTCTGTATATTTTAATCCATGCTGAACAGCTACAGATTTATACAAAAATATATAATCTACTGCATTGACATCAAGCAGAGCAAGAAGATCGACCTCCTTGGGTCTTACATATCTTGCATCCTTGATAATCATTGTCTTCATATCCGCTCCGGCCAGTTGCCAAACAAGAAGAGTCCTGTAACCACAGGGATCAGAGTTAGGGTCAGATCTTCCAAAAATTACATCTTTCCTCATGAGAATCTCTTTCCAGTTCTCTTTTGTAATTTCAGATGAATACCTTGATTTTTCGTTAAATACAATAGCCATCTCATTTGCAGCAAACTTAATATTCTCAGAGGCAAACCCCGGGATGAGAAGTTTATCAATTACATTGTAATCTGCAGAAGCCATTATATCGCAATCTCTTCCCAGTTCTGTAATCTTTCTGGCGGCATCTATGCTTCCGGATGCCTCGGCTAAAATCTTTACACCCGGATTAAGTTTAACAAAACTGTCTGCAATTGCCTTAAAGGGCATAGAGAGAGAACCGGCATGAAAAATAACCAGCTCTCCGTTTAAACCCTCCCGGTTGTCTGAGCCTCTGCCTGTACATGAGAGGGTTAATATCAGCATCAGAAGAATCAAGGGGAGCATATTTACTGTATGAAAAAACTCCTTTACTCTCCCCTTAATAAGAGTATCAATATCACCTCTTAACTTGAGATATGAATCAAGTAATCTTTTTCCATCCGGAGAGAGCTTAGTCCCTCCCCCATCTTTTCCACCTCTGTAGGTTTCAATTAAATGAAATCCCAGTTCTGTTTCAGAATCTCTGATTCTGTCCCAGACTTTTCTATAGCTTATACCAAGACTATCTGCTGCATAGTGGAGAGATTCCCCCTCTTCAATCTTCTGAAGGATAAGAAAATGTTCGTGTCCGAGCACCTCTCCGCTTCCCCTTTTTGTAAGCCACAACCTGTAATCCAGGAATATATCATAGTATTTGGCTCCTCTGTTTCCTGCCATTTTAGTATAGCGTTATTTTACTTATTCCTTTAATAGACCTGTCTGCAAACATATCATTATCGGCATAGAGAGAGAAGGTTTCACGTCCCTTCTCGGCTCCATCTCCAAACATAATCAGAGGCTCCATTCCGTCAACTCTGTTAATAAGTTCCGAGAGAGAGAAGGATGCCCTGTACCCGTCAACTGCCTCTATACAAATAAGACCCTCTCTTAAACTCCTTTTGTCCATAGGGAGGATACCTCTTAATAAACCATCAGCCCTTACCCCGGAAAATGTTCTTACCCCCTTGTATCCCATTCCGTGGCCATAGTAAATTGTTCTTCTGTCAAGTTTTGGAAGATTTTCCGGAATTGAGTTAAAGGATGCTATCAACTCTCCTCCTTTTAAAACATCAAGTTTGTTTGAGTAGAATATTTCCGGGTCTCTGTTTACTTTAAAGTCACCCTTAAGAGATTTAATTACAATTTTTGATGGATTAAGAATCCCCCTCTCGGCAAAAAGATCGGTTCCCACCACTAATTTACTCCCGGACGGTATTTCCCATTTTTCATCTGTCTTGCTAGGTACAACTCTTGTTGCAGCTTTAGCTATTATTATGTTATAAACATCTGCAGAGTAGATTATCTCTCCCCAGCTGAAAACAGCAAATTCACCGGCATCATTCCAAACTTCAACATAAAGATCAACAGGAGGGTAAAAATCCTCTTTAGAAAGTTTATCAATCTTAACAGAGCTTAATATGTCGCAAAGAGCAACCCCATCGTACCTGAATGCACCCAGAAATTTAGCAGAATCACTCTCCATTATAACTTCTCTGACAGTTACAGAGTGCCAGGGTAATTTTTCAAGCAAGACTTTCTGATCTCCATCTGTCTCTCCGGTAATAAGAATCTCGTTTACAGTTTTTAAATCAGAAGGAGATTCTGTATTAAAATAATTATTTGCTCCTGATTCCCAAATAAGTGTGGATCCTGAATATCCATCAATATGCAAATATTTGCAACTCGTAAGTGATAAAAAAAGTGCCAGCAGCACAAGAAGTGATCTTTCTCTCATATTTTAAGTTTTCACAAAGATATAAAAAACTGCTAACTTGCACAGGTTTTGCGAACAGAATAAAAATGGAAATTAACTCATTTCGCTTTGAAGGAAAAGAGATTAGAAGGCCCTTTGTAATTGCCGGGCCCTGCAGTGCCGAGAGCGAGGATCAGATGATTGGCACAGCCCGTCTGCTGGCATCTCAGGGCGTAGAGGTTTTCAGAGCAGGAATATGGAAGCCGAGGACCAAACCCGGGGGTTTTGAGGGTGTTGGCTCTGCAGGACTTGAGTGGTTAAAGATCGTAAAAGAGGAGACCGGCTTAAAAACAACCACTGAAGTTGCAAACTCAAGGCATGTTGAAGATGCGCTAAAAGCAGGTGTTGATATTTTTTGGATTGGAGCCAGGACTACAGCAAATCCTTTTGCAGTACAGGAGATTGCCGAGGCAGCAGGCGGATCCGGCACTCCCGTATTAGTTAAAAATCCAATCAATCCTGATATTGAGCTTTGGATTGGGGCTGCCGAAAGGCTCATTGCCTGCGGCACAGATAATATAGCTTTTGTTCACAGAGGATTTGGAGCATATGAAAAGGGACTCTTTAGAAATCAACCTCAGTGGCATATCCCGATTGAGCTAAAAAGAAGATTCCCATCTGTTACAATTTTTTGCGATCCAAGCCATATCGGGGGAAAGCAAAATCTTATATACCCAATTTCTCAGCAGGCCATGGATCTGGGATTTGACGGGCTGATGATTGAGACACACATTAATCCCTCGCAGGCACTAAGTGATAAGGAGCAGCAGATAACTCCTGAACTGCTGGAAAGAATTCTTAAACTTATTGTAATAAGAGACACCAGCGAATCATCTGAATATCTTGCTGATTTAAGAAGAGAGATTGATGAACTGGACGACAGGCTTCTTAACATTCTATCAAAAAGGATGTCTGTAGCAAGAGAGATTGGCAGATACAAGATGCAGAACAATATGCAGGTTCTTCAACCTGTAAGGTACGACAAAATGGTAACAAGCAGAATCGCACAGGCTCTGGGTCTTGAACTTGATGAAGATTTTGTAAAGCAAATACTGGAGGCTGTTCATGAAGAATCAGTAAGACAGCAGTTTGAAATAATAAACAGATCAGGGCTCTCCCAGAAGCTTAATTAACCACCACTTACCAGGTGAATCACCTTTAAATCATCACCATCTTTAACAAATGTTGATGAATACATATCTTTTTTTACAAGGTGATCATTAAGCCTAACAACAAGCATTTTAAATACATATGACTTTACGGCGATAATCTCCTCTACTGATAATTTATCCCCTGCAAACTCCTCCTCCCTGTTATTCAATTTAATTTTCATACCAATCTCTTAACAATATTTCAAGCACTAAATCTGCCTGAAGATTTGAAACAATTTTCACTTTTGGTGACAGAGGCGGTAACTCATCAGAGACTTCACTTGTCTCATCACCACATATATAAAGATTTCCGCTTCTTGTGACTTTCAGCTTTTCTGAATTACCCCAGCCGGCCAGACCGGAAGCAGCAACAACAGGAATTTGGGGTAACTGAGCCGACATCTCCTCAATAATCATATTCTTTTCTGATGCCTCGTCAAATGCCTCTACAACAACATCACATGTAGAGAAGAGAAGCATTATATTATCTGGTGTGACTCTTGAAAAATGCATCTGAAGTGAGGCAAAAGGGCTAATTCTTAGTAAATTATCCCTGAGAGCATCTACCTTCTTCTCACCTATCTGATCGTGGAAATAAAATTGTCTGTTGAGGTTTGAATCAGATACCCTGTCATAGTCTGCAACTATCAATTTTCCTGCACCACATCTTAAGAGAGACTCAGCACAATTTGATCCGAGCCCACCGGCTCCGGCTATTCCTATTGTTTTTTGTGACAAAAACGCTCTGATTTGGTTAAAGGTTGGCATAAAAAGGGGTTGTCAGGATTGCGATTTTTCGTAAATTTACAAAAAATTAAAAACCTAAAAAAATATAGGATGAACTATCAGGAGATCAAATCCGGAAGAAAGATCACTGCCTCCTTTCCATACACCTGGAAGCCAATGGAGCGGGGCTATAGTGACCAGAGTCTGTATGTGAATGTAGAGACAGGAAAAATGGAAACTCGCAAGGTCTCACCCGAGACCAGAGAGAAATTTATCGGAGGAAAAGGCTACGGACTCAGAATGCTCTGGGATGCCGTAAAACCAACAACTAAATGGCAGGATCCCGAAAATGAAATCGTTATTTCAGGAGGGCCATGCTCAGGTATAACCCAATACTCCGGGTCAGGCAAATCAATTGTTGTTGCGATATCTCCTCAGACTGAAAAGATTATTGACAGCAATGTAGGAGGGCACTTTGGGCCACACCTGAAAATTGCTGGATTTGATGCTCTGGAGATTCAGGGTAACTCTCCAAAAGATGTGATTGTATTCATAAACGGAGTAGATCATATTGTGGAGATTTTTGAGACTCCTCAACAATTAAGCTATGACTCTCACCTTCTTGGAGAGGAGCTTATGGAGATGTTCGCCGATAACGAAAAGGACAAGATCAATGTCTCTGTTGTTGCTTCCGGTAAAGCAGCAGAGCACTCTTTGATCGGAATGCTCAATTTCACATTCTGGGATGTAAAAAGGGGTAAAGTCAGGCTAAAGCAGGCTGGCAGAGGTGGTATAGGAACCCTTATGCGACATAAGGGGGTTAGAGCAATTGTTGCAAAAATCCCAAAAGTGACCGGTAATTTCAACAATGTAGTTGATCTTCCTGCTATTATGGAGAGAGGGAAAAGGTTTAACAAAGAGATGCGTGATCTTGATGATATCCAGTGTCAGATGCGTCAGGTAGGAACCGCACACCTAATGGGAGTTCTTGAAAAATACGATATCCTGCCCGTTATGAATTTTAAATACGGAGATCACAAAGATTGCCCTAAAATTGATCTTGAAGTTTGGAAAAAATTCTTCACTCAGGGTGTTCCGGATGGATGCTGGATAGGTTGCAATATGTCTTGTGCAAAAGGGGTGGATGATTTTGAACTTAGGACAGGTCCATACAAGGGAAGCAAAGTAATAGTTGACGGGCCGGAATACGAGAATGCTGCCGCCCTGGGATCTAATATAGCAGTTTTTGATCCACGGGACATTATTGAACAGAATTTCTACTGCGACACATACGGAGTCTGCACAATAACCTGGGGAAACATCGTTGGATTCCTTATGGAGTGCTGGGACAACGGAATTTTGAATGCAGAGAGAACAGGGGGAGTAGATCTCTCCTGGGGTAATGCCGATGCCTCTCTTGAACTGCTACACCAAATGGCACGAGGCGAGGGATTCGGCGTAACAGCCGGCCTTGGTGTTATGAGGCTCAAGAAAATTTTTGCTGACAATGGATGGGGAGAGAGGCAGTTTCTAGAAGACATAGGAATGGAAAACAAGGGTCTTGAGTACTCAATGTATCTTTCAAAAGAGTCTCTTGCTCAGCAGGGCGGTTATGCAATGACCAACAAAGGGCCTCAGCACGACGAGGCCTGGCTGATATTTATGGATATGGTAAATAATATGATTCCTACCTTTGAAAACAAGGCTGAGGCACTTCACTATTTCCCATATTTCCGGACCTGGTTTGGTCTGGCAGGATTCTGCAAACTCTGCTGGAACGATGTGGAGCCTGCAGATAATGCAGAGCAGCCGGAACCAAACAAGGTACCTGAGCATGTGGACAACTATGTAACAATTTTCAAAGCTGTTACAGGCAGAGAGTTTGACAAGGAGGAGATGATCAGAATGTCTGAGCGGGTTTACAACTTCCAGAAGATATTTAATATCCGCCTGGGATTTGGCACAAGGGAGTTTGACAAACAACCCTACAGGGCAGCAGGGCCTGTGACCGAGGAGGAGTATCTTAGCCGTCAGGAGAGGTACGACAAGCAACTAATTGACAAAATGGGACTTGATCCTCTCAAAATGACCCTTCAGGAGAAGATGAAGATCCACAGAGAATACAGGGAAAGCCAGTATGAAAGCCTTCTGGATGCAGTATACCATCGCAGAGGATGGAACAAAAACGGAGTACCTACAATTGAACATCTGAAGAGAATTGGTATGGATCTACCTGAACTAATTGAAGTAGTAACCCCATTACAATAGTAAAAAAATGAACGCAAAATCTTTTAAATTTGCCGTTCAAAGAGTTGTGCTCATCGCCTCCCTGGCGGTGAGCCTCTTTTTTACGGCGTGCCAATCCGGCAAAGATCCAAATCCATACGGACTTGATATTATTACAACAACTGAAGAGTACCTGGCCAGCATTGAGGCAGACAGCGCCAATATGCTCACAGATCTGGAGGATATCATTCCCAATCTTATCCTTGATATTCGTTATGCTGACACAAATAACTTTACTGGCACCAAAATATACTCTGCACCTAAAGCATATCTGAGAAAAGCTGTTGCCGATTCACTCCTAAGAATACAGGAGGAGCTTGGGAAGGAGGGTCTTGGCATAAAGGTTTATGATGCTTACAGGCCCTATTCGGCTACTCTCTATTTCTACGAAGTATATCCGGATACAACATTTGTAGCTGCCCCGTGGAAAGGATCAATACACAACAGAGGTTGCGCAGTTGACCTTACCCTGGTTAACCTATCAACAGGAGAGGAGTTACAGATGCCTACCCCATTTGATGAGTTCTCAGAGGCTGCTTCACACTCCTTTATTCCACAGGATAGCACTATCCTTGCCAACAGGAGCAAACTTCTCTCAGTTATGGAGAAATTCGGATTTACACAATATGATCACGAGTGGTGGCACTATAATTTTGCCAACAGGGAGGGTATGGGATTACTTAATATCTCATTTGAAGATCTTGAAAAATTAAAGAAATGAAGAAAATATTACCATTTGCAATTCTGCTGGCTGTACTTACTGCACAATCAGGGTACTCCCAGAACACTCCTCAAAAGACATCGCTAAATGTCAATAAGGTTTACTACCCATCTTACGGTGTTATGGAGAGGAGCAGACCATCCTTTCCAAAAATTGGAGAGTATGAAGTTATGCTTTGCGATTTTCATACACATACTATATTTTCAGACGGGCTGGTATGGCCGGATATCAGGGTAAGCGAAGCGTGGACAGAGGGTCTTGATGCAATTGCTATTACTGACCATATTGAGTACAGGCCATACAGGAAATATACAAATAATGACCACAACACCTCATATGAAATTGCAAAGGTGGCGGCAGATAAGGTGGGTCTTATTCTTATCAAGGGCTCTGAAATCACCCGAACACAAAGCACAATGGGACATTTTAACGCTCTATTTCTTAAAGACTCAAATCCCCTTGATGTTAAAGACCCAAAAGAGGCATTAAGAGCAGCTAAAGCACAGGGAGCTTACATAATCTGGAATCATCCGGGATGGGCAGTTGACTCAACATACATAAGAGATTTCCAGAGAGAAGTTTTGGAAGAGGGACTAATTGACGGAATAGAGGTATTTAACAATACCGAGTTCTATCCTAGAAGCATGAAATGGGCGCTGGATAAAAATCTGGCAATGATTGCAGCTTCAGATGCTCATGGCAGTATAGAAAAGGGGCAAATGGAGAGACTTGGAATTATGAGACCTCTTACTATAGTTTTCGCAAAAGAGAGATCTATTGAAGGAATCAGGGAGGGATTACAATCCGGAAGAACTCTGGCGCTTTTTCATAACATAATTGCTGCAAAAAGGGGCTTAGCCGTTGAGTTTGTAAACTCGTGCCTGACAATTAGTAAGAGTGGGACAACCGGGAAAAACAACGACTATCTAATTCAAAATAAGAGTGATATGCCATTTCATGTTAAGTTTGGAAAGAGAGAAATCTGGATTGGGAAGTCCTCTTCAGTTAATATCTCTGCCCCTGCTAACGATTCTGTAATAAAAATGATCTTCCTGAACATTTTTGTTAGTGAAAACGAACTTTTGGCACATGATTTGCAAATCTTAAAGTGAAGTTTTTTCATAGTTTAGGTTTTAGGTTAAGAAAGGGGTAATGTCGTTCCGGGTTTCCGGAGCGACATTTACTTTATAGCCAAAGTTTGCAGTTCTCTAAAAAGGTTGTATATTTGCGGACCTTTTCTCGGGAAGATAAGGAAGTTAATATTTAAAAACTTAATAAACAAAGCATTATGGCTGTTAAAATTCGCCTGGCTCGCCACGGTAAAAAGAATTTCGCATTCTTCCACATCGTTGTAGCCGATAATCGTGCACCCCGCGATGGTCGTTATATCGCAAAACTGGGTACATACAATCCTAATTCTAATCCTGCAGTAATTGAACTGGACACAGATGGAGCTCTTAAATGGCTTTACAATGGTGCTCAGCCAACTGATACTTGCCGCAGAATTCTCTCTTACAAAGGAGTGTTACTAAAAAAACACCTTCAGGAAGGTGTTAAAAAGGGAGCTTTAACTCAGGAGGTCGCTGATCAGAAGTGGAACGCCTGGGCTGCCGAAAAAGAGAACAAGGTTTCAGGAAAAGTATCTCAGCTTGCACAAAGTACTCGCGATGCAAAGAAAGCTGCTGCTGCTGAAGAGGCTAAGGTTAATGAGGCAAGAGCTGCTGAGTTGGCAAAGAGAAAGGAAGATGAGCGCAAGGCTGCTGAGGCCGCTGCCGCAGAGGCTAAAGCTGAAGCTAACGCTGAGGCAGAAGCTGTAGCAGAGAGTGCTCAGGAAGCTCCTGCTGTTGAAGAAACACCTGAAGCATAATTCAATGCACAAGTCAGCAAATAAGTTGCTGCCTGTAGCAAAGGTTATCAAATCGTTCGGAACGGACGGAGGCGTGCTTATAAGGTTTGCCCCCGGAACGCAGAACAAATTGAATAAAAAGAGACCGGTATTCATCTATTTTGATGGACTTCCGGTCCCTTTTTTTATTGATGAGATTGAGCCAAAAGGAGCAGAGAAAGCCTTTGTAAAGCTGGGAAATATCAATTCTCTTGAACTGGCGGCCGAGATTGAGGGAGAGATAGTATACCTGGAAGAGACAAAAGCCAAAAGTGTATCAGGCAAGAGAAGCTTCTCCGGTGGAGATCTGGTTGGTATGCAGATTTTTGACTCCGGGGATTCATTGATTGGAATAATTGCAACATTCTATGATTATCCCGGCAATCCCTGTATCGGCATTAAGACTTCGGGCTCTGAAAGGGAGTCACTCCTGCCCCTCCACGATGATTTAATAATTAAAGCGGATCTAGAAAACGGTAAAATCACATTGGATTTACCTGAGGGGATACTGGATATTTAAAAAATATCATCTACCTTAGCTATTGAAATATCTAAACAAATGTTCAGAAAACTACTGTTAATTGGCCTGGTGGCGGCGGTGACCGTTACTGAGGCGCAAGGGCAGAGAAGCAACTGGAACAAATACTACCAGAAGCAGCTGCCGGAAGCTGAAGTAAGATTCAGCCACGGACTTCTTCCACTAACCTACGACTTTGAATTTTTTGACTGGCAATGGGACCTTTTTCCGAGATCTGTATCTGATCAGTATTATGATCTTCAGACATACAGAGGGAATCTCTACAGTACCGGAGCCCTGAGCATGGCTCACAGCGTAAAAGTTGCCAAATGGCTTGAGATGGGTGCTACACTATCTTATGTTGGTAATTTCCGTAATATTTACTCAACTGAAACCAATAATGTAATTGGCAGGGAGACCTCCAACAGCATTTTCTTTACGCCAACAATGAGATTCGCCTGGTTTAACAGAGAGTGGGTTAGAATGTACTCATCTGTAGGCCTTGGTATTGGAATGATGATAAAGCATCCTTACAGCACAAATGCAGGAGGAGCAACAGAACCCTATATTGAATGGGGGCCATCTGTTCAGCTGACTGGATTTGGCATCTCTGTAGGTAAGCGATTCTTCTGGTTTTCAGAGGTTCAGACAATAGGAACTCTCGGGGTTTTCACCACCGGATTCGGATTCAGGGTTACCCCTGATAAAAGGAGGTGGCAGAGATGAGGATAAAAACCTTTTTATTCAGTCTGATCCTTCTGGTATCATTCCAATCTTGTATTCTTGATGATGGAGATCGTATCCCAAGAAAGACTGAGGCGGGAAAATTGATTTGGGATGCAACATCTAATGTTTTAGCCGAAAACCTTTACACTGCAGATCTGGCACTCAAGCTGGACTTATGGATAACTGCATCTCCGGAAATGAAAGATCAATTTGAAGACAGATACTTTCCAGGTAATAAACTAAGAAGTGTTACAGGTGTATGGAATATTACAGGCACTCCTGTCTATATATATCCGGATGATAAATCGCTTCACACTCAGGGGTCAATATGGAAGGTCCTTGTTCCTGACTTTATGTATGAGTATCCATCAATTCCAAGAATGCACATTAGTATTGAATGCATCGGTGAACTTAAATGGAAAGTCACCTCTTATGATGATGAGGGAATAAACGGCAATAACAATATTGTAGCTGAGTTATCGGGGAAGAGAGTAGAGTCACTGGCCTCATCTGCAGGTTATATATACACTATTAAGGGAACCGGATATTTTAACCCTTCAATGTATGAAAACGATAATCAGAGACTGGTTGTCAGTTATATTATACCAGGAGGTATCAGTTTCTATCCTCATATTATTAATGAATTAAGCAAAAAGTACACATATATCCCATATTCTGGGTCCTGTTCACTTGTTGTGAATGACATTAAGAACACTGCCACAAATGAAAACATTCTTGTTGAAGTCCTTTCAGGATCTCCAACAAGAACGGTCAGTAAAATTACTTATAAAGGGGTTACAGAAACTTGGGAGTAATAGGGCTTAATGCTGCAGGCCAGGGAGGACTATTTTATATTAATCTTCCCGCTTGCAGCTGCCTTTATAAGCATATCGTCAATTTTCCCAAACATTGCAATTACCGTATACTCAGCGTCTGAACTGTTGAGGAAGATCAGAGCTCCATTGCTTGTTTTGCTTACATACATCTCAACCTCTTCTGTTTTATCCTTAACTCTCAGCATCCTTTCAAAAGCAAATTTTGAAATTATTCCATCCATGTCTCTTTTGAGGCTTACTCTGAGAGGGATATTGTTTTCCATAACTGAAGAGGGTACTGTAAGAATTCTGAGCTCTGTAATTTTGGATGTCCACTCTTTTGACTCTTCGTCATCAGCAAATGCATTGGCAAACTTCATCATTGATGAGGATATACTTACAAGCTCTACATTGTCATTTTTTTCATATTTATCAAAGATTGCTTTGATCTCTTTTGACTGGCCCATTACAGCAGAGGGAAGAAGGATGGCCGCACAGATAATTAAAATCAGCTTTTTCATATTATTATTTTTTAATATTCATTTTTTGTTTTTGAGCACTCAACATTAAGACGAACTATTGTTTGTTTTGTGTCAAAGCAGAGTTTACTTTCTCCATTGGTGAGAGAGCTCTCTCAACTTTTGCAAGGCTGTTTAATGTACTGTTTGCCTTATTTAGCTGTTGCATTAATGAATTTACTTTATCAAGACGATTATTTGCCACATCAACAGCCATCTGGCTATTTTTCACACTCTCACCATCAATAATAAGCCTGAACGAATTGTCACCACCTGTATTAAACAAGAAAAAGCCTACAAGCAATAAGGCAGCAGCAGCTACTGTACCCCATCTTAGCATTGGAGTGTAAAAAGAGTGTGACCTCATTACAGGGACGTCAATATAGCTCTTCTCTGATTCAAAGAATCCAAACATCTCTGAATAGCTGCGTATTGCTTCCGGTATCTCCGCATGAGGAGTAGCTCTGTAATAATCCTTTATTCGCGACTCCTCCTCCAGAGAGGTCTCGGCATTAAAATACTTTTCAATAAGCATTTCAATCTCTTTGTAATCTTCCCTTTTCATCGCATTATTATTTTTTCTCTTAATTTTTGTCTTGCACGGGAGAGCAGTGTTCTTACATTACCCTCAGATGTCTCCAGTATCCGTGCAATCTCCTCCATCTCATATCCCATCACATCCCTGAGCCTTACAGCCAGCATCTGATCAGATGGGAGACTCTCCATACAACTTTTAATATAGGCAAACTGGTCCTTGTGTTCAAGAGCAGAAGAGGGGTCATCTGTCCCGATTCTGAACATATTGGTATTAAGCTGTTCTGTGTTGTTCTTCTTAAGTTTGAGGTAATCCAGACAAACATTTTTCAAAACATGAAGCGTAAGGGCTTCCGGGTTTTTAATCTCTTCGATATCCCGGGCCTTCCAACCAATATGTTAAACTCTTGAGAGGTCATACTGCAGAGAAGACGAATTAACAGAGTCTATGTTACAGCAAAAGTCTGTTTTTTTTAGAAAATATAGTTCAGCCCTATGTTCATTCCGTTC
>JAGPLK010000011.1:6325-9926 GCA_018053445.1 Bacteroidales bacterium | reverse complement strand
CCTTCCAACCAATATGTTAAACTCTTGAGAGGTCATACTGCAGAGAAGACGAATTAACAGAGTCTATGTTACAGCAAAAGTCTGTTTTTTTTAGAAAATATAGTTCAGCCCTATGTTCATTCCGTTCTTACCATCTCTTTTATCAAATGGTTTGCCCCACTCGAATGATACAATGAAATTTTTGTTCATTACCGCTTTTATTCCGGCTCCAGCAGAGAGATGGAGCTTTTCGTCTGCAAACGACCATATATATGGGTCATTAGAATACCGCATTTTGTCAAGTTTGTATGGCTGAATAACCATTCCGGCATCCAAAAAGGGATTAAGAGCCAGATACCAATCTTGCTTCAGGAATCTGAAATCAAGGAACCTGTATCGGAGCTCAAAATTTGCCCATGCCAACCCTTTTCCCACTACTCTGTTCCTTATAACTCCTCGTAGTGTATTAATACCTCCAAGTCCCTCTGATGTAATTTGTCTGAAGTAAAGCGTAGATATATTCTGCTGCATATAAAAGGGGGCCTCCCCCGCTAAATTTGCCTGTGCAGCCAACCTGTAAGCAAAAGTAAGCCTCGTCTTATATACAGGGATATACCCTCTGTGAACGAATGACATCTTAAGATAGCTTTTTCCAAAAGGAGATCCAAAGAGAATAGATTCTGTCCAAAAGCCTTTTGATGGATCAGATTCATTATCTCTGGTGTCGTGGACTACCCCTGATTTAATCTCCAAATGCACTCCTCCCCTGGCCTCATCTTGTGAAATTATTCCAGAATTAAGATATCTGGTGTAAAGGTTATCCTCTCCCTCATATTTTTCAAGTCTCACCTCTCCAACTCTGTAAGAGTACAGGCCTGCACCGGCAGCCCACTTCCAATTTCCTCCCAGAGATCCCTGAAGGTCAATAGTACTTCTGAACAGCCTCCTGTCCATTTTAAAAAAGGAGGGGTTCTCAGTTGCAAATTCATTGCTGTAAAAAGAGGAGTAGCCATTAAATCCGGTGAAATCCATCATTTTATCAGTAATGTAACTCACATCTACAGTAGTTCTAACTCCTTTAAGCAGATATTCAGAGTCATAAAAGAGGTGATAAACACCAGTCCCTTTAGTGTACTGAGAAACCTCTACATTAAACTTGTGAATATATTTTGGAAAAGTACTTCCATCTCCAAACCAAAATATATCTGCAAGGGCACCATATTGAAAACCAAGGTCACTGTTGTAGCCAATAGCCGGTAAAGGGCCTATACTCCAGCCTCTCTTTGTCTGAGAATCTAACTGAACAGGCTCTGCAGTTAATATAACTGCCAGAATAATTACTGCAATTTTTTTCATGATAGTATCAAACTAATAATGTATCCAAGATAATTTCCAATGGCATATCCTACAAGTCCTACTGTCAGACCCGTTATTATTACATTTTTATTTTTCATTGCTGCTGCAACAAGAGGAACAAAAGGGGGAGAGTTTATCAGGGAGACCGATGAAATAAGTACGGTATCGGCATCAAGCTTAAATAACCTTGACAGTAAAAGCTGTATTGCCAGAGATATAAATATTGCAAAAGTTATGTAGAGCAGCAGATAGACTCCCCCTGAAAGGTTAAGTTTACTAAGATCTGCCATTGATGCGACTACCATACTAAAAATATAGACCAGATACATCCCGGCATCATAACTGGTTTTAATCTCTCTTACACGCTTTACAAAAGAGGCCGCAATTCCAAGAGATGTAATTGACAGTATAACAACAACCATCTGGATACTCTTGGGTAAGATTAAAGACAATCCTCCTGCTATTATAAAAATTCCAACAGAGAGGGCCAGTGCACATAAAAGCGGCAGATGATTCTCCCTTTTGAAAAATTCTTTATAAGGATTTTCGTCATAAGAGTCTACAGGCATATGCTTTTCTGGAATACCATTCTTTACAGGATAGTGGAGAACCCTCCTGAAAAGAGGAATTCCGATTGATAACACAAAGGTGAGATAGAGCAGGCTTATTGCCATATCATATGAGTGTATAAGCAAATATGTTTCGTTAGGTACTTCCAGCATAATTTTAATAGCTGCAAGATTAGGAGTTCCTCCCGTGTATACACCTGTAAGCATACCAGCAATTTTGTTCATCTGTGCACCCATCAGCGGATCAGATCCAATCAGGGGTTTAAAAATGAAATAACCGGAGATTACTGCTGTAACTACTGCAACTGTGCCGGTTATCAGAGTAAGGATTGCATTCTTTATATCCCATCGCTTGAAATCGCAAGAGAAGAGCATCAATGGTATTGCAAGAGGTATAATAACCGTTACAATTAAGTCCTGTAACTCATATGCCCCCTGGGGAACAAGTCCTGAATTCCCTAATACAATCCCAACCAGATAGAGTAGCAGGACAGGACCAATTTTTTTAAGAAATGGCACCTTCGCTGTCATCCATAATATTGCAGCAGGTGTGACCAAATATGTTATTACCAGAAGTGTTGTATTCATAAATAACTCAAAATATATTATTATGCTCTCCAGAAAATTCTTTTTTCACTTAAATAAGCTACCAGAGCCATTGTAAAGATTACAGCCACAGCGGCTCTTGCAACACCTATCCAGGGCCACCCCTGAGGATAAGCTGCAATATATATGTGTATTAGACCCGTTAATTTAAACACCGGCATAACAAGTGCACCAAAGGTAATATAACTCATCAGGGGATTACTCCCTGCTCCTGAAAAAATCCTTGAGAAATAGGAAGCGGGAAACCAGTGTACCACAAAATCAGAGATAATTAGCAAATAAATTGAAATGCCCGTTGTGAAAAGACAATAAGAAACCGTACAAGGGACTTTTGTGATAGCACCTTCATAAAAGAGAAAAAGGCCTCCGCCGGTAATCATCACAGATGCAATCAGGGAGATTTGAGCGTATTGCGGAAAAACCCTTTTGCTTAATAACCATATTATCAAAGCAGCTGACACCGAGAATAGCATTTTATAAAGACTCCATTCAGTATAAAGAGCAATCATCATCCAGATAACAAACATCAAAAGATATGCAAACATCATAATCCTGGTAAAAAGATTAGCAGTTGCTCTTTCAAGCGAATCAAATCCACCAGGGAGAGAGACTCTCCCTTTTAAAATATCACCAACATATGTTGCAGGTAAAAGAATGAGCAGAAAATAGATATATTCAATATTGAAGAACCATCTCACCTCTTTAATTGCATAAAGCTTGACCGGTAAAGAGAAGTGCATAGTTACAGATGCAAAAAGTAGTATTAATAAAAAGACTATAAACCTAAGCTTCAGGTTATCTCTTGTATAAAACCATATTAATGCCCCAAACAGGTAGATGAATGAGAGAAGAAAAATAATTATCCCACTCCTGTATATAGTAATCTTCTCATCAAAGAAAAGAACACCCGCGATGATTAGCACAATTGAAAGAAGTGCCCCTGCTAATCTAATCCACTTATATGGCGGCTTTGACATATAGAGCATAAAAAGAGCTGCAAATCCTCCAACTGTTGCTAACTGGGGGAGCCAGCCGTCAGCTGTTGAAAAATCAAGAAAAACATAGAGGTACGAGAAGATCCATAGCATCAG
>JAGPLK010000011.1:0-6225 GCA_018053445.1 Bacteroidales bacterium | reverse complement strand
CATCTGCTTGTTATTCAAATTCTTTAAGAAGTTCCTTTACCTTTGCAACTTTTTGGGCAAGAAGATCTGCACCCTTTGCCTCTGCAAGGAACCTAAGATATGGTTCAGTGTTTGAAGGCCTAATATTAAACCACCACTCAGGGAATTCAACCCTGTATCCGTCAAAATCAAAGCTTGCAACAGCACTCTCTTCTGATAAAAAATAATCTCTCACCTTATCCATAGCCTCTCTCTTCTTCTCAATCCTGAAATTAATCTCTCCTGAATTGTCATATTTTTCTATTGCTGCGATAGCTTCAGATAATTTTACTCCCCTCTTCTTAAGCTTGGCGGTAATTCCAAGGATTATAAGGGCAGCCATTATCCCGGAATCACTATAAAAGAAGTCGCGGAAATAGTAATGACCGGCAAGCTCTCCACCGTAAATGCCGTTGATCTCCCTAAGCTTATGCGCTGCAAAAGCCCGTCCTACTCTCCAGGTATGAATCTCACCACCCATTGGGGTAAGATACTCTCCTACAGCTTTGGAACTTCTTATATCCTGAAGTACAGGACCTCTCTCTCCCCTCTCCTCCAGGAAGTAGTGACCAAGAAGTGCAATCATAAGGTCAGGCGATATAAATCTTGAATTTTCATCAACAAACATTACTCTGTCCGCATCTCCGTCAAAGATTACCCCTATATCACATCCCTTTTGAGCTACAAGGTTTCTAAGGTCGAGAGTGTTTTCAGGGATTAACGGATTTGCTTCATGATTAGGAAATGTTCCATCCATATTATCATAAATGTAATGAAGATTATCTCCGCCCTCTCCCATAATATCTTTGATTAGCAGAGCAGCCATACCATTTGATAAATCCATAGCTATGCCGAGTCCGGACATATCAGTTTTATATTTAAGCAAAAACTCAATATACTCCTGCCTGATATTAAGATCATGAACCTCCCCCCTCTTTCCTGCTGCAACAAGTTCTCTTGTCTCAATCCACTCTTTGATTGTACCAAGGCCGGTGTCAAAGCCAACAGGCAGGGCATTTTCCCTGGATATCTTCAGACCGTTATACTCTCTTGGATTATGAGATGCCGTTATTTGCGCAGATGCCTTGAATCCATATTTACCTGTAGCATAATAGACCATAGGGGTTGTTGAGAGACCAAGATCATAAACATCGGCCCCGGCGTCGGTTATCCCTTTCAGAAGTGCTTTATGAATCTCAGGTGATGACTCTCTGTCGTCTCTTCCAACTACCACCTTATCTGCCCCTAAAAGTTCAGGGAGAAAAAAACCAACCCTGTAAACAGTCTCTCTGTCAAAATCCTTATTATAGATTCCTCTTATATCGTATGCGTGAAATGCTCCCATAACTATCTTTTTTTTGCCGCCTGGGCTATTTTATAATGAGTCTTGACTTTACCATTCATAATATTGCCCAACTTGGACTGTAGCATCTTCCTCCTGATTGGAGCGCATAAATCAGTGAACAATATCCCATTAAGATGATCTATTTCATGCTGAACCATTCGGCAGGCAAAGTTATCAAGCTCCTCCCTCCTTTTATCAAAATTCTGATCGTAATACTCAACAGTAATCCTCCTGGGCCTTACAACTCCGGCATTTATATCCGGAATACTAAGGCAGCCTTCGTTGTACTCAATAGTCTCTTCACTCTCTTCCAGCACAACAGGATTTATCATTGCCCGTTTAAAATCTTTAAGCTCCGGCATATCATCTGCCAGCGGAGCCCCATCAACAACAAGAACCCTTATGGATTTCCCCACCTGAGGGGCTGCAAGCCCTACACCATCTGCCAGATACATTGTTTCAAACATATCGGGGATTAGTCTGGCAATCACTTCGGCTGCATCAGGAGCCGATAAATCAAATTCTCCGGCCCTCTCCCGAAGGACCTCTGAGCCATAAATATAAATTGGTAAAATCATAATGCTTCTCTTTTATCATCTTCTGATCTCTCTCTGGAATCCAGATAAGACTGGAGTATAATGGCCGCACTAACCTTATCAATGTTCCCCTTTATCCTCCTGTCACTTTTCTTCATTCCTCCATCAATTAGTGCTCTCATTGCCATTTTAGAGGTAAACCTTTCATCTTGTAGTGTAACAGGAATATCAGGAAATTGTTTCCTGAGCATATTCAGGAAAGGCTCCAGATCTCCTGCTGCTTCTGATGGCGTATTATTCAGGTTAACCGGATAGCCTACAACAATTCTTACAACTTTCTCTTTAAGGGTATAGTTTTTGAGAAAGGTAAGCACATCACCGGATGAGACAGTGTCAAGTGCAGAGGCAAAGATTCCGAGCGGGTCACTCACGGCAATACCCGTTCTTTTCCGTCCAAAGTCAATACCTACAATTCTCTCCATGTCGCAAAGTTAGTTTTTTTTTAGTACTTTTGAGGTTTAAACAGAGCTATGCCAAGACTATTTTCATACAAGGACTTTGAGTCCGGAAGCAGTAAAGTTAAGCAGTACGCAGACAAACATACCCCAATAGTTATTTGTGAAGAGGAGGCTGTAAGAGGAGAACCTTTTAAGGTTAAGGTGAGAATTGGCACAAATGTAAAGCACCCTAATGCTCCGGATCACCACTATGAGTACATACAGCTTTGGAATCTTGAGACCCTTGCAGGAGAGATTAAATTACAAAGAGCAAGCTACGGAGATGATCCTGTTTTTATAGAGACAGAATTTATTATTATACCAAAGGTTAGCCTGAGACTGGTCGCTCTTGCGTATTGCAACAGGCACGGACTCTGGAGAAGCGAAGAGGTTTATGTAAAGGTTAAAGATTAGTTCCACTACAGAAGAGATGGCAAAAGAGAAGGCAAAGAGAGAGAACAAAAACAGATTGAGAAATAAATTTCGCTTTTCAATCTTCAACGACACAACTCATGAAGAGCTGTTTGTTTTCCGTGCAAACGGACTGATGATGCTACTAAGTATAGTACTGTCAATTATTTTTATTGTTATTTCTGTAACTGTACTGATTTCATACACTCCTCTCAGAGAGTTTATCCCGGGATATCCGGATGCAAGGACCAGAAAGGAGATTGTACAAAACGCACTTAAGCTGGACTCTTTGGAAAAAACAGTTAAGCTATGGGATTTTCAGCTTAGTAACATTCAACGAATTGTTACCGGTCAGCCACCTCTGGAATTGGGCGACATTACAATAAAAAGTGACTCCGCTAATAGCCAGGGCATTTCCGGTAAAATATCAAAAGAAGACTCTCTGCTAAGGCTGGAGGTTATGAAGCAGGAGCAGTTTAATATTGGGAACGAATCCAACAGGGTAAATCAAATTGAAGGGCTTCACTTTTTCCCTCCAGTAAAAGGGATTGTCTCAGACGGGTTTAACCTGGCAACCAACCACCCCTATATTGATATTGCTGCACCCACAAACTCTGTAGTATCTGCTGTTCTTGACGGAACGGTCATCATGGCAACCTGGACAGATGAAACAGGCTTTACAATCCAGATACAGCACTCAAACGATTTGATTTCCATATACAAGCATAACTCTAAACTTCTTAAAAGAACCGGAGACAAAGTTAAGGCCGGCACAGCCATTTCACTTGTGGGAAGCACAGGAACACTCAGTACAGGGGCACATCTTCACTTTGAACTCTGGTACAAAGGGGTTGCTGTGGATCCGGCAAAATACATCAACTTCTAAACAAAATCCGGATGAAAAGAGGGATTGCAATCCTTGGATCTACAGGCTCAATAGGAACTCAGGCAATTGATGTTTGCCTGCGGCACCCTGATGTTTTCAGTGTAGAACTTTTAACAGCCCGGCAAAACTCAGCCTTACTGATTGAACAGGCTGTCAGGCTCCTTCCAAATGCCGTTGTGATTACTGACGAAAGCAAATACAAAGAGGTTAACGAAGCTCTCTCGCCTCACGATATTAAGGTATTCACAGGAAGAGAATCAATAAACGCCCTTGTTCAGGGAGATAATATTGACATTGTATTAGCCGCTATGGTTGGGTTTAACGGGCTGGAATCTACCCTTGCAGCAATAAGAGCAGGTAAAGCAATAGCATTGGCAAACAAAGAGACACTGGTAGCAGCCGGTTCACTGGTTATGGCACTTGCAAAAGAGTACGGATCACCAGTAATTCCGGTTGATTCAGAGCATTCGGCAATATTTCAGTGTCTACAGGGTGAGAGAATAAAAGCCGAGAAAATAATCCTTACAGCATCCGGTGGCCCATTCCTGAATAAAAGCCTTGCTGAAATTGAAACAGCCACTGTTACAGATGCCCTTAACCATCCAAGGTGGAAAATGGGCTCAAAAGTGACAGTAGACTCAGCAACGATGATGAACAAAGGGCTGGAGATGATTGAGGCCAAATGGCTTTTTGACATGGCTCCCTCAAACATTGAGATAATAATACACCCTCAGTCAATAGTCCATTCTATGGTACAGTTCAGAGATGGATCTGTTACAGCACAGCTGAGCACACCAGACATGAAACTGCCGATTCAGTATGCCCTTTCATACCCATTCAGACTCGATCTGGAGACAGAGAGGATTGATTTTGCACAACTGTCAAGATTAGATTTTATATCACCAGACAGGGATAAGTTTCCCAGTATAAATATTGCATACGAATCTGTTGAGAGAGGAGGGAACATCCCTTGTGCAATGAACGCTGCAAACGAAGTTGCAGTTGATGCATTTCTGAGTGGACGAATATCCTTCACAAGCATACACAAGATCACAGCTGAGGTTATAAGTGGAACGATGTTTGTTGCTGAACCTCAATTGGAAGATATTATAAAAACAGATGCCGGGGCCAGAGCCTTCGCATTGGAAATTCTAAAAAAACACAAAGCATAACAATTCTGGAAAATGGTTATTTTAATTAAAATTCTACAGGTAATTCTTGCACTCTCCATTCTTGTCCTTGTACACGAGTTTGGTCACTACTTTTTTGCAAGACTGTTCAAGATAAGAGTTGAAAAATTCTATCTCTTTTTTGACCCCTGGTTCTCCCTGTTTAAATACAAGCCTAAAAATTCCGACACCGAGTACGGGATAGGCTGGCTTCCACTGGGAGGGTATTGCAAAATATCAGGAATGATAGATGAGTCAATGGACAAAGAGGCTATGAAACAAGAGCCAAAGCCTTGGGAATTCAGAAGCAAACCGGCCTGGCAAAGGTTCTTTGTTATGTTTGGGGGGGTATTCTTCAATTTTATACTTGCAATACTCATATACTCAGCCACACTTTTTACATGGGGAGAAGAGTATCTTAAAACCGAAGATGCAGTTTACGGAGTGCATTGCAATGATCTTGCCAGGGAGATTGGATTTGAGAATGGTGATAAGATTATATCCTTTGACGGAGAAAAAGTTGTAAAATTTAACGAGCTCCAGGTTGTACTTGCCCGTAATCAGGCACAAACTGCTCAGATCTTCAGGAAAGATGAGAGCAAAGAGATTAATATTAATCCTCAATATATTCCTGCTGTACTAAATACTCCCGGAATGTTCTCACTCAGAGTTCCGTTTCAGATTCAGTCAGTGCCGGACTCTTCAATTAATGCAGCCTCCGGACTGATAGCCGGTGACAGAATAGTTGCGATTGATTCTACTGAGGCCTATATTATTCAGGACATTCAACAAATCCTTCAGAAGAGCAAAGGAGATTCTGTAACGGCAACAATCTCAAGGGGTACAGAGATATTTGAAAAGAGACTCGCAGTAGATGAAAATGGACTTATAGGAGTTGTCCTGGATGGCGACTTGCATAAATTTTTCAAAATAACAAACTCAGACTACTCTATGATAGCAGCAGTTCCTGCAGGTGCAGACAAAGCATTTTCCACAATTGGTAACTATCTGAAGGAGCTGAAATTAATATTCTCACCAAAGACAGAGGCATACAAATCTGTAGGCAGTTTTATTGCAATAGGCAATATATTCCCATCTGCATGGGACTGGCAGATTTTCTGGAATCTAACAGCCTGGCTCTCTATAATGCTTGCTGTTGTCAATTTGCTTCCAATTCCTGCTCTTGATGGAGGTCATATTCTATTCCTTCTTTATGAAATTATAACCAGAAGAAGGCCAAGTGATAAATTCCTGGAATATGCTCAGGTTGCCGGAATGCTTGTGCTTCTTGCAATTATGTTCCTTGCTTTTGGAAATGACATTTACAGACTTTTTAACTGATTAAGTTATGAGAGCTAAAAGT
>JAGPLK010000056.1 GCA_018053445.1 Bacteroidales bacterium | reverse complement strand
TCTTTTAGTCTTGACGGAGAGTGTCCGGTTACAAGCACATCATAATTAATACCTGCTGCCTCTACAAGCTTCATTGCCTCTCCCTTCGCTTGGCTGTACTCCTCAGCTCTCTCGAAAGCAAGTGCAATCACCTCAAGAGAGGGCTCGTACCTGCCCTTCATCTCGGCCAAAAATTTGCTCTCATCAAGGCAGTTAGGGCACCAGGAACCGCTTATTTGCAATATCACAACCTTATCTTTAAATCTATCATCTTTGAGGCTCACAGCTTTTCCATTCAGGTCAGGAAAACTGAATCCAAAAGTTGTATACCCCTTTTTCATACCGGTAACAGCATAAGCATCCGGTAACTCGGCATTTTCACTCCTTTTACCATAACCACTCTCCAGATTATTAAAACCGGAATATAGTTTTACATCTGAAAGAGAATCATTCCCCTCCAGCTTTGCTTTAAAAAGTCTTATAAATCCTCCGTCAAAGCATGATAGCATTAGTTCTCCCGACTGGTCAAGCACCCCTTCAAAAAACCTGTAGTCGCCGGAAGGGGTTAAAAAAGAGCCGGTCACCCTGCCACTATTTTCAGAAAATTCTCCAATTATTTCTCTCTCTCCCAGATTTACCAGCCATCTGCCTGAAACCACAGAGGAGTTCTCTGATGGTTTGGTTAAAAATCGTTTGTCAATTCCCGGCCAGGCCTTTACATCCATATCATATGTGGCCCTTACAAATTTCCCCTCCATAATTCCATCGTGAATTGCCAGTGCAAAACCTGAACTAAAGAGAGGCATTGTAACAAAAAGAGAGTCACCCCTTCTGGAGACCTCCTTAACGGTGTAAATATTGTCCCCGGTAAGAATCTCCATCAAAGTATCACCCTCATTAAAAACAAGATTAAAATTGAATGGAATCTCAGTAGAGTCTGATGTGTAAAGCGCAGCTCTCCACACTCCGGAATTAAGCTCCGAGCCTCCTCTTGTACAGGCTGAAGCGATTGCAACAAAGGCAACAATCAGGAAAACTAATCTCTTCATTTTACTACTATTTTTTTTATTAATCTTGTCAATTCACCTACCCAGAGTACAACAGATGTTCCAGCTACAATAAGAGCCCAGTCCCATAATTTAAGAGGTACTGTTCTAAAGACATCACCTCCAAACCTTACTATAAGTACCTGCCCCAAAACAATAAGCAACGACACAAGTAAAAAGCCGGGACTCTTAATAATGCCCCTGAAAGCAGAGCCTCCGGAGTTAAAACTTTTTGCATTGAACATATTCCAGAACTGAAGCATTACAAATATTGTGAAAAACATTGATAGGTCATATCTTGAGAGAGATCCTGACCCGTCGCCCATCTCAAGCATGAGCCATAAAAGGGATACAACAAAAAACAACCCTGTAAGAATAATATTAATCCTCATTGAAGGTGTAATTATAAATGCCGACGAGTCTCTTGGAGCGAGCTTCATCACCCTCTCTTCAGGAGGAAGTGAAGCAAGTGCACCGGCAGCAAATGTATCCATTATTAGATTTACCCATAACATCTGTGTTACTGTAAGAGGGAGGTCATGCCCCAGCAAAGTACCAAGCAGGACAATCAACATCGCTGTAAGATTAATAGTTAGCTGGAAAATAATAAATCTTTGAATGTTCTGGTATAGGGATCGCCCCCACATAACAGCAGTTGCAATAGAATTGAAAGAGTCATCAAGCAGTGTAATATCACTTGCCTCCTTTGCCACTGAGGTGCCTGATCCCATTGAGAGCCCTACATGTGCGTGGTTCAGAGCCGGAGCATCATTTGTGCCATCACCTGTTACTGCCACAACCTCACCTCTCTTCTGAAGAAGTTCTACCAATCTCTGCTTATCACCAGGCCTGGCTCTGCACATAATCCTCAGCTCCTTTACAAGTTTGAAGGCATCCTCATCTGTCATAGCTGCAAAATCGCTTCCGGTAATTACATACTTTTCAGGATTTTTTTCATCTCTTTCAAGAATCCCTATTTGTCTTCCTATCTCCATTGCAGTCGCCGGAGTATCTCCAGTTACAATTTTCACATCTATACCTGCACCTCTGCACCTCATTACTGCAGCAGGAACATCCGGTCTTACAGGATCAGAGATTGCCACAGCTCCAAGAAACTCCAGCCCTCCGGATGCCATCTCCTCAATACTTCTCCTGTCTGACGGATCTATCTCGCAAAATGCAAAGCCTAAAGTCCTCATTGCCCTGCTTTGAAAATCCAGAAGTCTCCCGGGAATATCATCAGGAACATTTTTGCATTTACCGGCAACAATCTCAGGGGCCCCTTTTACATAAAGAAGTAGTTTCCCCAGAGATGGTGAGATTGCAAGAGTAGCCATATATTTCCTCTCTGTTGAGAATGTGAGTTGACTCTCAACAGATGTAGATTTTCTAATACCAAGGTAATCCTCGCCATTTTCATGCATCCAAAGCAAAAGGGCTGCCTCAGTGGGATTACCCAAAGCTTTTGGCATCCCTCCGGAGGTAAAATCCAGAAATGCAGTAGAATTAAGAGATATACTTTCGTAAACCAAGTTTTTGTTATCTGAAAACAGAGCCTCTGAAACCCTCATTTGATTCATTGTAAGAGTTCCCGTTTTATCTGTGCATATAACAGTTGCTGCACCCATTGTTTCGGTTGCGTGCATCTTTCTTACCAGATTATTGGTAAGGAGCATCCTTCGCATACTCATTGCCAGCGACAGTGTAACTGCCATTGGGAGACCCTCCGGGATAGCGACTACAATCAGAGTTACTGCCACCATAAAATGTCCCAGTATCCGGCTTGCAACATCAAGTGAGACCAGAGCATCTGACGAGAACATATTAAATCCAAGTATCTCTCCGGTAATTACGGGCAAAGAGAATATTAAAAAACCTGTTAAAATCCAAAAGAGCCATCCTCTCTCTCCTCTTTTTTTCTTACTGCTGTATCTGAGAATTGGCATCCAAATTTTCCCGATTAGTGCCAGCAATCCGGCTATTGCAGATGTTAACAAAATAATCTGAGCTGGTGTAAATACCGATTGTGGAGTCAATATCTCCTTTATGTAAAGTATAGAAAAGAGAAGAAAAGCAGTAAGCAGTCCTGCAAAACCAATAAATCCGGCAAGCGATTCAAGCTGTTTGTTTAGCGGAGTCTGCTCTGTACTTCTCTCTGCCGATTTCTCTGCTACTTTTCCAAATTCTGTGGAGTCTCCAACTTCTGTAACAACATAGGAGCAGTGACCCTCTATAACAGTTGTTCCTCTGAATATCCTGTTGGAGGGATAGGTTGCCTCACTGTCAAAATCAAGCGGATTTGTGCTTTTGGATGTTACTGGTTCTCCGGTTAATGTTGATTCATTTACTGACAGAGAGAGAGCCTCTGCCAGCTCTCCGTCTGCAGGAATCTCCTCTCCGGTGTCCAGTAAAACCAGATCTCCGCAAACTATCTCACTCTTTGGAATCTCTGTTATAACACCATCTCTCATAACCTTTACAGGTGTCTCATCATTGACTTTGTTAAGAATGTCAAATTTCTTGCTCGCATCCATCTCAAACCAGAATCCGACTCCGGTGGCAAGAAATATTGCAAAGAAAATACCTATGGTCTCAATGAAATCACGATGTATAAATGAAATCCCAAGTGAGAGAAAAGCAGCAATAAGAAGAATCCTGATAATTGGATCCTCAAATTTATGCAGAAAGAGTCTCCACAACGGCTCTTTTTCCGGAGGAGTTAAAACATTTTTCCCGTGTCTCTCTCTGCTCTCTGCTACCTCGGCTGAGGTTAGCCCTGTATAACCTTTGTAGTTACCTTCCATGTTCGTTTATTATTTGCTTCCGCTAAGCATCCCACAGGCTGCCATTATATCCTCCCCTCTTGATGCTCTTATTGTAGAGACTATTCCGGATCTGTTAAGTCTATCCCTGAACATCTCAATTACAGGCAGAGGTGATGTCCTAAGGTGAAAGTCAGGGATTTCGTGGAATCTTATAAGATTGACTCTGCACTCCAGCCCTCTGAGCATCCTGGTAAGAGCATCGGCATGCCTCTTTGAATCGTTCCATCCGTCAAACATAATATACTCAAAACTCACCCTTCTCTGTCCTGTAAAGTCATACTCCTTGATAAGATTAATTGTCTCATCGATAGGCCATGCCTTCTGCATTGGCATAAGCTCAAGCCTTTCAGAATCAAACGGATTATGCAGAGAGATTGCTAAATGGCACTTTGAATTTTCCAGAAAATCCTTTAATGCGGGGGCAACACCTATTGAGGAGAGGGTAATTCTTTTGGGGCTCCATCCAAAACCCCAGTCAGATGTGAGGATTTCTATAGCCTTCATCACCTCGGTGTAGTTGTCAAGCGGCTCTCCCATACCCATAAAAACCGCATTTGTGAGCTCTGAACTCTCTTCAATGTTAATAAATTGCGAGATAATTTCACCTGCTCTCAAATTCCCTCTGAATCCCATCCGTCCTGTCATACAAAAACGACAAGCCATTTTACATCCTGATTGAGAAGAGACGCATATTGTTTTTCTGTCGGCCTCAGGAATCATTACACTCTCTACCGGACTTCCGGAAAGAGAGGGGAAGAGATATTTCTTAGTTCCATCAATAGAAATCTGACTCTCTGAAGGAGAGAATCCACCAACCTGATAGTTCTCAGACAAGAGTGATCTTGTAATTTTTGAGAGATTACTCATTTGGTCAATCTCAGAGACCCTCTTCCCGTATATCCATCCAATTATCTGACCGGCCGTAAAAGATGGGAGAGCAAGCTCTTCCACCACTTTTTTTACCTCTGCCGGAGTCATTCCCAGTAGCCATTTTTTCATTGGGCAAATTTAGGTAAAATTGAAAATCATTTGCTATTTTTGTGGGAATTTAAAACTATTATCATTATGGCTAAAGAGAGTGTAGAAGTAAAGAGTGGTGCGGAGATTGCCCCTGAGAAGCTTAAGGCTTTACAGGCAACTCTGGACAAGATTGAGAAGGATTACGGTAAGGGTACCGTTATGAAGATGGGGGAGCAGCCAAAATGGGAAGTGAGTACTATAGCATCCGGCTCTATTGCACTTGACAACGCGTTAGGAATTGGGGGCTATCCGAGAGGACGGGTTATTGAAATTTACGGGCCGGAGTCAAGCGGTAAAACTACCCTTGCAATACACGCTGTTGCTGAGGCTCAAAAGCTTGGCGGCATTGCAGCAATTATTGATGCCGAGCACGCTTTTGACAGGACATACGCAAAAAAGCTGGGTGTAAATGTTGATACTCTGCTTATCTCTCAACCGGATAACGGTGAGCAGGCCCTTGAGATAACAGATGCACTTATCCGTTCAGGAGCAGTGGATATTATTGTTATTGACTCTGTTGCAGCCCTTACTCCTAAAGCCGAGATTGAAGGCGAAATGGGTGATTCCAAAATGGGTCTTCAGGCACGACTGATGAGCCAGGCGCTTAGGAAGCTAACAGCCAATATCAGCAAAACAAATACCTGCTGTATTTTCATCAATCAGCTCAGGGAGAAAATTGGAATAATGTTTGGAAATCCGGAAACAACTACCGGTGGTAACGCTCTAAAATTTTATGCATCAGTTCGTGTTGATGTCAGAAGAATCACTCAGCTTAAAGATGGTGAAGAGGCAACCGGAAACAGGGTTAGGGCAAAAATTGTAAAAAACAAAATGGCCCCCCCTTTTAAAAAGGCAGAGTTTGACATTGTTTTTGGAGAGGGTATTTCTAAACTTGGAGAGATTGTTGACCTTGGAGTTGAATTTGAGATTATTAAAAAGAGCGGATCGTGGTTTAGCTATGGTGACACAAAGATTGGCCAGGGAAGAGAGGCTGTAAAACAAATTCTTACTGACAACCCTGAACTGATGAATGAGGTGGAAGAGAAGATCCGCGTAAAGCTAAAAGAGATTAAAGACTAAAGAATGGAGATTGTATTAAGCGGCATACGGTCCACTGGACATCTGCACCTTGGAAACTACTTTGGGGCGCTGAGGAATTATATTAAAATGCAGGATGAGTATAACTGCTACTTTTTTATAGCAGACCTGCACTCGTTAACAACTCACCCTCACCCTGATGATTTTCACTCCGGAGTTAAGACCATTTTGGCTGAGTATCTCGCATCCGGACTGGACCCTCAAAAATCTGCAATTTTTATACAAAGCGATGTACCTGAAATTGTTGAACTTTATGTGCTTCTCAATATGATTGCATATAAAGGAGAACTTGAGAGGACTGCATCATTCAAAGAGAAGGTTCGCAAAAACCCTGACAATGTTAATGCCGGGCTACTTACATATCCTGTACTTATGGCAGCAGACATCCTTATACACAGGGCACACAAAGTACCTGTAGGTAAAGACCAGGAGCAGCATCTTGAGATAGCACGGCTCCTTGCCAGAAGATTTAATAACCTTTATGGGACAGAGCTGTTTCCTGAGCCACAGGCCTTTAATTTTGGCAGTGATTTAGTTAAGGTTCCGGGCCTTGACGGGAGCGGGAAAATGGGTAAAAGTGAAGGGAACGGAGTTTATCTCTATGATGACGAAAAGACAATTCACAAAAAGGTAATGAGAGCCGTTACAGATGCAGGACCAACAGAGCTCAACAGCAAAATGCCTGAACCTGTTGAAAATCTCTTTACTCTTCTAAAAATAGTCTCTGAAAAAGATGTTGTGGAGCATTTTACAAATGCTTACAATAATTGCACAATACGCTACGGTGACCTTAAAAAACAACTTGCCTCTGATATATGTAAGCACACACTCCCTATCAGGGAGAGAATTGACGATATTTCAAATGATGCAGATTTCCTTAGCAAGGTTGTAAGGGAGGGAAGAGAGAAGGCAAGAGAGAGCGCCTCGGCTACACTTGCAGAGGTAAAGAGAGCCGTAGGGTTCAGAAGCTTCTGACCTGCAAATGATCAGCAAAACAACTATATCCAGGATTCTGGAGAGCGCACAGATTGTAGATGTAATTAGTGACTTTGTTTCATTGAGAAGAAGGGGAGCAAACTATACAGCTTGTTGCCCTTTTCACAATGAAAAGACACCATCGTTTTCAGTTTCTCCCTCAAAAGGAATTTACAAATGTTTTGGCTGCGGGAAAGCAGGCAACGCAGTTAACTTTGTTATGGAACACGAGCATCTCACATATGTTGAGGCGCTTAAATTTCTTGGAAGAAAGTATGGGATTGAAGTTGAGGAGAGAGAGGAGAGTGAAGCCGAAATTCAACAAAGGTTAAAAAGTGAAAGTCTGCAAGTTGTATCTGAATTTGCAAGAGACTTTTTCATAAACTCTCTATGGAACTCCCAGAGAGGGCGCTCAATTGCACTCAGCTACTTTAAGGAGAGAGGCTTTTCTGAAGAGACAATAAAAAAATTCCAGCTTGGATGGGCTCCCGAGGGCAGAGATGGCTCAATGTCTTCAGCGGCACTCAGAGCCGGATTTAAAAAGGAGTTTATCGTATCTTCGGGGCTTGGTATAGAGAGAGAACAGAGTGGTGAGATTGCAGACCGGTTTTATGAGAGAGTGATGTTTCCTATCCACTCACTTACAGGAAGGGTAATTGCATTTGGAGGAAGGACTCTAAGGACGGATAAAAGCCTGGCAAAATATATAAACTCTCCGGAAACTGAGATTTATAATAAGAGCAGATCTCTTTACGGAATTTATTTTGCAAAAAGTGCCATTGCTAGGCTTCAAAAATGCTATCTGGTTGAAGGTTATACAGATGTTATCTCTTTGGTGCAGGCCGGTGTAGAGAATGTTGTAGCATCAAGCGGAACATCCCTTACATCTGAACAAGTAAGATTAATAAGACGATTTGCACCAAGCGTTACAATTCTTTACGATAGCGATCCTGCCGGAATTAAGGCATCACTGAGAGGGATTGACATGCTGCTGGAGGAGGGGCTTCAGGTAAAGGTTGTCCTTTTCCCTGAAGGAGAGGATCCGGATTCATATGCAAAAAACAACTCTCCTGCCCAGTTGAAAGATTATCTTGAAAGTGCAGAGAGGGACTTTATTGAATTCAAGATTGAGCTTCTCTCATCAGAGGCTGATAAAGACCCGATAAAAAGAAGACAACTTATTAATGAAGTTGTCACAAGTATCTCTGTTATTCCTGACGCAATTACAAGAGCTGTATACATTGAAGAGTGCAGTGTAAAGCTAAGGTTTGATCAAAACCTTCTCGCAAGGGAGGTCAATAAAATAAGGAAAGTAAGATTGCCTCACGGTCCTTATAACAGAGAGACAGACATCCGTGACTCATTTCCTGTTGCCCAGATTCCTGATATTGATACAGGTGAGAGTCTTCCTCTGTTCATCAAAGATATATACTATGAACCTGCTGAGAGAGAGCTTCTTTACTACCTGCTTAAGTATGGGGAGCTACCACTCTATGGTAACGACGATGAGATAAAGTCTACTATTACTGTATCCCAGTTTATTCTAAACGAACTTCAGACAGATGAACTGGAATTTCAGAATCTACTTTACAAGAATATGTTTGAGGAGTATTACAAAGTCCGGGAGATGAATCAGGAAGAGATACAGAAACACTTTACCAATCATCAGGATCCGGAAATAGTCTCCCTTACCTCCTCCATCCTGATTCAGGAGCACAGCCTTAATATTAAACAGTTTGTAGCCTCTCTGATCCCTGAAGAGAAGGTCCTTTCAATAGCTGTTCCAAAAGCTATTATGGTATATAAAGCCAAGATTACATCCATTGCCTACCAGGAGATGTGGAATGAACTAAACAGAATACCTGCAGATGAAGAGGAGAAGCAGACAGAACTTATGGGTCATATGAAGACCCTGTTAACTGTCAGAAATATGCTCTCAAGGGAGCTGAACAGACTTACGATATAAAATCTTATCTTTGCACCCAAATATTTTACTGAATAAACACAATGGAAAAGAGCTACAAAAGAGACCTTGTAACAGCGGCCCTTCCCTATGCAAACGGGGCTGTGCATATAGGACACCTTGCCGGGGTATATATACCTGCAGATATATATGTGAGGTATCTCCGAATGCGTGGCAGGGATGTTAAATTCATCTGTGGCTCAGACGAGCATGGTGTCCCGATTACAATCAAGGCCCGTCAGCAGAATTGCACACCTCAGGAGGTAGTGGATAAATACCATTTAATAATAAAAGACTCTTTTGAAAGACTTGGAATAAGCTTTGACATTTACTCAAGGACAAGTTCAGAGACGCATCACAAAACTGCATCTGAGTTCTTCAGAAAGCTTTACGATGAGGGCAAATTCATTGAAAAAGAGAGTGAACAATATTATGATGAGGAGGCAAACCATTTCCTTGCAGACCGATATATTACCGGGACCTGTCCAAAATGCGGTGCAGAAAACGCCTATGGTGACCAATGCGAAAAATGCGGCAGTACCCTTAGTCCCAATGAACTAATAAATCCAAAATCTACACTTAGCGGAAGCATTCCGGTTCTTAAAAAGACATCTCACTGGTACCTCCCTCTGGACCAGTATGAACCATGGCTCAGAGATTGGATTCTTGAACAGCATAAAGAGTGGAAAGTAAATGTATACGGTCAATGCAAATCCTGGCTGGACGGAGGCCTGCAGCCTCGTGCAGTAAGCAGGGATCTGGACTGGGGTGTACCTGTCCCGGTTGAAGGTGCAGAGGGTAAAGTCTTATATGTTTGGTTTGATGCACCTATAGGATATATTTCAAATACAATCGAACTATTGCCAAATGAGTGGGAAAAATGGTGGAAAAGCGATGATACAAGGCTCCTGCACTTTATCGGCAAGGATAATATTGTTTTCCACTGCATCGTATTCCCTTCAATGCTTAAAGCATACGGAGATGGTTATATACTACCCGAGAATGTACCTGCAAACGAATTTTTAAACCTTGAGGGGAATAAAATATCTACATCAAGGAATTGGGCAGTATGGCTTCACGAATACCTGGATGAATTCCCGGGAAAAGAGGATGTCCTCCGCTATGTACTATGTGCAAATGCACCTGAAACAAAAGATAACGATTTTACCTGGAAGGATTTTCAGACGAGAAATAACAGTGAACTTGTTGCAATCCTTGGGAATTTCGTAAATAGGGCCGTGGTTCTTACCCATAAATACTTTCAGGGAGAGGTTCCATCTCATCTTAAGAGTGAGCAGGCAGACGAAGAGACATTGGCACAGATTCCTGTTATAAAAAGGAATATTGAAGAGAGCCTTGAGACATTCAAGTTTCGCGAAGC
>JAGPLK010000055.1 GCA_018053445.1 Bacteroidales bacterium | reverse complement strand
TAAACACCTAACTACCTGTTAGATAAACAAATATCCCTGTCAAACCTCCCACCAAGTTTAAAAGGTGCTTCGCAGTTTATACAGCCGGTTATCCGTCATACCTGCACCTCTGTATAACGCTGTTTTTCTACTTATTAACACTTTTTTACGGATGATCTGCAATGTAAACTATGTTAAAAAGATTGCCATGCCCCTACCTGAATCACCCGAGACGCGAAGGAACCTCCGCCACAGCGAACGAAGTGAGCGAGGAGGAAAAGTTCCGGAGGGGCTGCGGGTGATTCAGGTAGGGATAAGGAGCAGGTCTTTGAGCGAAGGAACCTCCGCCGGAAGCAGCGAAGCGGATGAGGAGGAAAAGTTCCGGAGGGGCTGCGGTTGACTTTGGAGTTAATCTAGTTTGAGGACAGCCATAAAGGCGCTCTGAGGAACCTCAACATTGCCTACCTGGCGCATCCTCTTCTTTCCTTTCTTTTGCTTTTCAAGTAGTTTGCGCTTTCTGCTGATGTCTCCACCGTAACATTTTGCGGTTACATCTTTACGGACAGCTTTTACAGTCTCCCTTGCAATGATTTTGGCCCCAATTGCGGCCTGGATAGCAATGTCAAACTGCTGGCGAGGTATTAGCTCTTTAAGTTTTTCACACATTCTGCGGCCAAAGTCGTAAGCGTGATCCCTGTGAATAAGACTGGACAGGGCATCAACCTGCTCACCGTTAAGAAGAATATCGAGTTTAACAAGATCTGCCTCTTTGTATCCAACAACATGGTAGTCAAACGAGGCGTATCCTCTGGAAACAGATTTTAGTTTGTCGTAAAAATCAAATACTATCTCTGCAAGAGGCATCTCAAAATTTAGTTCAACCCTCTCACTTGTGAGGAAGTGCTGGCTGAGAAGAACTCCTCTCTTATCCAGGCAGAGTTTCATTATAACCCCAAAATACTCTGACTTTGAGATTATTTGAGCCCTTATGTATGGCTCTTCAATATAATCTACCAATGTTACGGCAGGAAGTCCGGATGGATTGTGAACATCCATCATCTCTCCCTGTGTTGTATAAACTTTATAAGAGACGTTTGGTACGGTTGTAATTACATCCATGTCAAACTCTCTGTAGAGACGCTCCTGTACTATTTCAAGGTGGAGAAGGCCAAGGAATCCGCATCTGAAACCAAAACCAAGAGCAAGCGAAGATTCCGGCTCAAAAACAAGTGAGGCGTCATTTAGCTGGAGCTTCTCAAGCGAAGCTCTCAAATCCTCATACTCATCGGCCTCAACAGGATATACCCCGGCAAATACCATCGGTTTTACCTCTTCGAATCCTCCGATGGATGTGCTGCATGGTTTTGCAATATGTGTAATGGTGTCACCCACTTTTACCTCGCTGGCTGCCTTGATTCCGGATATAATATAACCTACATCACCGGTCTGAACTTCGCCGGAAGGTGTCATTCTAAGCCTCAGGATACCAACTTCATCTGCCTCGTACTCCTTCCCTGTATTGAAGAATTTAACTTTATCTCCTTTCTTTATTGATCCGTTAACAACTTTAAAGTATGCTATAATCCCCCTGAAGGAATTAAAAACCGAGTCAAATATAAGTGCCTGAAGGGGAGCATCGGGATCTCCCTTGGGAGATGGAACTTTGTTAATAATCGCATTGAGTATCTCCTGCACACCTGTTCCTGTTTTGCCGCTGGCAAGAATAATATCCTCATCATCACAACCTAGCAGGTCAATAATCTGATCTTTAACAGAATCTATCATTGCCGCATCCATATCAATCTTGTTAAGAACAGGAATGATTTCCAGATCGTGATTGAGGGCAAGATACAGATTGGATATAGTTTGTGCCTGAATTCCCTGAGTTGCATCAACAACCAGCAGTGCCCCTTCACAGGATGCAATTGCTCTTGACACTTCGTATGAAAAATCAACGTGGCCGGGAGTATCAATCAGATTTAGAGTGTATTTCTCACCCTCGTGGATATAATCCATTTGAATTGCGTGGCTCTTAATTGTGATCCCCTTCTCCTTCTCCAGGTCCATTGAGTCTAAAACCTGCGCCTCCATATCACGCCCTATGACAGTATTTGTAAACTCCAATAGCCTGTCTGCCAGCGTACTCTTCCCGTGGTCAATATGTGCGATTATACAAAAGTTCCTAATGTTCTTCATGGCTGCAAAGATAAAAATATTTAACAAATGCAAATTAATGGTATTATCTTTGTCAGCTAGCTCCTTAAAAAAAGAGTAAATCAGCAACAAAATATATTATAATGACACAAAATTATCCATTGGGCGAAGTTGCCTCTCAGGTAAGGAGGGACATTGTGCGGATGGTAAATCTGGCAGCCTCGGGACACCCGGGCGGCTCGCTCAGCAGTACTGACATTTTAACGGCTCTCTTCTTCTCAGAGATGAATCACGATCCTGCAAACTGGAGAAGAGACGGAAAGGGAAGAGATATGTTCTTTCTCTCTGCAGGACACCTTTCACCGGTATTCTACAGCGTACTCGCCAGAAGCGGGTACTTTTCAGTTAGTGAACTGGCAACATTCAGAAAGATGGGGTCAAGACTTCAGGGACACCCATCAGTAGAGAGAGGTTTACCGGGGGTTCATGTTGCATCCGGCTCACTGGGACAGGGCCTTTCAGTGGCCTGCGGTGCAGCAATTGCAAAAAAACTTGAAGGAGAAAAGTGTGTTGTATTTGCACTTCTTGGTGACGGAGAACAGCAAGAGGGGCAAATCTGGGAGGCAGCAATGTTTGCATCTCACCAAAAACTCGGAAACCTGATAGCAATTACAGACTGGAATGGTCAGCAAATTGACGGACCAAACGACAAGGTTATAAGCCTTGGCGATTTAAAAGCAAAATGGGACGCATTCGGATGGGATGTTGTTGTAGCAGACGGACACGATCTGGAAGCAATTAAGGCAGTTCTGAAGAGCGCCAGAGAGAGCGTCTCAGATGAGAGGCCAAAAATGCTCCTGATGAAGACCGATATGGGTAAAGGGGTAGATTTTATGCAAGGGACCCATCAGTGGCACGGAAAGGCACCAAATGCCGATCAGACAGAGAAAGCACTTTCACAACTTAAGGAGACTATAGGAGATTTTTAATAATGAAGGAGAAATTTGAAAATACAGGGAACAAAGATACAAGATCAGGTTTTGGCGCCGGACTCCATCAAGTTGGAAAAACAAACAGAGATGTAGTTGCTCTTTGTGCAGACCTCACAGGATCTCTTAAAATGGATGCATTTGCAGCCGAATTCCCGGAGAGATTCATTCAGTGCGGAATTGCAGAAGCCAATATGATTGGAACAGCCGCAGGTCTTGCGGTATCCGGGAAAATCCCATTTGCAGGCTCTTTTGCCGAATTTGTTACCGGAAGGGTATACGATCAGGTGAGACAAGTCGTTGCCTATTCAGACACAAATGTTAAAATTTGTGCATCTCACGCAGGAATCACCCTTGGGGAGGATGGAGCAACACATCAGACAATGGAGGATTTGGGGCTAATGAGGATGCTCCCCAATCTCACAGTTATAAATCCCTGTGATTATAACCAGACAAAAGCAGCAACCATAGCGATAGCAGACTACCATGGTCCTGTATATTTAAGATTTGGCAGACCATCTGTACCAAACTTCACCCCGGCTGACCAGAAGTTTGAAATTGGGAAGGCACTTCGTTTAACAGAGGGAGACGATGTTACAATTTTTGCAACAGGTCATCTTGTCTGGGAGGCTCTGGAGGCCGCCAAAAGACTTGAAGAGGATGGAATCTCTGCCGAGGTAGTAAATATTCATACCATTAAACCTTTGGACAAAAAAGCAGTCATAGAATCAGCATCAAAGACAGGAGCAGTAGTAACTGCAGAGGAGCACCTGATTGCCGGAGGCCTGGGAGAACTTATAGCCGGCCTACTGGCAACAGAAAAACCAACCCCGGTTGAATTTGTTGCTGTTGACGACCTCTTTGGGCAAAGCGGAGAGCCGTCTGAACTTATGAAAGAGTACAAACTGGATGCAGCAAGCATAGTAACAGCTGCAAAAAGAGCAATATCAAGAAAATAGAGTTTTAACTAAATGACAGATAGGGAGCTTCTGGAGTTATACAGAGAGGAGGGCAAACAAAATTATGCCTTCAACCTTATTGTCAAAACATATAGTGAAAGACTTTACTGGCATGTTCGCAAAATGGTAGCTTCTCACGAAGATGCCAACGACATTATTCAGAATTCATTCATAAAGGCATGGGACGCCCTTCCGGATTTCCGGGAGGAGTCTCGTCTTTATACATGGTTGTACAGGATAGCGACCAATGAATCCCTAACTTTTCTGAAACGGAAAAAGACCCGGGCATTTTTATCACTTACTGATTACTCAAGGCAACTTGAGAATAAACTGGAGTCTGATCCATATTTTAACGGAGACAAGACACAACTTGTGCTTCACAAAGCCATTCTCAAATTACCGGATAAACAGAGAGCTGTTTTCAACATGAGATATTTTGATGATATGAAATATGAAGAGATATCTGAAGTCACAGGCACATCTGTAGGGGCTTTGAAGGCATCTTACCATCATGCATTTCAAAAAATTCAACAGGCAATGGAAGAGCTCCTTTAATCCTTTTTCATTTTAAGTAGTCAAAGAGATATGAAAGAAAAATTCAATATGGAAAATAAGCACCTTAGGGAAAATCCTTACTCGGTTCCTGAGGGGTACTTCAATAACCTTCAGGATACAATCTCAGAAAGAGTTGCATCCGGAAAGAGAGGCTCTTCATTCTGGAGCGTTGCAAGGCCACAGCTGGCTCTTGTAACATCATTTGCAATTATCTTTCTTATTGCCTACGCCACCATTAATATATTCAGTCCCGGGAAAGCAGATGAGACCTTAATCGTTACAGAAACCGACCCTGTAGAGGGACTCTATATAAAGACCAGCTTTGTTGACTTTTACGATTCAACGGCTGATTCTCTCTACGCAGAAGAGGAGAAAGAGATAGACCCCGAGGAGATCATGGACTATCTGAGCACTAATACAGGTTTAATATACTTAGCATCTATAGATTAAATAAAAATGAAAAAAATTGCTTTAGCAGTACTGTTTTCTGCATTATATGTTCTTTCACTTGCTCAGCCTCAGCCGCTGCTGTCGCCATGGTCTGCCGGTGAAGATCAGCAAAACAGATACGAACAGATTCAGAGTGCGAAAATTGCCTTCTTCACAACAGAGTTAGAGCTCTCCCCAAAAGAGGCAGAGGAGTTTTGGCCCATCTACAATAATTTCTGGAAAGAGAGAGAAAAGTCTTACAGACGAATTCAGGGTAATCTGAAAAATATTGACAAAGCTCTCAGCGGAGAGAGTAAAATTTCAGAAACTGAACTTAAAACTCTTATGGACAAGTATGTCTCAGAATTTTCCTCTGAGGGTGATATTTTTAAAAATTTCCACTCCCAGTTTATGAGGATTCTTCCTGCAGAAAAGGTCGCAAAAATTTATGTAACAGAAGAGAAGTTTCGTATTAAAATGATTCATCAGCTCAGAAGAGGACAGGGCGGGCCCGGAGCTCCTCAGAACTTGAGATAGAAATCAGCTGTTAATCTTCTGTAGTCATCAGAAAATGTCCCACCGGGGCTCTCTTGAACAGAGAGTCCCGATTTTTTTAATCCCAAATCCCTCGTTTTAGAAAACTCCATTAACACCCTCTTCTCCGGCTCTCCTGACAATGTGCTCACTTTGCATATCTGATAAAGGGAGAGCCCGTGTAAAGCAGCAGCAGAGACAAAAAATTCACCCGCCTCTGCCGGCAGAATGACCGAGAGAGTTCCGCAGGGAGTAAGCAGATTTGCAGAACAATCTGCCAGTTCATAAAAGGGGAGGCTCTCCGAATGCCTTGCATTACTCCGTCTTTTAGCGGGTGCCTTTAGAGAGTTTATAAAATAGGGCGGATTGGAGACAATCAAATCAAAACAGCCACTGCCGGTGTTTGCAAATTCCTTTAAAGAGAGAGGTAATGACGAGAGAGAATTGCTCCACTTTGAAGCTTTGAAATTATACTCTGCCTCCTCTGACGATGGAGCATCCGGATCAATTCCTACAATGTTGAAATTGTTAAACTGAGATGATAGCCGCTGAGCAACCATCAGGGCAATTACCCCGGTACCTGTTCCTACATCCAGAACCCTTACAGGCCTCTCAAGAGGCACCGATTGGGGAAGAGAGCACCAGGCACCAAGCAGAACACCATCTGTGTTTACCTTCATCGCGCTAATCTCCTGCCTTACAGAAAACTGCTTAAACAAGAAACTCCCCATCTTTCATTTCAAGAATTCTGTCACTCATTGAGGCGAGATCTCTGTCGTGAGTAACAATTATTATTGTCTGCCCGAATTTATCTCTAAGATCAAAGAAGAGTTTATGAATCTCTTTTTTTGTTACTGTATCAAGATTGCCTGATGGTTCATCCGCAAGGATTACAGAGGGATTATTCATAAGAGCTCTTGCTATGGCAACCCTCTGTTGCTCTCCGCCGCTAAGTTCTGATGGTTTATGATTAAGCCTCTCTCCCAAACCAAGAGAGGTTAGCATCTCAGCTGCTCTAGTACGAGCTTTTGATGCACTCTCCTTTGCAATCATTGCCGGTATAATTACATTCTCAACAGCAGAAAACTCAGGTAGAAGGTGATGAAACTGAAAAACAAAACCTATTTTTCTGTTTCTGAAATCAGCCAAAGCATTTGTTCCCAGAGAGAACAAATCTGTCCCGTCAATCATAACCCTCCCGCTATCTGGCTTTGAGAGGGTACCAAGAATTTGGAGCAAGCTGGACTTTCCAGCCCCGCTTGCTCCAACAATACTTACCACCTCCGCCTCCTTTGCCTCGAAATCAATTCCCTTGAGGACAAGAAGGCTTCCGTATGATTTTTTAATATCGGTTGCCTTAATCATCCAGTATTATTCGTCCTTGTCGTTTGCTTCGTACTCTTTAAGCAACTTATCCTGAACCTCGGCAGGAACCTGCTGATACTCTGCAAAAGTCATAGTAAATGTAGCTCTTCCGGATGTAAGTGAACTCAGAGTAGTAGAGTACTTATTCAACTCTGCAAGAGGAACTCTTGCCTTAAGAATTTCAAAGCCTTTATCACTGCTCATACCCTCAATCATGGCCCTGCGATTCTGAAGGTCACTCATTACATCACCCATATAGTCACTTGGAACAAGAACCTCTACATTATAAACAGGCTCCATAATCTTTGGACCAGCCTTTTTAAAAGCCTCTTTAAAGGCGTTTCTACCGGCAAGTTTGAATGAAATCTCATTTGAGTCAACCGGGTGCATCTTGCCATCGTAAACAAATACCCTGATATCACGAGCATAAGAACCTGTAAGAGGTCCCTCCTCCATCTTTTCAAGAATACCTTTGAGGATAGCAGGCATGAACCTCGCATCAATTGAGCCACCTACAATACAGTTGAAGTACTCTAGTTTTCCACCCCAATCCATTTTGTACTCCTCTTTGCCCTTGATATTCAGGACAAGCTCCTTGCCCTCAATTTTGAACTTATTATTAGGAGCAACTCCCTCAACAACAGGCTCTATAAGGAGGTGAACCTCACCAAATTGTCCCGCTCCGCCTGATTGCTTTCTGTGTCTGTAATCAGCGATGGCAACCTTGGTAATGGTCTCTCTGTAAGGAATCTTTGGAGGGAATAGATCTATCTCAAGTTTATGAGTATTGGTAAGGTGCCACTTAAGGATGTTAATATGGTGCTCTCCCTGCCCGCTGAGGATAGTCTGCTTAAGCTCTTTTGAATACTCAATCTTAATAGTAGGGTCCTCTGCGTTTGCACGGTTGAGTATCTCTCCAAGTTTCTCCTCATCCTTCTCTGCCTTAGCCTTAATAGCTGTACGGAATTTTGAAGGAGGGAATACTATAGACTCAAATGCCCACTCCTTATTTCCACCGTTCAAAGTCTGATTAGTCTTAACAGACTTAAGTTTTACGGTACAACCAATATCACCGGCTACCATCTCGGTAACTTTCTCTTTTTTCTTTCCGGCAACGGCATAGATAACTGAAAGACGCTCTTTAGATCCGTTTTCCGGATTCACAAGGTCCATACCCTCAGTGATTTTACCGGACATTACCCTGAAGAAAGAGACATCCCCCAAATGCTGCTCAACCGAAGTCTTGTAAATAAATACAGATGGCTGGCCCGCTGAATCACAAGGGACAGTTGTACCATCTTTTAACATCTGGACCATTTTGTCAGGTGAAGGTGCTGCATTAATTACAAACTCCATAAGCCTCTTTACGCCAATATCCTTTCTGCCTGAAAGGCAGAAGAGAGGCATAATCTCAGCCTTTGCAATTCCAATTCTGAGACCCGCTCTGATCTCCTCCTCTGTAAGCTGTCCTTTGTCAAAAAAGAGCTCCATCAGAGCCTCATCATTCTCAGCAGCCATCTCAGCAACAACCTGATGCATCTCAGCAGCCTGATCTGCCTGGTCAGCAGGGATTTCCAGCTCTTCACGGGTTCCGTTTTCATCTTTGAAGCGATACATCTTCATCTTAAGAACATCAATAAAGCTGTTGAATCCAACTCCTGTCTCTATTGGATATTGAATAACCAGTACCTTTTTGCCAAAAGTCTGTTTGACAGACTCCAGAGCCATTTCCCAGTTTGCTTTTTCGTGGTCCAGCTGATTAATAGCTAAAATCAGAGGCTTTTTGCACTTTTCTGCCTGTCTGGCAAATATCTCTGTACCCACCTCTACACCCTGCTGGGCATTAACCACCATAACACCTGCGTCTGCAACCTTAAATGCAGAAATAACTCCTCCAATAAAGTCGTCAGAGCCGGGTGTGTCGATAATATTAAGTTTATGATCCATAAACTCTGTATACAATAGAGTGGGATAGATTGAACGCTGGTAGATTTGCTCAATTTCCGTATTGTCACTCACAGTGGTCTTTGCTTCAACTGATCCTCTGCGGTCAATAACTTTGCCTTCAAACATCATTGTCTCTGCCAGGGTTGTCTTCCCTGATTTCGTGCCTCCAAGCAGGACGATGTTCCGAATGTTCTGAGTAGGGTAAACTTTCATAGTAATTACTTGGTTATATGTTGTTTATAGTTTTTTAATGTGCAAAGACTCAAATTTAACTATTTTTTTTAAGATAGAGGCCCCTTCCTGTAAAGAATTAACAACTCATCCAGGCCAATACCTGTCACTTTTTTGCTAATCCTCTCAATACTCCTTGCCGGTAAACACACTCCACCCCTGCGGAATAGTTTTACTACATCAAAAGATGTAAGAGAGGGGTCAAGAAATATTTTTTTCTCTTCAAACAGGTCAATAAAAACCTCAGAAAATAAATCTCCTTTCATAAGAAGGAGCTTACATACTTTTTTCATACATTTTATGTTTTGATTACACACCAAAAGTATTTTTAATCAAAGCTCAAAAAACACTTATTGTGTATCTTTTTCCAAATCCATCAGATATATTTTCAATTCTAGATTTTATCCTTCAGATAATTGCACTTTTAATACTGTTTACACACACTATCCGTGCGTATTGTTCTCCTGCAACAAAATTTATATTTGTTTCTATGAATATCGAAAACATTAAGCAGGCTATTGGAAAACGAAGACGGGAGCTTGGCTTGTCGCAGGAGTTTATGGCAGAAAAGCTTAAAATGTCACTTAATGGATATCGCAAAATTGAGGTGGGTACTACCTCAATTATTCATCCACAACTTTCAGAGATATGTTCACTTCTCAAGATCGCTCCTGAAGAGCTGATCTATCCGGAATCCGGATGGAACAACAAGGAGCAGATATCCGGTCTTGAGGCAGAACTTGTGCAATGCCGTTCATTAATTGAGGAGCTGGAGTCAAATTTCAATCTTATGAGGGGAGAATATGAAACTCTGCTGGATCAAAACAGAGCAGCACTTGAGAGTCAGAAAAAACTGATAGGAATGCTCAATGAATCCCTTGCCCGATACAGGAAAGATTCTAAATAGCTATCTTTGGGGAAAGTTTTTGATTTGTTACTTCCATACCACATAATGGGCGTTTCAGAGGCGGGCTGTGATGAGGCGGGCAGAGGAGCTCTTGCCGGGCCTGTATATGCCTCGGCAGTTATATTGCCTCCGGATTTTTTCCACCCCCTTCTTAATGATTCCAAACAGCTCAAAGAGTCCCAGCGGGACAAGCTAAGAGCCATTATTGAGGCCGAAGCAATAGATTGGGCTGTTGCCTGGGCCACCCCTGAAGAGATAGACAAGGTAAACATCCTTAAGGCATCTATCCTCTCTATGCACAGAGCACTCGAGAACCTCAGGGTCAG
>JAGPLK010000054.1 GCA_018053445.1 Bacteroidales bacterium | reverse complement strand
GCAAGTTACTTGCATGAGATAGCCGCAAGACTATTTTCTGCCGTACTGAGCAAGCGCTCCAAGCTCCTCTTCAATGCGAAGGAGTTGGTTGTATTTTGCCATCCTGTCTGAGCGGCTAAGTGATCCGGTTTTAATTTGACCGGAGTTAGTTGCAACAGCAATATCTGCAATAGTAGAGTCCTCGGTTTCGCCTGAACGGTGTGAAGTAACTGAGGTGTATTTGTTGCGGTGAGCGAGTTCAATTGCGTTGAGAGTCTCTGTAAGGGTACCAATCTGGTTAACCTTGATCAAAATTGAGTTTGCGCATCCTGTCTCAATTCCCTTTTTGAGGAACTGAACATTTGTAACAAAGAGGTCATCACCTACAAGCTGAATTTTTGTGCCCAGGGCATCTGTAAGCATCTTCCAGCCTGTCCAGTCCTCTTCTGCCATACCATCTTCAATTGAGTCGATAGGGTATTTCTCTGCAAGAGATTTTAGGAATTCAACTTGAGCAGCTGCATCTCTTTTTGCACCGTTAGGGCCTTCAAATTTGCTGTAATCGTAGATTCCATCTTTGTAGAATTCGCTTGCTGCGCAGTCAAGAGCAATTGTGATGTCCTTTCCTGGTATATAACCTGCCTTGGTAATTGCTGCAAGAATTGATTCAAGAGCATCTTCTGTACCGTTGAGAACGGGTGCAAATCCACCCTCATCACCAACAGCTGTGCTGAGACCCCTGTCGTGGAAAATCTTCTTTAGATTGTGGAATACTTCGGCACCCATTCTAAGACCCTCTCTGAAGCTGGCTGCCCCAATAGGACGAATCATAAACTCCTGGAAAGCGATAGGGGCGTCTGAGTGAGAACCGCCGTTGATAATGTTCATCATAGGGACAGGAAGCGTTACTGCATTTACGCCGCCAATGTAACGGTAAAGTGGAATTTGCAGATAGTCTGCTGCTGCTCTTGCAACTGCAAGGGATACTCCAAGAATAGCATTTGCACCAAGTTTTGACTTAGTAGGGGTACCATCAAGTTCAATTAGAAAATTATCAATCTCTGCCTGGTTAAGAGCGCTCATTCCAAGGATTGCGGGGGCAATTATGTCATTTACATTTTGTACTGCCTTGAGGACGCCTTTTCCAAGGTAACGGCTCTTGTCACCGTCTCTGAGTTCCAGAGCCTCATTTATTCCTGTAGATGCTCCTGAAGGAACAGCTGCCCTTCCAAAGGCACCTGAAAGGAGTTGTACATCTACTTCAATGGTGGGGTTACCGCGTGAGTCAAGAATCTCGCGGGCAAATACATTACTGATTTCCATATTGTTCAATTATATTTAAAAGTGTATTACAAAAAATCGTTGCAAAAATAATCAATATCGCTGAATTTTCAGTCTCTCAGAAGATATTCCACTGTAGAGACAACCCTTACAACTTTGATATGCGGAGAGTTTGCATCTCTGTCGCTTATTGAAAACTGGCCCTGGCTTGCGCTCTTGATTTTGCCGAGTCTGCTTTGAGAGTCTTTCGCAAATTTCTCGGCAGCCTCTCTGGCATTTTTGGTGGCCTCTTCAATCATGGCCGGTTTAATCTCGTTTAACTTGGTGTAGACAAACTGGGTAACAAATTGGTAATCCCCTGTACTTAGTGCAACACCCTTCTGAAGCAGATCAGATTGTGAAGATATCAGTCCTCTTACCAGCTCAACCTTTTCTGATGTTACAGTAAGTACGCTTGTAATATTGTAACGGTATGCAGCAGGCTGGCTCTGATATCTCTCAGCACTCATATCGATTATCTGAGGGGCCGATACAGATATCTCTGTCTCATCCAGTCCGCTTGCTATGAGGTAATCTTTGATTATTTTGTTCTTTGAATTAATTGAGCTGTAAAGAGAGGCTAGATCGTTGCCTATCTCCTTGAATGCGATAGGCCAAATGACTCTGTTAGCCGGGACATCCCTCTCTGCAAGTCCTTTGACAGATACAACCCTGTCATAGGATTTAAAGTACTTTACTGAACTGAAAATTGAAAATGACAAAATAGCAGCCCCAATAACGACTGCAGCCAAAGTTAAGATATGGCCGTTTTTACCTAAGCTCTCCATAATTTTCTATACATTTGTAATATCTATAACAAATTTCAAGCCATGAAAAAGCACCTGTTTTATTATTATCTGACAGCTATTGCAGCACTGTTTATATCATTTTCAACTATTTCTGCTCAGGAGAGCTTAAAGATTGTAAGAGGGAAAATAGATACACTTAAAGCTCTGCCCGGGTCAGTACACTATATTACTGGAGTGGCACCTGCCGGATCAACGGTTTATGTTAACGGAACAGAGGTTAAACAGTATAAAACCGGTTCATTTGGTGCCGAACTCAGACTAGCCGAGGGGGAGAATCCTGTCTTGGTAAAGGCAGAGATTAATGGATTCGCCTCCGAGGAGAAGTTTTCAATATTCCTTGCAAAGCCTGTGATTAAAGAGGCTGTTCTGCCTGAATCAGATTTTCCGGGAGTTGTGGTCTCGACCCGTGAAAGGGCTTACCTTAACTACGGTGTAGGGGAAGACAGACTTGGAGGGGCTAAAATTAATTTTCTCTCGCCGGGAATTAAGATGGAGCTGCTTGACTCGGCAAATTTTCTCTATAAAGTGAGGTTATCAGACAGCAGACACGCTTTTATTCCTAAATCCCTTGTAAAGAGAGAGCCTGCAGGAACAAGACCTGCTGCTTCACTTACCAGTTCGTGGAGTGTTTCTAAAAGTGGAAAGAGTGATGTCATCAGGGTGGCCCTGAGTGACAGGCTGCCATATATTATTTACCAGGAGATGGAACCAAGAAGGATCGTGGCAGAGATTCACGGAGCAGCAAATAACTCAAACTGGATAACTCAGTATCTTGATCTGGAGTCTGTTGAATATGTAGATTTTAATCAGGTTTCGCATGATATTTACAGGGTTAACATCTATCTTAAAGATAAATACAGCTGGGGTTATAAAGCGGAATACATTGGAAATTCACTGGTGATTACTGTGAAACACACCCCTCAACCAGCCTATAAAGGCTCTCTTGCCGGATTAAGAATAGGGGTGGATGCCGGTCACGGCGGAACAGCCTCCGGCGCAGTAAGTACATCGGGAATAAAAGAGAAGGATCTCAACCTCGCTATGGCATATATGCTTAAAAGAGAGCTTGAGAAAAAAGGTGCTTCAGTTGTTCTCAGCAGAGGCGATGATTCCGATCTTACAATGTACGAAAGGGTGGATATATTTGATGCAGCTGGCGTGGACCTTATGGTTTCAGTACATTGCAATGCCGGAGGAAATCCACTCAGGCCGGGAGGAACCAGTACTTATTATAAGCATATTGAATACAGAGATCTTGCAAAATCTGTTCTTGAGAGACTACTTGAACTTGATGTAAAAAACTTTGGCCTTATCGGTAACTTTAACTTCTCTCTAAATGCTCCAACCTTCTACCCGAACCTTCTTGTTGAAACTCTGTTTATGAGTAGTCTTCAGGATGAGGAGATGCTTGCAGATCCAGTGTTTCAGAATATGATGATGAAGAGGGTAGTTTCTGGTTTGGAAGATTATATGAAAAAGGTTAAATCCTCATTAAAAAGGAGGTAAAAGGAGAACTATATGGGTTTTAAACTGGTTTCTCCATACAGCCCCACAGGCGATCAGCCTCAGGCTATAGATGAGCTGGCAGGATACCTTAATGAAGGTGTCTCCGCAATGACTTTGCTTGGTGTTACAGGCTCGGGTAAGACATTTACAATGGCAAATGTGATAGAGAGGCTCCAGAGACCGGCCCTGATACTTAGTCATAATAAAACTCTTGCTGCTCAGCTATATGGTGAATTTAAAGCCTTCTTCCCTGATAATTCAGTTGAGTACTTTGTCTCTTACTATGATTACTATCAGCCGGAGGCTTACCTCCCAACAACTGATACTTACATTGAAAAGGACCTGAGTATAAACGATGAAATTGAGAAGCTCAGGCTTGCTGCAACAAGTGCACTGCTTTCCGGCAGAAAGGATATAATTGTTGTATCCAGCGTATCCTGTCTTTACGGAATTGGAAATCCGGAAGATTTTCACTCCAATACAATAAAACTGAAAAGAGGGACAAAGATATCCCGGAACAGACTACTTTACTCATTGGTAGACAGCCTCTACTCCAGAAATGAAAATGAATTTAAAAGAGGCGTCTTCAGAGTGAGGGGAGATAGTGTAGATATATATCCAGCCTACACAGACACAGCTCTGAGGATTATATTTTTTGGTGATGAGATTGAGTCCATAGAACTTTTTGATCCGCTGAGCGGAGTCCATATAGAGGATATGGAGGAGATATCGGTATATCCTGCAAATATTTTTGTCACAACCAAGGAGAGACAGAAGGCAGCCATTCATAACATACAGGACGATCTTCTTAAACAGACTGATTATCTTCATGAAATAGGAAAGCACATTGAGGCAAAGAGGCTCAAGCAGAGAGTTGAGTATGATCTGGAGATGATTAAGGAGATAGGCTACTGCTCAGGGATAGAGAATTATTCAAGATACTTTGACGGTAGAGCTCCGGGAACCAGGCCATTCTGTCTGCTTGACTACTTCCCAAAAGACTTTATTACAATTATTGACGAGAGCCATGTTACAATACCTCAGGTGAGGGCTATGTACGGGGGAGATAAGGCAAGAAAGGAGACTCTTATAGACTACGGATTCAGATTACCTGCCGCCGCAGATAACAGGCCGCTGAAATTTGAGGAATTTGAGTCCCTTATTGGGCAGAGGGTATTTGTTAGTGCAACACCAGCTGATTATGAACTTATGGTTTCTGAGGGACTTGTTGTAGAGCAGGTGGTTAGACCAACAGGATTACTGGACCCACCAATTGATGTGAGACCAACCAGGAATCAGATTGATGACCTTCTTGAAGAGATTCGTAAAAGAGTGGACAAGGACGAGAGGGTTCTTGTAACCACTCTCACAAAGAGGATGGCTGAGGAGTTGGATAAATTTCTTACCAAAATTGATATAAGGAGCAGATATATTCACTCTGATGTTGATACTCTTGAGCGGGTGGAGATTCTTGAAGATTTTCAGACAGGTCGTTTTGATGTCCTTATTGGTGTAAACCTTCTCAGAGAGGGGCTCGATCTTCCGCAAGTCTCACTGGTCGCAATACTTGATGCAGATAAGGAGGGCTTCCTGAGATCAGAGAGGTCACTTACCCAAACTGCAGGCAGGGCTGCAAGGAATATTGATGGAAAGGTTATCATGTATGCGGACAGAATAACAGGCTCTATGCAGAGAACAATAGAGGAGACAGAGAGAAGAAGGGCCAAACAGAAGGAGTACAACCTCTTAAATAATATTGAACCAAGGCAAATTGCAAGACAGGTAAGGAGTGTTCTTGGTAAGAGCAGGGACTTTCAGCTCGAAGACTCTGAAAAGAGTCCTCTCCTTGCCGATCCTGTAATGGCATATCTTAACCCGGAAATGCTCAGAGAGGCCATAGATGAGGCGCGCAAGGAGATGGAGAGGGCGGCGGCGGATCTCGATTTTATGAGAGCGGCTAAGTTCCGTGATCAGATGGTTGCATTAAGAAATATTTTAGAAAAGAGAGGCAAATGATTTCAGAAAAGCTAGAAAAAATTTTCAGAAATTCATCTGAAAGGGAGTTGCAGCTGCTATCAAGAGCTGCAGCGATTGCCGCCGCCTCCCTTGAAGGAGTTAAGCGAGACGACGGGAATCCATTTATGAACCATGTAACCTCAGTTGCAGAGATTGTTGCTTCAGAGGTAGGACTTCCTATGCCTGCTGTATGTGCTGTTTTCCTGCACGAGGCCTTCAGGGTTGAGAGGGATGGGATAAAACAGTTAAAGGGGGAGTTTGGGGATGAGGTTCTTAACATAGTTGAGAGTCTTAATAAAATATCAGAAATTAAACCTAAAGAGACAGGTCTTCAGGCAGAGAATTTTAGAAAATTAATAGTGTCTTATTCCAGAGATCCCAGGGTAACTCTGATTAAACTTGCTGACAGACTTGAGGTGATGAGAAGCCTGGAGAGTTTTCCTAAATCAAAACAGGTTAAAAAGTCAACCGAAACCCAGTTTCTTTATGCCCCGCTTGCTCACCAGCTGGGACTCTACAAAATGAAGAGTGAGATGGAGGACATTGCCTTCAGATTCACAGATCCAGAAAACTACAGACTGGTAGCAAATAAACTGAAGGCAGGAGAGCAGGAGAGAAAGAGGCTTACAGATCTGTTTGTTAAGCCGGTTGAAATGGCTCTGAAGAGAGCCCATATCAGGTACAGGCTTAAGAGCAGAACAAAGACAGCTTTCTCAATATGGAAAAAGATGCAAAAACAGCAGATTTCATTTGAGCAGGTAGCAGACCTTTTTGCCATCCGGATTATCATTGACTCTTCACCAGAGACAGAAAAAGAGGTGTGCTGGAATGTTTACTCTATCGTAACAGAGTATTACCAGCCAGATACAAAAAGGTTAAGGGATTGGATTACTGTTCCTAAGGAAAATGGATACGAATCACTGCATACAACTGTTTCAGGCCCTCAGGGGAGTACTATTGAGGTTCAGATTAGAAGTGAGAGGATGGATGAAATTGCAGAGAGCGGTCACGCCTCTCACTGGTCTTATAAAGGGATTAAAAGTGCAGGGGGACTTGACTACTGGCTAGAGGGCGTAAAGAGGTTACTTGAATCACCGGAGAAAAGTAATCCTGACATAATGGATTTTGCAGAGATGGAGGAGATATTCGTATTTACCCCTGCCGGAGATCTTAGAAAACTCGCAAAAAACGCCAGTGTACTTGATTTTGCTTTTGATATTCACACTAATCTTGGGCTCAAGTGTTCAGGAGCAAAGGTTAACGGAAAACTATGCTCCATAAGAGAGAGGCTTAAGACCGGAGATGTTGTTGAAATTATTTCAAATAAAAACCAGAAACCCTCAATTGACTGGCTCAATTTTGTAGTCTCTTCCAAGGCAAGGGCCAGGATAAAACTTAAAGTCAAAGAGGATGAGGTAAAGTCAGCATCAGCAGGCAGAGAGCTTTTCGAGAGGAGGATGAACAACTGGAAACTCAGTTTTAATGATGATATCCTGGCATTTCTGGTTAAACACTATAAGCTTAAAAGTATATCCGAATTTTTTGCTGCACTGGGTAATTCAACTGTAGATATTTCTGAAATTAAGAGTATTATACAGTCCAGAGATGATGCAGAGGAGTCAAAAGAGATAACTGAAATTAAGGGGGTTCAGTCAAAAACTACTCCCGGTGATTATTTGATTATTGATGAAAAGCTCAATAATATCGATTTTAAACTTGCAAAATGCTGTAATCCAATAAAAGGTGATGATATTTTTGGCTTTGTCACTATCAGGGAGGGGATTAAAATTCACAGGATTACCTGTCCAAATGCTTCAAGGCTTATTGAAAACTATCCATACAGAGTTCAGAGTGCAAGATGGAAGGAGAGTGCAATATCAAACAGTTTTCAGGCTGCAATAAGAATAAGTGCATACGAAGAGGGGGGGCTTGGCAGGCAGATAATGGATCTGGTTTCCGGTTTTAACATAACATTAAGGCATTTTTCTATTTCCGGGAATAAAGGTATGGTGGAAGCTAAACTTCAGGTATTGATACCGAATAATCAGATGCTTGATAAAATAATATTTAACCTCAGGAAACTGAAGGGGGTAAAAACAGTTAGCAGAATATCAAATGTTTGATAACAATATAAATATAAAAGGGGCAAGGGTAAACAACCTTAAAAATTTAAACCTTAGTATCCCCAGGGAGAAGCTTGTTGTAGTATCCGGCATCTCAGGTTCCGGAAAATCGAGTCTGGCCTTTGATACCATCTTTGCTGAGGGTCAGAGAAGATTTGTTGAGAGCCTTTCATCTTTTGCCAGACAATTTTTGGGAAGGATGTCCAAACCGGATGTAGATGAGATATCCGGAATTCCACCGGCTATTGCCATAGAACAGAAGGTTAACACAAGAAATCCACGCTCAACTGTTGGAACTACTACTGAAATATACGACTATCTCCGGTTGCTCTACGCAAGGGTAGGTATAACCTACTCTCCGGTTACTGGAGAGCAGGTAAAAAGACACAGCGTAAAAGATGTTTCTGAGTATATTCTCTCTCTGGAAACCGGAACACCTGTCTATATTTTGGTTCCACTTGGCCTGCTTAAAACCCTCAACGGGGTTGAGAAATTACTTGCAATTAAAGAACAGGGGTTTACAAGACTCTTTTTGGATGGTGAGCTTGTCAGAATTGATGACCTCCTCTCTGAAAAAGTGCCCGTTGGTGATTACTCTTTGCTGGTTGACAGATTGGTTAAGGAGAGCGGTGATGAACTTATTTCCAGGCTTCAGGATTCACTGAACACAGCATTTAATGTAAGCGCAGCTTTAGGAGACGAAAGGGGCTCTCTGCTTATTTCAACAGGCAGAAAAGGAGAGGTGCCAAAGCCATTTTCCACCCTTTTCGAGGCCGATGGAATATCTTTTGAAGAACCCACAGAACTTCTTTTCAGTTTTAATAATCCTTTGGGTGCCTGTCCCGAATGCTCCGGATATGGTAAAGTTTTGGGGATTGATGAGGCGCTGGTTGTCCCTGACTCATCACTCTCAATATACCAAGAGGCAATTGCCTGCTGGAAAGGCGAAACAATGAGCCTCTTCAGGGAGGAGCTGGTTAATAACTCAGATAAGTTTGGATTCCCTATACATAAACCATATTACCAGCTTTCAAAAGAGCAGAAATTGCTTTTATGGACAGGAAATGAGTATTTCACAGGCCTTAACGAGTTTTTCAAAATACTTGATCAGAATAAGTACAAAATTCAGTACAGAATAATGAAGAGCCGTTATACCGGAAAGAGTGTCTGCCCATCCTGCGGTGGTGCCCGGCTTAGAAAAGAGGCATTATATGTAAAGATTGGAGGTAAAAATATAAGTGATCTTCTGGAGATGTCAATAGGTGAGGTGAAGAACTTCTTTGATAACCTTGTACTGAATGATTATCAATCCAGAATTGCCGGCCGTGCTCTTAAAGAGCTCCAGGACAGACTCACATATATTGACTCAGTTGGTCTCTCTTATCTTACGCTTAACCGCCCGTCAAACACTCTGTCAGGTGGTGAGAGCCAGCGGATTAATTTGGTTAGCTCTCTGGGAAGTAATCTGGTCGGCTCTCTTTATGTACTGGACGAACCGAGTATCGGACTGCATCCACGGGACACAGCAAGGCTCATATCTGTCGTAGAGCGCCTCAGAGACCTTGGTAACACAGTCCTTATTGTTGAACACGATGAGGAGATAATTGAGGCTGCCGATGAACTCATCGACATAGGCCCTCTTGCAGGAAGAGGGGGTGGAGAGCTGGTCTATCAGGGCAAGGTAAGGGGAGATATACCTGAGAAAGAGATGGAGAGAAGCCTTACCCTTCAGTATATATTTGGGAAGGAGAAAATAGAAGTGCCTGAAAAACGGAAAAGGTGGAGCTCATATATTGAAGTAGCGGGTGCATACGAGCACAACCTAAAGGAGATTGATGTAAAGTTTCCTCTAAGGGTCTTTACTGCAGTTACCGGGGTAAGCGGATCCGGTAAATCTACACTTGTAAGGGATATTCTCTATCCGGCACTCTCCAGAAGGATTAATCAGCTTGGCGATAAACCAGGTGCTCACAAGGAGCTGAGAGGGGATCTGGATAAAATTACTGCTGTTGAGTATGTGGACCAGAATCCAATTGGAAAATCAACCAGATCTAACCCGGCTACATATCTAAAAGTGTATGATGAAATCAGAAAACTCTTCTCTGAGCAGCCATACGCAAAGGCAAACGGTTTTGGACACTCCCACTTCTCTTTCAATATTGATGGAGGCAGATGTCCTGAGTGTCAGGGAGAGGGTGTTATAAAAATTGAGATGCAGTTTATGGCTGATGTTCAGATGGTTTGTGACTCATGCCAGGGTAAAAGGTTTAAGGATGATATCCTTGAGGTGAGATATAAAGGATATAATATAAATGATATCTTGAATATGAGTGTTGAGGAGGCAATAGAGTTTTTCTCTGCTCAAAAAGAGCCGATTGCATTGAGAATTGCTGAGAAACTAAAGCCATTAAAGGCAGTGGGACTCTCTTATGTTATGCTGGGACAGAGTAGCAGCACCCTTAGCGGAGGAGAGAGTCAGCGTGTTAAACTTGCTTCATTTCTTGGCAAAGAGAGTTCTCACGGCTCAATTATGTTTATATTTGATGAACCTACAACCGGGCTCCATTTCCACGATATTAAAAAGCTGATGGACTCATTCAATGAACTTATTGCCAGAGGACACACTATCGTAGTGGTTGAGCATAATATGGATGTGGTGAAATGCGCAGCCTGGATAATTGATATGGGTCCGGAAG
>JAGPLK010000128.1 GCA_018053445.1 Bacteroidales bacterium | reverse complement strand
TGGTTTTAAAAAATGTATCTTTGTTGAAACGACAAAAACAGATTGATATGTTTTCAAAAGATGTATATGCAAAAAGGAGGCGGGAACTTGCCTCAAGAATTAAGTCAGGAGTACTCCTTTTTCTTGGCAACTCAGAAGCCGGAATTAACTATATTGGAAATACTTACAGATTCCGTCAGGATTCTACATTCCTCTATTTCTTTGGTTTGGATGAACCGGATTTATCAGCTGTAATAGATATCGACAGCGGAGAGGAGATTATTTTTGGTAATGATGTTACAATAGATGATATAATTTGGATGGGTCCCCAGCCACTAATGTCAGAGAAGGCTTCACTGGTTGGTGTTAGAAATGTCAGGCCGGCCGCTCAACTGGAAGAGTATCTTTCAAGAGCAAAGTCTCTGGGCAGAGATGTTCATTTCCTCCCTCCATACAGATATCATAATCAGATACAGTTATTTAAATTACTCCAGGCCCCTTTTGACAAACAGAGAGAGCTTGCATCGGAAGAGTTCATTAAAGGGGTAGTTGCTTTAAGAGAGATAAAAGACTCTCTGGAGATTGCTGAACTTGATAAGGCTGCAGATATAGGGTACGCAATGCACTATACAGCTATGAGAATGGCAAAGCCGGGTGTGGTGGAGCAGGAGCTGGTAGGGCTGATGGAGGGTATTGCAATCTCTAACGGTCATATGCCGTCCTTCCCTATTATATTATCGCAGAACGGAGAGACGCTTCATAATCACACACATCACCAGACACTGACAGATGGTCGTCTTCTGGTAATTGATGCCGGTGCGGAGACAAATATGCACTATGCATCTGATTTTACAAGAACAATTCCTTCTGGCGGTAAGTTTACAGAGAGGCAAAGAGATATTTACAACATTGTTTCTGCTGCAAATGATATGGCAACCGCACTTGTAAAACCGGGAATAACCTATACCTCTGTCCATCTTGCTGCAGTTAGACTAATCACTCAAGGCCTTATAAATCTCGGCCTTATGATGGGTGACCCCGATGAGGCTGTTGCAGCCGGAGCACACGCACTCTTTATGCCACACGGACTCGGCCACCAGATGGGGCTTGATGTGCACGATATGGAGGATCTTGGGGAGAATTATGTTGGATACGATGAGGTGTACAAAAGAGCTACCCAGTTTGGTCTTAAGTCTCTGAGGATGGGTAAGAAGCTCCGTCCGGGCCATGTAATAACAAACGAACCCGGCTGCTACTTTATACCTGCCCTTATTGAAAAATGGAAGAGTGAAGGTATAAACAAACAGTTTATTAACTTCTCAAAGCTTGAGGAGTACTATACATTCGGAGGTATCCGCATTGAGGATGATATTCTCGTAACAGAGAACGGCGCCAGACTGCTTGGTAAAAAGAGACTTCCAAATACTCCTGAAAAAATTGAGGCAGAGATGTCCCGTTAATCCGCGAACCTAAATGAAAAACTTCAAAAACTATTGCCATCTGCACAAATTTGCGCAGGTGGCAATTTTTGCCCTTATTCTATTTGCAACATCCTGTTCTAAGGAGGAGATTCCTGAGACAACAAGCAATCTCAACTCCATAACATCTTTCTACTTCTCAAAATCTGATAACCCGTCCCTCTCTGGTGAGGTGCCGAGTGTAGTAGCGGGTAGAGTTATATACTTAACTATTCCTGAGGGAATCTCCCTCTCCGGACTCAAGCCCGGCTTTACGATCTCTCCAAAGGCTACCATTTCTTACAATGGTTCTGAAATATCAAGCGGGAAGAGTTTAATTGATTTTTCAAACACTGTAACACTAAAGGTTAAATCTCAAAGCGGAAAGATTGCAGATTATAAAATACTGGTACAGACTGGAAAAGCTAACTTTGACAATGTACTCTACTCATTTATGGGTAAGTATTCAATTCCGGGAGTATCATATGCAATTACCAAGGATGAGGAGATTGTATACAGTAAGGGGCTCGGCTTTGCAATTGCAGAGAGTGATACCCGGGCAACTCCCGGCCACCTTTACAGATTGGCAAGTGTCTCAAAACAATTTACCTCATTATGTATAATGAAATTAATGGAGAGGGGGGAAATTTCTCTTGATCAGAAGGTCTTTGGTTCATCAGGGATTCTATCTTCAGAATTTCCCGGAGTAACAGAGAGAGCAGCCAGGGTTACAGTAAGACATCTGCTTGAGCATACCAGCGGATGGACCAGTAATCCGGATCCAATGTTTACCTCATCTTTCTCCGGTCAGACTTTGACCCAAAGGGTGGAGTATGTTCTTAAATCTAATCAGAGTGAGCCCGGAACTGCATTTAGCTATTTTAACATGGGGTTTGGAATGCTGGGAATGATAATTGAAAAAATTTCCGGTAAAAAGTATGAAGTTTTTCTTAAAGAGATTTTAGCAGAAGCGGGAGTGACTGATATTCATGTAGGTGGTGACAGGGCAGGCCGCAGAGCAAATGAGGTTGTCTACTATTCTCAGGATGGAACCAACGGATACGGAAATGATATGAATGTCATTGCAGCGGCAGGGGGTGTTATTGCATCTATAGAGGAGATGATGAAACTTATGTTCCATATTGACGGCAGACCAAAGGTTGCTGATATTATTCAGCCGGCAACAAGAGGTATAATGCTCACTCCATCAGCTGTATATAATAGGTATGCACTCGGATGGCGGTGTAACCACAGCTCTCTCTTCTCCGGCTCCTGGTATCACTCCGGTAACCTGGCAGGTACAGCATCAATGTGGGTAATGGGTGCAGATGGCTATAATTGTGTGGTTCTCTGTAACTCCAGGTCCTATATTGATGATTTTGATGACTCCATGTATGTAATGCTCAACAATCTCCTTAAAATGGCATCATCAACATGGCAATAACATTAAATAATCAATAAAATTCACGCATTTGCTTGTTGTATATTTGAATTTTTATATCTTTACACTAGATTTGTGTTAACAAAATGTTAATTAAGCAAGTTTTTATTGCTACATTTGCTTTGATAATAGATTTTATTAATATATTTACGCAAATTTTTAAACAATATATACCCAAGTCTAACCCTAATACTTAAACTTAACATTGTAGAAACTGAAAAACAATCAATTAAAGAGAAACAAAATCTAAATCAAATTAGAAAAGTCCGGTTGATAGCAAAGAGTGAAATTGTTGCTGCAAAAAGAAAAATTCTTGTTGGCGAAAAACATTTTT
>JAGPLK010000127.1 GCA_018053445.1 Bacteroidales bacterium | reverse complement strand
GATGGTCATATCGCTGGAACTTCCAGCTTATGGCTGCCAATGACTATATAGTTATCCTTCCAAACAGAAGAGGAACCACCGCCTTTGGACAGGAGTGGACAGATCAGATTTCAGGAGACTATCCTGGCCTGAATATGCAAGATTACTTCTCTTCAGTTAAAGAGATGAAAAAGGAGAAATTTGTGGGTAAAGTGGGTGCTGTGGGTGCTAGCTACGGTGGATATTCTGTATTCTACCTTGCCGGAATTCATAAAGGTATGTTTTCTGCATTTATTGCACATGCCGGCATCTTCAATCAGGAGCATATGTATATGACCACAGAAGAGATGTGGTTCCCGCACTGGGACAACGGTGGTGCACCATGGGACAATAACCCGGTTGCCAACAGGCACTATGCAAGCTCACCTCACAAACTTGTGAAAAACTGGGATACGCCTATCCTCATTACTCATGGTGAAATGGACTACAGAGTTCCTGTAGATCAGGGAATGGCTGCATTTAATGCTGCTCAGGCACTTGGTGTCCCTTCCGAATTACTCCTCTTCCCTGGTGAAAATCACTGGATTCTAAAACCACAGAACAGTATTCAATGGAACAGGGTATTCTACTCATGGCTTGATAAATGGCTTAAAAATTAATAAATTAACAGAATGAAAAGAATTATTACAATATCACTTGTACTTTTCTCAGTTGTATCTTTTGGTCAGAAAAAAGCTCTTGATCACTCCGTTTATGATAACTGGAAAAGTATAGGAGATATTCAGGTTTCAGACAACGGAAAGTACTCCGTTTATCAGGTGAATGCACAAGAGGGTGATGGATATCTTGTTGCTCTCAATCTCACAAACCTTCAGCAAAAAACATTTGAAAGAGGCACCTCTGCCAGAATAACTCCTGATGGCAGGTTTGCTACATTTTCTATTAAGCCTTTATTCATACAGACTAAAGAGGCCAGAATAAAAAAAAGCAAACCGGATCAGATGCCTAAAGATACTCTTGCCATTTACAATTTTGAAACAGGAGATCTCCGGAAATTTCCATATCTGAAAGGATATAAAATGGCTAAATTGAGCAATAGATATCTTGCATTCCAGACGACACCGCCTGCTGATACAGCAAAGGGGAAGAAACCTGTGAAAATGGATAAAGATCAGGGGACTGAATTATATGTATACAGCATTACAACAGGTTTTTCAGATACATTACGGAATGTAGCAGATTATGACTTTTCAAGAGGAGGAGATACTCTGTTTTTTGTATCAAGACCCAATTCTAAAGACTCTGTGAATAAAGCCGGACTATTTATGTACACTCCTGCAAACAGATCTGTTAAACCAATTTTTTTAGCAACCCTTAAACAGAGCTTAAAACTTCCTGTTGTCAGTGAAGATAACTCAAGGATGGTTTTCTACGCAAAACTGGATACAATAAAACAGAATAAGGATAAATTCATCTCAATTCTGGAATACAGATCCGGCATGCCGGAGGCCAGAATTCTGATTGACAACAGCTGTGCCTCTCTGCCTGAAGGTATGCGCATAAGTGAGAACAGAAGCCTGGAATTGAACAAAGAGGGGACGAGGCTATTTTTTGGAATCTCTCCTGTAATGCGAGAAAAAGACACAACCAATAAAGAACCTGATGTAGCAAGACTTGATATATGGCATTATGCCGAGCCTTATGTGCAGCCAATGCAATTAAAAAACATACAGCGTGAAATTCGCAAAAGCTATTTAAGCAAGATTGAACTTGATGGTGAGCCTTCATTTGTGCAACTTGCAAAAGAGGAGTATGAAAATGTTATTGTGCCTGCAAAATGGTCCTCCCAAAAAGCGCTGTCAATTACAAATTTTGACTACAGAATCGAGTCTCAGTGGGATGCAAATCCAAAGAGAGATCTCATTATTATTGATATAAACACAGGGAGCTCAAGAGTAGCCGCAAAAGGTGTTTATATGAGCAGTTACTCAATCTCTCCTGATGGGAATTTCTTCGTATGGTATGATAATAGCGACAAAAACTGGTATTCGCTTGACATTATGGAGGAGAAAATAGTAAAGCTGACTAATGGAATGACCATCTCTTTTGCCGATGAACTTCACGACTCTCCTTCCATGGCCTCTTCATACGGGACCGGGGGCTGGATTGAAGGAGATAAAGCGGTATATATTTATGACAGATATGATATCTGGAAATTTGACCCCAAAGGGGAGAGAGCTCCTGAAAATATAACTGAGGGTAAAGGGGCAGCAGAGAAATTAACATTCAGAATTATAAGGCCTGACAGGGAACTAAGAGACAGCGAGCCACTAAAAGAGAAATCAATACTCTATTTCTCTGCATTTGACAACAAAACCAAAGAGAATGGATTTTATTCAAAGGACATCTCTGCAAGAAAACCTTTGATGAAGCGATGGAATATGGAGCCATTTACATTTGCTTCTGTTGTTATGAGTAAAAGAGGCAAAGAGATAGTATATTCAAAAGCAAACTTCACTAACTCACCTAATGTCTGGGTATCCAAAGATCACTTTAAAACACAAAATAAGTTATCAGATATTAACCCGCAACAGGCGGATTACAACTGGGGAAGTGTAGAGCTGGTATCATGGAAATCGGCTACAGGTATTGAACTGGAGGGCCTTTTGTACAAGCCTGAAAACTTTGACCCCACCAGGAAATACCCAATGATTGCCTATTTCTATGAAAGGAACTCAGATCTTCTTCATGCTTACAGAGCACCTGCACCAAGTAGATCAACCATTAATATCCCATATTTTGTAAGCAATGAGTACATAGTATTTGTTCCGGATATAGTCTATGAAATTGGTCATCCGGGCAAAAGTGCAATTGACTGTATTGTACCAGGTGTAAAGATGCTTTGCGAAAACCCATGGATAGACAGCGAAAATGTAGCAATACAGGGGCAGAGCTGGGGCGGTTATCAAGTTGCATATATGATTACCCAGCCTCACTCTTTCAAATGGAAAGCAGCAGGTGCAGGTGCGCCGGTTGCAAATATGACAAGTGCATATGGAGGTATCAGATGGGGAAGTGGAATGGTAAGGCAGTTCCAGTATGAACACACCCAAAGCAGGTTAGGAAAGACACCATGGGAAGCTCTGGATCTTTATATAGAGAACTCTCCACTCTTTTTTGCTGATAAGGTAGAGACCCCGTTGCTTATTATGCATAACGACGCTGATGATGCAGTTCCGTGGTATC
>JAGPLK010000053.1:3898-10705 GCA_018053445.1 Bacteroidales bacterium | reverse complement strand
AATTTTGCCTGGTCTGATGTAAATGAGGGGGATAGTCCGCTTTTGTATAGTTTAAGTACAGCTTCGCTTAGTGAGAGGTTGCTTTTATATTCAATTCCCTCTCTGTAAAATGCAGTGATATTAAGTGGTTTTGGATGATAGTTTGACTCTCTTTTCCGGATTGCGTCCAGCAGGATGCTTCTTGGATCAACAACTCTTACAATTACCTCCTGAAGCGGGATAACAGACTGCATCATCTCAATTGTAACATCGTTTTCTGTGAGCAGAATTCCTGATACTTTTCTCTGCTCGTAACCCATTGAAGAGAATAAAATATTCCTTTTTGCCAGCGAATCAGGTAGTGTAAGTCTGAACCGCCCCTCCTGATTGGTTATTGTTCCAACAGATCCTCCTTCAGGACTTACAGTTGCAGATACTACCGGCTCTCCATTGTGACGGTCTAAAACAACCCCCTCCATCCTGACATATTTTTCACCTGAGTAAACTCTTTCAGCTGTTTTTTGCTGAGGTTTGTAAATAAGGATGTATTCACCCTCTTGTTTGATAGTTAGGCTATTGTCTTGTGTAATTATTCTTATAGCCTCTTCAATTGTGTATTCTCCTCTTGAAATTCTTCCTCTTTTTTTGTTGTCAACCGCCTTGCTGTCGTAAATAAAAAGTGAACCTGTCTGTGTGGAGATTTTATTTAGCAAATCGTAAGCAGATCCACGACTTTCAGATATTTTAAAAGTTCTGTCAGATGGATTGTTTTGTGCAGAGAGGTGCAATTCAGACATTATTACTAATGTCAGAGTTAAAATGAATATCAGTTTTTCACCTCTCATCCTGTTTACTGATGGATTTTTATTACCCCACCCTCTCTTTTGTATTTTAACTCCATTGCGCTGCATATGAGCTGAACCATGGAGTCCGGATTGTCACCTGTAAAGGTTGCCGTGAGCTCTCTGATCTCCAGGCCCTGTTCCAACTCAATTTTTGTGTCAGGGAAGGTTCTGTTTATTACATCTGTAATATTAGCCAGATACTCATCCTTGAAATGCATTCTTGAAGTGTATTTATTAAAATGTTCAAGATCTTCTGTAATGTATTTGGCCAGTCCGCTCTCTCCGGCGACTGCGCTCTCTCCGGCAGATACCTCAACGCTTTCGCCACTTTTGATATGAGAGATTTTGATTCTGCCGCTTCTTACAGAGATCTTTGTCTCTCCCTCTTTTGACAACAGGTCAAAAGTTGTCCCAAGCACCTCAATTATAGCATCGCCCGCATCAATGATAAAAGGTTTATTCTCATCTCTTGCAATTTCAAAATATGCCTCTCCGGAAAGTTCTACCTCTCTTTTGGATGAGTTAAATTTTTGAGGATGTACAACTGTTGCTCTTTCTGATAAATAAATGTACGATCCGTCATCCAGTTTTGTTACAAAGGTTGTTCCTGGTGTGTCGTTTGTAATGGTAACGGCAAACAACTCCCCTTCATTCTTTCTATTTGTGATAAGAAGTGTAACAATAGTTATTATCAGCAGGAAGGCTGCGGCATAAGATAGTACCGGTCTCAAAGTGAGCCTTGATTTACTTACTCTCTCTTCAATCACCTCTTCATTTTCAATCCGTGCTCTCAGTTTTCTCCAGGCAACATCAGTTTTAGCCTGATCCTCCTTTGAATAATTCTTTTTCATCTCGTGTATCCTGTCTCTTTTTTTAGTAATTTAAGTGCCTTTCCCATTTCGGCCTCAACAGTCTTTACCGATAGTGAGAGGAGGGAGGCTATCTCTTCGTGTTTTTTGTTTCCCAGCCTGCTCATCAGAAAAATATCCCTCCTTCTTGCAGGCATTTTTTTAAGCCCTGTTTTAATAATAGAATTGAGCTCTTCTGCCTCCATTAATTCAACCGGTGAAGGCTCTTCGCTGATTCTCCCTAGTATTTCAAGATTCTCTGATGGAGACTCTTCATATTTTCTCTTCCTGCAATAATCAATTGATCTGTTTCTTATTGAATTGAACAGGTAGCTTTTTATACTTTTTGTGATTTTTAGCTCTTGCCTGTTTTTCCATAAATTGTAAAAGAACTCCTGTATAATCTCTTCAGATATATCTTCTCTGCCTGTTATTCCTGTTGAATAGTAAAGCAGGGGGAGGTAGTAGCTTCTGAATAGACTTTCAAAGCTCTTTATGTCCCCCTCTTTAACTCTTATTACAATAAACAGATCGTTAATCATTGTCTAAAATTATGCAACATCCAAATATACGAAATAGTAGAGCTGTTAATTTTTGTTGATAGCTTTTCTTAACCTGTTTACTGCGTTCTCAAGTGACTCTTCAGGCTCTATTATATTGTAGTCCTCCCAGAAATTCTCATCACTGAAATTATTAACCTTGTCAGAAAGAGAGTGAGAGTCTTTGAAAGCTACTCTTCCGGAGATCTTTTTTGCTTCATCCATTGTTGCATCAGTTATTACATTTTCTGAAACTATGGAGTAGCTGGTAGAGAATAATCTCTTCTTCCAGTCACATCTGAAGTTGATTTCGCTTCTGATATAGTGTAGAAGTGAGACCCCTCCGGATTGTCTGTAGGTGACCATAAATGAAACCTCTTCCGGCTTAAAGTGCATTCCAAATGGTTTCCTCTTAAGGATAGCCATAGTAGCTTTTCCTCTGTCATTCATGCTAAGCCTGTATTCGGCCCTTGAAAAAGTAAAACTCTCCTTATCAATAAACAGTTTCCCGTAGTAGAGTGCGTAAGGCATAATTACCTGAGGCTGGAAGCTTACTACATAATGTGCCCTTTCCCCAATTGTTACAGACTCTTCAAGGGTGAAACTATACATCGCCAGATTCTCTCTGCTCAGAATCAGATCTGGATTTTTAACAATATCCAGATAGATTGACAAATTGGGACCTCCCAGTAATTTTACCATTAAGGTATCTTTTGGATCAGGACTTACCAGTTTACGCCCTTTATATATCTGAACAGCATCTCTTTCAACGCCATCGCCGTATGGAGTTTTGAATATCTCCACAACTGCCTCGGATACATTGATGTAACTCCTTCTCTTTTTTACTGTTTCTCTGTAAAACCCTGACAACGTCCCATTTTTAGTGGAGTAGTTGGTGCCGATTTTTTCTATTGCCCTCTCAACAATTGCCCTGCCATCCATTCCGATTATGGTTACCGGATCGAGCAGACTTGTTTTGGAATCAAGGTATATGGTAATGTCATTTTTACTTGAACCATCTATAGGTAATTCAAAATTTGAATAACCAAGATGAGAAAAAATAATTGCTTTAGAATCTGTTCCCTCTTTGATTTTTATCGAGAACTCCCCGTTGGCGTTTGCAATAGTTCCAACATTGGACCCTTTTAGAGCAACAACTGAATACTCAAGTCTCTTTAGACTTCCTCTCTCTTTAACTGTACCAGAGATTGTAAAGAAGCCCTTGTCAGATTGTGACCAGGCGCGCTCACCCGGAGCGAGCAAAAGAACTGCTATTATCAGTCCGGTCAAATTCCTAAAAATTGTTTTCATTCCGGTAAAATATTAATTGTTTAAATTTCCGTCTCTGCAATCAAGACGAACAACATTTGGTTTACCCTACAATTTTTAGCATTATGTTTAACTTTTTAAGCAAATAGTTACACTCTGTAAGTAAAGTGTATTTATTTGAATATTTATTATTACTAAAGAGTATTGTGTTATAATATTTTTATAAATTTACTAGCCCTTTAGTATTTAGTGTAGCCATTTCCAGTATAATTATTTATTTCAAAGAGATGGAACCAATCTCAGATTTAATCAAGCGTCTTGCCGACAGGCATGGTCGCGAAAGGAGCAGTCTGCTGCCAATATTACAAGGGGTCGTAGAACAGGAGAAATACCTCTCTGAGTACTCTATGACAGAGATTGCAAGAGAACTGGATCTGCCCGCCGCAGAGGTTTATGGTACCGCAACCTTTTACTCTTTTCTGGAGCATAAGAAAATGGGACGGTACATTATCAGGATTTGTAAAACAATTACTTGCTCAATGAAGGGCGAGAATCAGATTTTACTGACAATTCAGGAACTATTAAAAATCAAGGTAGGTGAAACAACGCCGGATGGCAACTTCTCTCTGCTTCAAACCAATTGTCTGGGCTTTTGTCATAAGGCTCCGGCAATGCTGATCAACAACGAAGTGTACAACGAATTAACTCCGGACAAGGTCCGTGAGATTCTGACCAGTTACATAAACAGTAATGTGGGAGGAACAAAAAATGACATCAACACATCTGCTTAAAAGGGCAGACTTTATTTTCAAAAATGATAACGACTGGGAAGATGTGCTGAAGAAAAGCCTCAGTCGTAAACCAAATGAACTGATTAACGAACTTATAAGTTCAGAACTCAAAGGAAGAGGCGGTGCCGGTTTTCCTACAGGATTAAAATGGAAAGTGGCCTCTGAAATTGAGTCGGATGAGAAGTACATTATCTGTAATGCAGACGAGGGAGAGCCCGGAACTTTTAAGGACAGGGAGATTCTCTCCAGAGTTCCGTTTAAGGTCCTCACAGCAATAGCCATTTGCGGACATGTAACCGGTGCAACTAAAGGTTTCATCTATTTGCGGGGAGAGTATTTTTTTCTGAAAGATGGACTTGAAAAGGCAATTATTGAGTTTGAAAGAGTTTGTAAAAAACTGAACTTTAATTTCTCTATCTCAATTTTTCTTGGGTCCGGCGCATATATCTGCGGAGAGGAGACAGCCCTGTTTGAATCTATGGAGGGGAAGAGAGGGGAGCCAAGAAACAAACCGCCATTTCCTACCACTTCCGGCTATTTAAATAAGCCCACAGTTATAAACAATGTGGAGACACTGGCTCATACTTTTACAATTTTCAGATATGGGGCCAAAAGGTTCTACGATCTGGGAGTTCAATTTTCAAGAGGAACCAAACTCTTTTCTGTTTCCGGAGATACACCTAAGCCGGGGATATACGAGCTGGAACTTGGAATGAGCCTCTCTGATTTTGTAGAGGAGTTTGGTGATGATGACACAAAGGCTGTTCAGGTTGGTGGAGCATCGGGATTCCTGGTACCCAGGAAGAGGTTTGCCGAAACTACTATCGGCTTTCAGGGAAGACTTGTAGGCATCTCTCTCCCTACCGGAGGCTCAATGATGCTCTTTAACAGCTCTCGCTCTATGTATAATGTTCTGGATAATTATCTTAACTTCTTTGCAGAAGAGTCTTGTGGTCAGTGTACTCCTTGCAGGGTTGGATGTCAGCAGCTTTTGAGGGGTATTAAGGCAGTTAAAAGAGGAGAGAAAAATGCCGGTTATCTTGATAAACTGCTCAAACTTGCAGAGACAATGACCTATACTGCCAAATGCGGTCTCGGACAGTCTGTGGCAAATTCTTTCTCCTCTATAGTAGAAAATTTCAGAGAGGAGATGATTTACTGATCATTTAACAATTACAGTAATGGAAAAGAGAATTAAAATTACCATAAACGGTGAAACAACCGAGGTGGAAAAGGGGACATCCATTCTTGAAGCAGCAAGATTATCGGGTGTAATCATTCCAACTCTTTGTTATCATAAAGATTTATGTGTTGCAGGAAATTGCCGGGTTTGTGTCATTGAGATAGCCGGTCAGAAAAGACTTGCAGCTGCCTGCTCCACTCCTTGTGAAGATGGGATGGAGGTACTTACAAATACTTTAAAAGTGAGAAATTCCAGAAAGCATATAATTGAATTACTACTATCCGAACATAATGCAGAGTGTACAAGTTGTTACAGGAACGGAAACTGTGAGCTTCAGAAGCTTGCCTCTGATTATAAAATTATGACTCAGGATTTTATAGATTTAATCCCTTTCAAAAATTACACTATTGATAACTTTTCACCATCAATTATAAAAGATGACAGTAAGTGCATAAGATGTCAGAGGTGTGTCAGAACCTGCTCAGAGTTGCAAAGTGTTAATGCTCTTACAATGTCCTACAAAGGGGAGCACGCCAGAGTGACAACATTCTTTGAGAAATCTATGAATGATGTTGTTCTCCCTATGGCAACATCCTGTTCACCGGGTTGGATTAAATTTATTGAACATCTCTATCCCGATTTCCTCAATCATCTCTCATCGTGCAAATCGCCTCAGCAGATGTTTGGAGCACTGGTTAAGACATACTACGCCAAGGCTAAAAAGATAGACCCTTCAAAAATTGTTTCGGTCTCTGTTATGCCTTGCACTGCCAAAAAATTTGAGGCTGCCCGCCCTGAGATGAGAGATAGTGGTTACAGGGATGTTGATTATGTTCTCACAACAAGGGAGCTTGCAATAATGATTAAGCAGGCGGGTATTGATTTTCTTAAACTGCCTGATATGCATTTTGACAGATTAATGGGAGAATCAACCGGTGCCGGGGTAATATTCGGAGCAACAGGCGGAGTTATGGAGGCTGCATTAAGAACTGCCTACGAGCTTGTAACGGGAAGAGAGGTGCCATTTGAAAACTTAAATATAGCCCCTGTCAGAGGGATGGAGGGGGTTAAAGAGGCATCTATTGTGATTGAGAATCCTCTGAAAGAGTGGTCGTTTTTAGAGGGTGTGCAACTTAAATGTGCAGTTGCTCATGGCCTTGCCAATGCAAAGCTTGTAATGGATGAATTAAAATCAGGACAATCAAAATACCATTTTATTGAATTTATGGCCTGCCCGGGCGGATGCCTTGGCGGCGGAGGTCAGCCTATACCAACAAATCCTGAGATCAGGGAGAAGAGGGCAAAGGCTATTTATGCAGAAGATTATGGAATGCCAATAAGGAAATCCCATCA
>JAGPLK010000053.1:0-3798 GCA_018053445.1 Bacteroidales bacterium | reverse complement strand
AAATCCCATCAGCTTTTACATACAAAATACACAAAACGAACCAGTTTTTAACAAAATGACGAGCCTATGAACGCAATCGAAGAAAATCGAGTCAATACGACTGTTATTGACGAGATAATCTCCAGGTACAAAGGGAAACCGGGTGAACTGCTTACTGTTATGGAAGAGATACAGGAGGCCAGTGAGTTTAAATTTCTTGATGATGCCAGTATGGAGTATCTCTCTTCATCTGTAAAGGTGCCTCTGTCACAAATCTATGGCGTGGCTACCTTCTACTCTTTTTTCAACCTGAAACCTCAGGGTAAGCATACGATTATTGTATGCAGGGGAACCGCCTGCCATACAAAAGGATCCAAAATTTTACTTGACGATCTCTCAATACTGCCCGGGTGTAAAGAGGCCCTTGATTCAGGAGAGAGCTCGTTTACTACAGAAGACAAGCAGATTACGGTTAAAACAGTAGCCTGTTTTGGCCAGTGTGCCCTGGCCCCGGTTGTGGCAGTGGACGGAGTGATTTACAGTAATGTGACCTCTGAACAGATAAAGAAATTATTACAGAATTTACAGGAGGACAATAAAGATGAGAATCTCAGACTTAGTTGAGTTAAACAGACTCAGGGAGAGTGCTTCTAAGAAGGTCCTCCCGGATAAACCCTACATTGCAGTAGGAATGGGAACTTGTGGGATTGGGCGAGGTGCAGAGCTGTTATATGACAGTTTTGAGAGAATTATAAAAGAGAGGGATCTGAATATAATTCTTAAAAAGACAGGCTGTTTTGGATTTTGTTCGGAGGAGCCGCTTGTTAATATTTATATGCCCGGATTCCCTCTTATAATAATGCATAATGTTTCTGAAATTGATGTGATTCCAATTATTGGAGGTATCGTCAAAGGTATAATGCCATTTAGAAATGTTCTCTGCAGGATTGAGGAGTGGGACTTCATAACAGGGAAGTTTGAGTTTGGCAGAGGACTTACAGATTATCCTTTATGGAATGAAATTCCATTTTTCAAATGGCAAAAAAAGATAGTTCTTCGTAACTGCGGACTTATCGTTCCGGATGATATTGAGGAATATATAGCTGTAGGCGGTTATCAGCCTCTATATAAAGCCCTTTTTGAAATGAATGCATCAGCTATTGTTGATGAAGTAAAAAGTTCAAAATTGAGAGGCAGGGGCGGTGCCGGCTTTCCTACAGGAATCAAGTGGGAGATGATGGCTAAACGGGAGGCTGCTCAGAAGTATGTTATTTGCAATGCCGATGAGGGAGATCCAGGGGCCTTTATGAATAGAAACGAGATTGAGAGCGACCCGTTTATGCTGCTTGAAGGTATGACTATTGGAGCTTTTGCGATGGGAGCAACCAAAGGGGTTGTTTACATCAGGGCAGAGTATCCGCTTGCTGTCAGAAGGCTTAAGAGTGCCATTGAACAAGCCAAAGCATACGGGTTACTTGGTGAAAATATACTAAACTCAGGCTTTAGCTTTGATTTGGATATTGTTGAGGGTGCCGGCGCTTTTGTTTGTGGAGAGGAGACAGCTCTTATTCACAGTATTGAGGGTAAATCGGGAAGACCATCTCCGCGCCCGCCATATCCAGCTGAAAAGGGTTTGTACGGAATGCCTACAAATATTAATAATGTTGAAACCTGGTGTAATATTCCGGTTGTAATCTCCAAAGGCGGAGAGTGGTTTACCGGTGTGGGAACTGAGAAAAGTTCCGGAACAAAGGTTTTCTCTCTTGTAGGCAAGGTTAAGAATACAGGACTTATAGAACTTCCTCTGGGATCAACCCTGGAAACAATAGTATTTAAAATTGGAGAGGGAACCGGAACTCAGAAAAGGGTAAAAGCTGTCCAGACGGGAGGGCCTTCAGGAGGCTGTATTCCTGTGGATTATCTCAACACCCCTGTGGATTACGAGTCGCTGAGTTCTCTTGGGTCAATCATGGGATCAGGAGGAATGGTTGTAATGGATCAGGATAACTGTATGGTGGATGTTGCAAGATATTTTACTGAGTTCTCCAATGGTGAGTCGTGTGGAAAATGCACTCCTTGCCGGGAGGGTCTTGCTCAAACATTAACTATAATTAATAAATTCACTGAAGGAAGAGCAACAGAGGCAGATATACATGCTCTCGAGAACCTTGGAAAAGTTATTAAATCCACCGCACTTTGTGGTCTTGGCCAGACTGCTCCTAACCCTGTCCTTACTACACTGAGATACTTCAGGGATGAGTATGACCACCATATGATTGAGAAGAAATGTGAAGCAGGTGTCTGTCAGGAGCTCTTCTCAGCTTTATGCGAAAACAGCTGCCCTTTGCATATGAATATTCCGAGATATCTGCAGCTTCTTAAGGAGGATAAATTGCAGGATGCCTTTGAATCAACGCTAAGAGATAATCCTCTGCCATCTTCAATAGGAAGAATATGCCACTTCCACTGCCAGATGAAGTGCAGGAGAGAGGCAATTGATGCCTCTGTATCTCAGGGAGATATTCACAGGTATATATCTGACACAGCCTATATTGAAGGTTTTGCTAAAAAGGTATATGAGAGACTTATAAGAGAGAAACTCCCTCAGACTCACAAACGGATTGCAATTGTAGGGTCCGGCCCTGCCGGTCTTACCGCTGCATACTATCTGGTAAGGCTGGGGCATGATGTTACAATATTTGAATCCGAGTCAGAAGCGGGTGGTATTCTGAGATGGGGAATTCCAAAATACAGACTCCCGTTGGATGTATTTGATCACGAGGTGAATTTTATTAAAGATCTGGGTGTAAATATTGTATTTAATACCAAAATAGGCAGAGATATTTCCATGGAGGAGCTTGAACGAGACTACAATATTGTTATACTGGCTCTTGGAGCTCATAAGGATATGAGCCTTGGAATCAATGGCAGCGAACTAGATGGTGTCCTTTCCGGAATGGAATTCCTTAAAGATGTTGCTAAAGGTAAGGTTCCGGAGATGGGCAGACATGTAGTTGTTGTTGGCGCAGGAAATGTAGCAATTGATGCTGCAAGGACTGCTCAGCGGTTTGGTGCCGAGGTAACTGTTGTCTACAGACGAATGAAGCCCGATATGCCAGCTAACAAGGATGAGATTAAGGGTGCAGAGATGGAGGGTGTAAACTTCCTGTTTTTGAGTACTCCTAAAGAGATTCTTGCAGATACCAACGATAAGGTAAGGGGTATCGAACTAATGAAAATGGCTTGTGGGGAAATAGACCTCTCCAACAGAAGAAAACCTGTCCCTACAGGTGAGTCTTTTATTCTTCCTTGCGATACAGTGATAATGGCTGTAGGTGAAGAGGTTGAAGCCTCATTTGTTAAAGAGTTCGGGATCAAGACAGTTAGCAATGGCAATATTGATGCTGACCACTTTACATTTATGACAAATCACCCAAGGATATACGCCGTTGGTGATGCTGTGACCGGACCGGCTACAGCTGCCGAGGCTATGGGTATAGCTAAAAAAGCAGCCGAAATTATTGACTGGAAGTTAATGAACAAGAGAAGATTCCATAAACTTTTCAGAGGTTTTGACTATAGTGATGAGGTTCCTTTAAAACCGGAAGGTGGTAACAGGCACTATACAATTAAACGACCACTTGAGGAGAGAGTTGGAAACTTCAAGGAGATTAATTTAGGTTACACAAAAGAGCAGGCGTATGCAGAGGCATCCAGGTGTCTGAGATGCGATGTAAGGGTAACTGTTAACACAGAGGAGGAATAAGCAATGGAAAAAAGAAAAATTAATTTAACCATAGATGGCAGATCTTATCAGAT
>JAGPLK010000052.1:3906-10725 GCA_018053445.1 Bacteroidales bacterium | reverse complement strand
GCAGAGACCAAAGGGAGGATTCTGTCAACAGTCATCCTGATCAGACTCCTCTCCTGGTCAACGAGTTTAAGAAGCTGTTTGGGCCTCTCTTTTGTGCTAAGCGGCCAGAAACGCTCCCCTGAGCCGCCTGCCATTATCAGAACAGTAATGTCCATAATCATTAATAAATGATTAGTATCTGTAATGCTCGGGCTTGAATGGTCCATCCACAGGAACACCTATATAGGCAGCCTGATCCTGAGTTAGTACTGTGAGTTTAACTCCAAGTTGCTCCAGGTGCAGGCGAGCCACCTCCTCATCAAGATGTTTAGGAAGCATATATACACCAAGCTCATATTTTTTAGACCAAAGTTCAATTTGTGCAAGCGTCTGGTTTGTAAATGAATTACTCATAACAAACGATGGGTGGCCGGTGGCACAACCAAGGTTCACAAGCCTTCCCTGAGCAAGCAGAAAAATTGAGTGACCATCCGGGTATGTATATTTATCAACCTGAGGTTTGATGTTCAGGCGCTTGATACCAGGCCACTGCTCAAGGCGGGCAACCTGAATCTCGTCATCAAAGTGGCCGATATTGCAGACAATTGCCTGATCCTTCATCCCTGCCATATGTTCGGCAGTGATTATATCCTTGTTTCCGGTAGTAGTGACAAAAATATTCCCTTCAGAGAGTGTATCCTCAACCCTTTTAACCTCAAAACCCTCCATTGCAGCCTGAAGAGCACAAATAGGGTCAATTTCTGTAACAATAACCCTTGCCCCGTAACCCTTCATAGACCGGGCACAACCCTTTCCCACATCACCATATCCGCACACTACAACAACCTTACCTGCAATCATTACATCTGTAGCCCTTTTGATCCCATCAGCAAGCGATTCACGGCATCCATAAAGGTTGTCAAATTTTGATTTTGTTACAGAGTCATTTACATTAAATGCAGGGAAGAGAAGTTTCCCCTGCTCCAGCATCTGGTATAGTCTGTGCACGCCGGTTGTTGTCTCTTCAGATACCCCTTTAATTTCAGGGGCAATTGCACTCCATCTCTTTGGAGTATCAGCAAGAATTTTTTTAAGGATTTTGTTAAGCTCCTGCTCATCCTGAGTATCGGCTTTGCCATCAAGTACAGAGGCGTTGCTCTCTGCATCGTACCCTCTGTGTATCATAAGAGTTGCATCCCCTCCGTCATCAACAATAAGATTTGGACCAAGACCATTTCCAAAGTCGAGAGCCCTCTCTGTACACCACCAGTACTCCTCAAGAGTCTCACCCTTCCAGGCAAAAACAGGAGTTCCTGCCTCTGCAATTGCAGCAGCTGCGTGATCCTGGGTGGAGTAAATATTACAGCTGCACCAGCGTACATCTGCTCCAAGCTCATTAAGTGTCTCAATTAGAACAGCAGTTTGTATTGTCATATGGAGAGAACCCATCACCCTGGCACCTGCAAGAGGCTTAGATTTGCCGAATTTTTTTCTTACAGCCATCAAGCCCGGCATCTCCTTTTCTGCTATCTCAATCTCTTTTCTGCCAAACTCCGCAAGGGAGATATCGGCTACTTTATACTCTTTTGCTCTCATGTTAAAATTGCTCTTATTTATGTTTATTGTAATTTTTTCTTGAATTTTTTCCTGAATTATTTCCTGAATTGCTGATTCTAGAATGAGGCTTTGACAATTCTGGCAATATTGTCTGCCCTGCCAAGTGTATAGTAGTGAATACCGGGAACACCCTCTTTTATAAGTTCCCGGGACTGCATTGTGGTCCACTCAATTCCCACTTCACGAGCCTCTTCATCAGAATTGCATTTATTAACTGCATTGTACAGATCTGCAGGGATATCAATATGAAAAGTCTGAGGGAGCAGTTTTATATCATTCATTGCCGATATTGGTTTGATTCCGGCAATAATTGGAACTTCAATTCCGGCCTTACGGCAATTGTCCCTAAAGCGGAAAAATGCAGAGTTATCAAAGAACATTTGAGTTGCAATGTAGTGCGCCCCCTCATCTACCTTTTTCTTAAGGTTCTCCATATCAATCTCAAGATTTGGAGCTTCAAAGTGTTTCTCAGGATAACCAGCAACTCCTGTGCAAAATCGGCTCCCGGCCATTTCGTTTATTTGTTTTACTAAATCTGAAGCATAGTTATTGCCCCCCTTTTCAGGGATAAAACTTCTGCTCCCTTTAGGAGGGTCTCCCCTCAGAGCAAAAACATCCTCAATACCCAGAAACGACATCTCAATTAATGCATTCTCAGTCTCTTCACGGGTAAATCCACCACAAAGGAGGTGCGGAACAACAGTAATATTGTATTTGTATTTAACTGCCGCTGCAAGCGCAATTGTGCCGGGGCGGAGACGCGATGTCCTCTTTTCAAGAGTACCGTCCGGGTGCTCAAAATATTGCACTTCGTTTCTGTGAGATGTAAAGTTGATATAGGCGGGGTTAAAATCGAGAAGAGTCTCAATGGTTGCATATACCTTCTCAATACTGTGCCCCTTAAGCGGAGGCAGCAACTCAAATGTAAAAAGGGGGCTCTTTGAGCTCTTAATTTTCTCTATTACTGTCATTTTTTAACTAAGTATGAACTTTAAATATAATAAATATCGGGAGACTATCATTAATCAGTTATTCATATTGGGGGTAAGCCAGATTGCAGCCTCCTCCGGAGTCATCCCCTTTCTGTTTGCGTAATCACGCAACTGATCATCACCAATTTTTCCTACATTAAAGTAGGCCGATTTAGGATGTGCAAATACATATGCACTTACAGAGGCAGCGGGAACCATTGTGAAGCTCTCTGTAAGAGAGACTCCTATACGCTTTTGAGCCTCAAGGAGAGAGAAGAGTTTTCCCTTCTCTGTATGCTCAGGACATGCCGGGTACCCGGGAGCAGGCCTTATACCCTGATAATCGGCTTTAAACATCTGCTCCAACGAGAGACTTTCTGAAGGGGAAAATCCCCATATTTCAGATCTCATTTTGTGATGAATCCACTCAGCCGCCGCCTCGGCCAGACGATCTGCCAGAATTTTTATCATTATTGATGCATAGTCATCCTCTTTGTAAGCTGCGCACCTCTGCTCATCCAATCTGGCTGTAACAACAAATGCACCAAGGTGGTCCGGTGCGGCCAGGCGGGCAGGTGCGGCCAGGCGGCCGGTGGTGCCGGGGGCACCACCGGCTGCCTGGCCATCGCTCCGGGCAGGAGCGATAAAGTCTGCAAGAGATAGGTTAGGGGCATCTTGCTTCTTCTCCTGATTCCGCAGGAAGCAGAGGCGGAGCGGGGCGGGGCCGGAGGCCGCGCCCGCGCGGAGGCCGGAGGCGGCCGCGGCAGCGGCGGCCTCGCGGCCCGCAGTGCTGCCGGCATCAGCCGGCCACACCTCTATGTCATCACCCAGAGAAACGGCTTGGAAGACACCACATACACCATCTATAGAGACAAGGTTTTTATGTTTCATCTCTTCCAGATAGATAAGTGCATCTGCCATAAGTTTTTTTGCCTCAGCCCCTTTAACCGGATCTTCCAGGATTGCAGGATAACGACCACTCATCTTCCATGCAAAAAAGAAGAATGTCCAGTCAATATACTTTACGACAGAGTCAAAATCAATATCATGGAACTCCTGAAGACCATGTTTTGCAGGTGGTGGGGCAACCCATCCATCCCATATAAATTTGTTTGCCCGAGCACTCTCTAAAGAGATGTAATTATCTTTTTTTGCCGATGAACTATGCTGCTCTCTTAAAATTTCATATCTCCTTCTCATCTCGGCAATATAGTCAGAAGAGGAGTTCCCCAGCAAAGAGGAGAGAACCCCGGCAGCCTTTGATGCATCTTTAACATGCACAACTGACCCCGAGTATTTAGTAGCAATCTTCACAGCTGCGTGAACCTCAGAGGTGGTTGCCCCCCCAACAAGAAGAGGAAGCTTTATCTCTCTTCGCTCCAGCTCCTGAGCCACATTTACCATCTCCTCAAGAGATGGGGTTATAAGTCCGCTCAGACCAATTGCATCGGCCCCAACCTCTAATGCCCTCTCAATTATCTTCTCTGCAGGGACCATAACCCCCAGATCAACAATTTCATAATTATTACAAGAGAGTACAACGCTAACAATATTCTTTCCAATATCGTGCACATCACCTTTAACTGTTGCAAGAAGCAACTTTCCTGCACTTCTTGATTCTCCCTCTCTGCTCTCCTTCTGGATGTATGGCTCTAAGACAGCAACAGCCCTCTTCATAACCCTTGCACTCTTTACAACCTGAGGAAGAAACATTTTTCCCGCACCAAAGAGATCTCCAACCTCGTTCATTCCCCCCATCAGCGGCCCCTCAATAACCTCAATACTTCTGGAAAAGAGAGTCCTCGCCTCAAGAATATCCTCATCAATATGATCATCAATCCCCTTTACAAGGGAGTGTCTGACCCTTTCAACAACCGGGAGGTCACGCCAGTCAGATTTTTTTACACCCATTTCAGCTCCCGCCTCATCCTTGCTCATTTCTGCATATCTGATAAGTCTCTCTGTCGCATCCTTGCGCCTGTTCAAGACCACATCCTCTGTGAGTTTTAGAAGATCATCAGGAATCTCACTGTAAACCTGAAGCATACCGGGATTTACAATACCCATATCCAGTCCCGCCTTTATTGCGTGATACAGGAAGACCGAATGCATCGCCTCCCTAATCCTGTCCATCCCTCTGAATGAAAATGAGAGGTTGCTTATACCACCGCTCACCTTTGCGAAGGGGAGGTTATCCTTAATCCAGGCCGTTGTTTTAATAAAATCAACTGCATAATTTGAGTGCTCCTCAATACCCGTAGCAATTGCGAGAACATTAGGGTCAAAAATTATATCCTCAGGAGGAAATCCAATTTTGTCAACCAGCAATCTGTAGCTCCTCTCCGCCACCTCCTTGCGCCTCTCAAATGTATCGGCTTGACCCCTCTCATCAAACAGCATTACTACTGCCGATGCACCATATCTCCTTATCAGATTTGCCCTTTCCAGAAACAGCTCCTCACCCTCCTTCAAACTTATAGAATTGACAACGCTCTTACCCTGAACACATTTAAGACCACTCTCAAGTACCTCCCACCTTGATGAGTCAAGCATCAGCGGAAGCCTTGAGATATCCGGTTCAGACATAATAAGATTTACAAACTTCACCATTGCCCTCTCAGAGTCAAGCATCGCCTCATCCATGCAGATATCAATCACCTGTGCACCACCCTCTACCTGCTCCCTTGCCACAGCAAGCGCCTCAGAATACTTCTCCTCCCTTATAAGACGGGCAAACTTCTTAGAGCCCGACACATTTGTCCGCTCACCAACATTTATAAAATTGCTCTCCGGCCTGATCTCAAGCACCTCAAGCCCACTCAGCCTTGTGACAGGAGGCAGTTCAGGAACCACCCTGGGAGAGTATCGGGCTGCAACCTTTGCAATCTCCCGTATATGGTCAGGAGTAGTACCGCAGCACCCCCCTATAATATTAATCCACCCACTCTTCACAAAATCTTCAGCAATAGAGGCCATGTAGGCTGCACTCTGATCATAGCCACCAAATTCATTTGGCAACCCCGCATTTGGGTGCGCCGACACAAAAAAGGGCGACTTCTCGCTAATCTCCCTGATAAACGGCCTCAGCTGCTCCGCCCCGAGCGCACAATTGAGTCCGGTACTCAGCAGTGGGAAATGAGAAATACTTACCAGAAATGCCTCAAGCGTCTGTCCTGTAAGTGTTCTTCCACTTGCATCAGTAATTGTTCCGGACACCATTACAGGTAAAAAAATATCTTTTTCCAGAAAAACTTTGTCAATTCCAAAAAGAGCAGCTTTTGCATTTAAAGTATCAAAAACTGTCTCCACAAGCAAAATATCAACCCCACCATCAATCAAACCCCGAGCCTGCTCTGCATATGCCTCCGCCAGCTCATCAAAGGTTACCCCCCTTGAACCAGGGTCATTTACATCAGCCGACATGCTTGCCGTCCTGTTTGTCGGCCCCATTGAACCCGCCACCAGTTTTCCTCCAAACTCCTTTGCCACCTTTGCAGCAAGTTCAGCACCGGCAAAATTAAGCTCATAGACAAGCCCCTCCATCCCGTAATCGGCCATAGAGATTGCATTAGCGTTAAAAGTATTAGTGGAAACTATATCCGCACCAGCCTCAAAATACTCCCGGTGGATATCGGCAATCACATCAGCCCTTGTAATGGACAGCAAATCATTATTCCCCTTCAGCGACCGGTAGTATTTGGCAAAACGCTCACCTCTGTAATCCTCCTCAGTAAGACCTCTGCGCTGAATCATTGTACCCATTGCACCATCCAGCACAAGAATTTTCTTATTCAGTAACCCTACAACCAAATTATATTTTGACCTGTCCATAATATTCAATCCAGATAACACTATATAAATAACACAATACAAATATTATCCGCAAAATTACTCAAATAATCAATCATCAACTCAACCATTCACCACATTTTTCCCGCCCCACTTTTACATAAAAATAAAATATATTATATTTACACAAACCCCTTTAAAACTACACTCGTATGGCACGATGCAACAGTAACCACAATTTGGTTGTACACCACATTAAAAGAGATGGCGGCAACAACCTAAACAATGCAGAAGTTCTTTGCTCCGTTTGCTATTCAAACATTACCACCCTAAACAACCCCGGACCCGGTGAGCCAATCCTTCATGAAGGAACCCCACCTCCACCATTTGCCCAACAAACCATCAACGAAGCTCTCGCCCGTGCCCACAACCGATGCGAGTGCGAACGCCTCACCTGCCTTAA
>JAGPLK010000052.1:2334-3806 GCA_018053445.1 Bacteroidales bacterium | reverse complement strand
GCCCGTTGCATACTCTATACACGCGCGTCTGTTCCGACCCGCACCAGTCTCCCAGAATTATCTGCCGAATGGCTAACATAAAGCCGGGCGGGCGGTTAACCGCCAGGCCTCCCGCCCGGCACCATATAAATGCCTCCTCCCGGCAGCAGAATTCCTCCGGAGCAGAGACAAAAGAGAAATTGGGTTGACAGGGATATTCGTTTATAGTACTAGAAAACAAGTAATTGCAAATCATATTTTCAAAAACTTTTTAAAAAACTAAATTTTAACTATCTAATTATCTGTGAGATAAACGAATATCCCACTCAACCCCTAAAGTTTCCCACATCAAAGACCATTAGTAAACTATATACCCGCACCGCTATAACTCACAGTATATCTTCAAGTTAACACTTAATCCCGCGGATCATCCGCGGGATTAAGTGTTAACGCGCACTCAGTAAGCTAGATACAGCCGCACGGGTCTGCCACTTCACCTCCTTCCGACACATCATCCGCCAAATTTATAAGGTGCTTCGCAGTTTATGCGGCCGGTTCCTGGCCGGTTTAAGCGGTGCTCCGCCGGTTTAGCCATCCGGCAGAAAAATCTTCAATCCCCGTGTCGCTGCAATAAAGTGTATTTCAACGCATTAACACTTCATCCGACGGGTCACCCCTCGGTTAAAGTGTCAATTAACAAAAAACAACAAGTTACAGCTGCCTGACTATCCTGATATTCACCTGGGTCTCTCTTTCTCACCTGAAGTTATTCTCGCAGCCCGGGTTATTCCCGCGCGCCGCAAGCCCGCAAAGAGCTAGCGAAATGAGCGGGAAATAACTTCAGCTCCGGCACCTTGCCACAGTTTTTGGCAAGTATCAAGTTTAGAGCTATTTGCTGCAGTCATTTTTTGAAAAACGAAGATGCTGTCAAGAAAATTCTCTTCGCAAACATCAGAAATACAATAACTTGCCAAAAACTGTGGCAAGGTCTCCCTCTTGGAAAGGATAGAAACTCTGATTTATAAAATCAGAGTTTATCTAAATTTTCTGAATCGCAGTTAACACAGTGATCTTCGCTTTTGGTCGAGTTCATTGTTTCATTGCATACTCGGCATTTATACCAATTACTGTCAGTAATATAGTTTCCGCCCTGAATTAATATTACCTTTCCCTCGACAAAGGCTTTTGCGATATTTTTTCTGGCCTTGTCGTATAATCTTGTAAATGTGGGTCTTGAAATATTCATCTTTAAGGCAGCCTCTTCTTGGGTGAGATTTTCATAATCAGCAAGTTTAATTGCTTCATACTCTTCAAATAAAAGGGTTACACTGTCGAGTTCACGCCTCGGAATTCCAAATGGTTTATAACCCTCCATCCTGGGAGGCATTGTTATTCGTCTGTCTCTTTTTCTGTTTGGCATATTTCAAACGCAATCATTAACTCTGGCCTCTGGACCCGCCTCGTCTGCCTAAGCCTCTTCCGGCTCCATTTCC
>JAGPLK010000052.1:0-2234 GCA_018053445.1 Bacteroidales bacterium | reverse complement strand
CCTAAGCCTCTTCCGGCTCCATTTCCGGCCCCAAGGCCACGACCACCTCGCCTGCCTAATCCTCTACCCATTCCGTTTCCTGCATTGTTTCCCGGAGTGTCACTACCTGAGCAAAAGCCCAATTGTCTTCCTGTTCCTGAACCTTGTCCCATTGGACCTGTTCTGTCTCTTCCTGGCATAATTTTTAATTTTATACTATTAGTAAATGTTAATTGTGCCACAAAGATATAAATTAAAATGAACATATGTTCACTTAGGCTTCCTTTTTTTTACTATTTTTATATTAATTACCTATCTAAGCTTTTCTCCTTAATACACCTTACAGAGTGCCCCTGACCCCTTGATAGCGCATCGGTGTAAATATAACGGTATCCCGGATAAATTAACCTGGTAGCAGCATTTTTAATACCCACAGGATCAGATGCCCACCAAATAGTCCCAACGCCTTTCAATCCGGATTGTCCAACTATATCAACAATACCGGAAGGTTTCGCATTAAAACCACTTTCGTTGGTCCCGTTGTCATCGTTATCCCAGCCGGAAGTCGACTTCATCTTGTCGTAGGCCGATTCTGCTCCGCCAAGAAATTCAATTAGTTGCTGCCAGTCGGCATCAGTAGGCACCCTCCATCCTTCCGGACAAATTCCCCTGGGATCTGAGACAGCATACCAGTTATATAATTTCCCGCTAATCTTTTCATTCTCCTCATTAAATTCATAGTAGCAGAATGCAGGACTCTTCTCCTTATGTACATCGTTCCAGTCGTCCTCATATTCAATGTACTCAATTTCACTCCCATCCCTAAAAACGGTTACATTAAGGTTTTCAACCATCCACTCCTGCTCTCCGATTACCACAGATTTACTTTTGCTGCCACCATTCCCGGTTTTTCCACCACCACAAGATGTCGCCATAGCTAAGGCCGACACAAAAAATAGCTGAAAGCTAAATTTAATCAGTCTTTTCATAATTTTTAATTTTAGTTTATAATAAGTGCAAGTAAATGCCGATGCCTGGACAGATCTGTGAGGGTGACAAGCTTTAAAGCTTTCTGGAATTCTCTAATGAGGTCTTTTACAAATCTATAAAAAATATTTATTTTAACTACCAATTGTGGATTTTAGAAATAGCTCTTCAGCGCCTCAACATAATTCTCAAACGCCTTCCTACCCGTTTCAGTAATCCGGCAGGTAGTCCGGGGGCGTTTGCCGCTGAACCCTTTCTCAATAGAGATATATCCTGCCTCGCTCAGTTTTTCCAGTTGCACACTCAGGTTTCCGGCCGTTGCCGATGTCTTTTCGCGGAGGAAGACAAAATCGGCCTCCTCCACCGAAACCAGAATGGAAACCACCGCCAGCCGCAGCTGAGAGTGGAGTAGGGGGTCCAGCTCTTTAAACATGGCGATTCAGAATATGCCCCGGAATAATCAGCATAATAACAGCAAACCCCGCAGAGACAAGAATCTGACTGGGACCTGAGACCATCAGCATAACAAAGCTAAGCGCAATACCCAGAAATCCGGCAATAATAACAGGTTTGAATTTAATCACAAGCCCGCTGATTGCCACCCCCACATTTATAAGAAGAGCCATCACAAACAAAATTGGAAATGCGCTGTAATCAATGAACATATAGAGTGATAGCAAGCCGGCAGCCACACCGATAGTTATCCATACACAGCCGATCACTCTCCCGATAAAAGTTACGGCCCCCTTTTCCCTCTTCTTAATCATATATATCATTGCAGGATAGCCAATTATCGGCATGGCAAACCATAACCACTGCACCCTGTAATCACCGCTCTTCACCAGCAAAAAATATATTGCCAGCGAAATAACCAACCATAAATAGCCCCATAGCAGATAAATTCCGCCACCATTTTTTTCCAGATTTGTCCGAGTCTCTTTGATCATTCTGGAAATTAATTCCAGACTCTCATTTTGTGTTAAATTTTTCTCTTCCATAATTTCAATGTTGTTTTGTTGTTGCAAATATAAATAAGTTTATAATATAAACCAAATTTATTTTTTACAACTGCGACGCATATGTGCAGGTGATGCTCTGCCTTGAGCACCTTGCCACAGATTTTGGCAAGTATCAGATATAGAAGAATTTAATGAAATCATTTTTTTAGAAGCATGGAAATTATCAAAAAATGCTATTAGTAAGAGCAAGAATAACAATTACTTGCAAAAAACTGTGGCAAGGTGCCCCTCGGGCCCCCGGGCCCGCCG
>JAGPLK010000126.1 GCA_018053445.1 Bacteroidales bacterium | reverse complement strand
TTTCTCAGGCCTTACCAGTGCTCAGATCTGGATAATGTCCATGCTGGTTATCCCTGGTATAGTACTATCAATCTACAATATAAAAGAGTTAAATATCCTTCTTCAGGGGGAGGCCTATGCAAAAAGTCTGGGACTCAATCTTGAGAGAACACGCAGAAGAATACTTATTGCCACCACTCTTCTTGCCGGCAGTATTACTGCTTTTTGCGGTCCAATCGGCTTTATAGGAATAGCAGTACCTCACATTGCAAGGCTACTCTTCAGAAATGCAGATCATAAAGTACTGGTACCCGCCACAGCCCTTACAGGAGCAGCAATTATGGTATTTACAGATATGGTTGCTCAACTCCCCGGACAATCCGGAGTAATCCCGATAAACACAGTAAGTGCCCTTATTGGAGTTCCGGTAATTTTATATTTAATTATGAAAAGCAGATTTGCATGAGCGGAGAACTTCTCATAATGGAAAGCCTCAGGCTGGGATATGACAGGGAGATCTACGGACCTGTTGACGCCTCTGCTTCTCCCGGAGAGATGATAGCTTTGGTTGGGCCGAATGGTGTGGGGAAAAGTACTCTTCTTAAAAGTATTTCCGGTATCCAGCACTTCAGGTCAGGTGTGATCAGATTAGACTCAAGAGATATCAGAAAAATAGGCCACACAGAGATTGCCTCCCTCATCTCTTTTGTACCTTCTCAAAGCCCCAGGGCAAAGAACCTATCTCTTTTTGATATGGTATCATCCGGCTGTTTCAACAGAACAAACTGGCTGGGAGAGACCACAGAAGAGGACAGGATGCTGATTATTGAGACGCTTGACAGAGTTGGGCTAAACGGCTTTGCAGAGAGAGACTCCAGCCAGCTTAGTGACGGAGAGTTTCAGAGAGCTGCAATAGCCCGCTCTTTAGTTCAGCAAAGTGGTATAATTCTTCTTGATGAGCCAACAGCCTTCCTGGACATTGAGAATAAGCTGATAATAACAAGGTTGCTCAAAAAGCTTGCAACAGAAGAAAAGAGATGTATTATATTCTCAACCCACGACCTGCAACTAGCAATAAAACTGTGTGACAAAATCTGGCTTATGGGGAGCGATGGCTTTCACCAGGGAGCCCCTTCAGAATTAATAGAAAATGGAGCCTTTGATACTATGTTCAAAGACTCCACTCTAAAATTTGACAAAACCCTTTATACCTTTGTCTAGAATGTAGTTGGCGTTTCCGGTTTTGGCGCTGTCTCAAACATTTTTGCAATAGCTTTTGCCAGTCTCTTTACACCCTCCTCAGTTCTCTCTTCATTCATAAAAGAGAAGTTAATCCTCATTGTATTCTTACCTGAACCATCGCAGTGGAAGGCCTCTCCAATAACAAAGGCCACATCCTCCTTGATTGCAACATTAAACAGCTCAGTAGCATCATATCCCTCAGGAAGAGTTACAAAGAGGAAGAGGCCACCCTCAGGTGTTGTCCACTTAACCCCTTCAGGCATATATTTTTCGAAACAAGAGATCATATGGTCTCTCTTTATTCTGTACATATCAATTGTCTTCTTGAGATTTTTGTCAAAAAGGCCCTTCTCAAGATATCTTGCGGCAACTGCCTGATCAAAAACAGGAGCACAAAGGTCTGTAGACTGTTTTGCTACAATTAACTTCTCAATTATGTTTGTTGGAGCAATTATCCAGCCAAGACGGAAGCCGGGCAGGAAGGTTTTAGAGAATGTACCAAGAAGAACAACTCTTTCGTTATCCATAGAGTACATCATAGGCATCTCTACTCCGTCAAATCTAAGCTCTCTGTATGGACTATCTTCAATTACAAGAAGATCATATTTTTTTGCAACTGCCAGAACATCTTTTCTTTGCTGAACACTCATTGTTATTCCTGAAGGATTCTGAAAATCAGGAATTGCATAAATAAATTTTGGTTTTTTACCACTTCCCATAAGAGCCTTAACAACAACTTCAAGCTCTTCATCCTTTGTAATACCAATTGGTTTAGCCTGATATGACCAGAATGCCTGAAGCGCCCCAAGATAAGAAGGCAAACCGCAAATCAAAGTATCACCCGGGTCGATAAATATCTTTGTAACAAGGTCTATAGCCTGCTGAGAAGATGTTGTAATAAGAATATTCTCCTTTGAAATCTCCAGCCCCTGCTCACGATAGCGCTTTGCCAACAGCTCCCTGAGTTTTGCGTTACCCTCTGTAGGTCCATACTGAAGGGCAGATGTACTCTCCTGCTCCAGAACCTCCTGCATGATAACCTTTAAATCCTCAACCGGGAAGGTAGCAGGATTTGGAAAACCACCTGCAAAAGAGATTACTTCCGGTCTGTTTGCTACGCTTAAAAGGTCTCTGATTGCAGACCTTCTCATGCTCTTGGCATTGGCAGAAAGAATGTTTTGAATGTTCATGGCCATATATTAGTTAGTTTTTTACAAAAATAAAGAATTGTTATAAAAATTCAAAGTTTAATTTACTTTTTTAATTAATCAGGCAACATTTCATTACATCCCGTTAGCCAAACGGTCAAAAGGCAGATTCCCTAATTTTTAGTACTTTTGCAAAAAAATGTATGTCAACAATAAGAATAACCAAAGAATTTCGTTTTGAAGGGGCTCACGCTCTTCAAAACTATGATGGCAAATGCAGACATATACACGGCCACTCCTACAGACTATTTGTCACGCTCAAGGGAAGTCCCATTGCTGAGGCTTCAAGTCCAAAAAACGGAATGGTAGTTGATTTTGGCGATCTTAAGAGAGTCGTAAATAAATATATAGTTGATCCGTTTGACCACGCACTTCTGCTCAGAAGCGATGCTCCTGTTAAAGAGGAGATATCAGCAGCCTACCAGAATGTAATCATTCTTGACTTCCAGCCCACCTGTGAAAACCTGGCCATTTACTTTGCCGGGCTATTAAAGGATAATCTGCCTGACGGGACAACTCTCCATAGCATTAAGCTGTACGAAACACCTACATCTTTTGTAGAGTGGCTTGCATCTGAAAATTAGAAAAAATATGAAAAAGCTATACCTGATTGATGGTCACGCCCTGATTTTTCGTTCATATTATGCCTTTCTGAGAAGGCCGATGATAAACTCCAAAGGGGAAGATACATCTATTCTTTTCGGGTTTACAAAGACTCTGACAGATTTGATTATCCGGGAGAGACCATCACACCTGGCTGTAGCTTTTGACCCGCCATCAAAGACATTCCGCCACGAACTCTACCCCCTTTACAAGGCAAACAGAGCAGAGACACCTGAGTTGATTAAAAGTGCACTGGACCCACTAATTGAAATAGTCAACTCAATATCTATTCCTGTTTTGATGAGACCCGGATTTGAGGCAGATGATGTAATAGGAACGCTGGCAAAAAAGGCAGAGAGTGAAGGG
>JAGPLK010000010.1:26979-37829 GCA_018053445.1 Bacteroidales bacterium | reverse complement strand
TTGAAAAATTCTTGAAATTTGCAAGTGCTTTTTGATTTTTTTTTACAGAATTTATCCCCAATTTTGTAGGAGATCTAAACTTCAAACCATAAACCATGACCGATCAGAAACATATAGCTGTATGGGATAATTGTCTGCGAATTATAAAAGACAACATTCCGCCAAGCAGCTTCAAGACATGGTTCGTTCCAATAAAGGCGGTCAAATTTCTGGACTCAGTATTAACAATTGAGGTACCTTCTGACTTCTTCCGTGAATATCTGGAAGAGCAATTTATTGAACTTATAGGAAAGACACTGAGGAGAGTTGTGGGAAGCAGTGCTAAACTTGAGTACAATGTAAGAGTAGTATCCAACGAAGAGGCTGTTACCATGCCTCAGCAAGGGGTGCAGGAACTAACAAACAAAACAGTACCATTTCCGGCTCAGGCAGGAACATTTGCAAATCCGTTTGTTATACCAGGACTTCAACAGAGACAGATAGACCCACAGTTGAATCCTAACTTCAGTTTTCGTAATTTTGTAGAGGGAGAGTGCAATCGTCTGGCCAGAGCTGCCGGACTTAACATTTCATCCAGTCCCGGTAATAACTCTTTCAATCCGCTGTTCCTTTACGGAGGTTCCGGCCTTGGGAAAACCCACCTGGCACAAGCAATAGGAATTGAGATAAAAGAGCGGTTCCCGGATAAAATAGTACTCTATGTAAGTGCGAACAGGTTTCAGACTCAATTCATGGACGCTGCAAATGTCAAGAATAAGCTTACAGACTTTCTCCACTTTTATCAAATGATAGATGTGCTCATAATTGATGATGTTCACGAATTTGCAGGAAAACCCGGCACTCAAAATGCATTTTTTCACATCTTCAGCCACCTGCACAATATAGGGAAGCAATTGATACTCACATCAGACAAGGCCCCTTCTGAACTTCAGGATCTTGAACAAAGACTTCTCTCCAGATTTAAATGGGGACTCGTAGCAGAGCTGGTTCAGCCGGATTTTGAGACCAGAATTGCAATACTAAAAGCAAAGAGTTACAAGGATGGAATAGTACTTCCGGAGGAGGTCATAACATACCTTGCAAATAATATAACCAGCAATGTAAGAGAGATTGAGGGAACCCTTATTTCTCTGCTGGCACAATCAACATTAACCCACAGAGAGATTACTCTTGAATTGGCTCAGTCATTAACTGATAGATTTGTGAGCAGAACAAAAACTGAAATCTCTGTAGGTAAGATCCAGAAAATAGTTTGCGAATATTTTAAAATCAGCACAGAGTCCTTCCTTTCACAATCAAGAAAAAGAGAGTTTGTTCAAGCAAGACAAATTGCAATGTACATAAGCAGAAATATGACAAATAATTCGCTTGCATCAATTGGTGCTCAGATTGGAGGAAGAGATCATGCAACTGTACTTCACGCATACAATACTGTAAAGGACCTGATTGATACAAACAGATCTTTCCGCAAATATGTTTCGGATATTGAGGGACAGCTTAAATCAAACTAAGAAACACAATGGAGTCAGCAAGAGTTTTCTCGATTTTCAGTGAAATAACCAAAATTCCAAGAGAATCTGGTCACGAAGAGCACATTATTAAATACCTTCAAAATTTTGCCGGTTCAAGAGGATTGGAGTGCAAAACAGATAAAGCAGGGAATGTTGTAATAAAGAAGCCTGCAACTGCCGGAATGGAACAGGCACCAACTGTTATTTTGCAGAGCCACTCAGATATGGTTTGTGAGAAGAACTCCGGAACTCAGCACGACTTCAGAAAAGATCCCATCAAGGTAACTGAGGAGAATGGATGGCTCATTGCAAAAGAGACAACACTTGGAGCCGACTGTGGCATCGGTATGGCAGCACAACTGGCCATTCTGGAGAATGAAACCATTCCTCACGGTCCAATTGAGGCCCTCTTTACGACAGAGGAGGAGACTGGACTTACAGGGGCAAAATCGATTGAAAAAGATTTTCTTAAAGGCACAATTCTGATTAATCTGGACTCAGAGGACGAGGGTGAATTGTTTATAGGCTGCGCAGGTGGAATTGATACTACCGGCAGATTCAGATACACTCCACGAAAGAGCAAAAACGGAGTAAAGTTTCTAAAATATGGAGTTTTTGGAGCAACCGGAGGGCACAGTGGAGACGATATTGAGAAGAACAGAGCAAATGCAAATCAGATTCTTCTCAGATTCCTTTTTGAGGCTTACTCTAAATTCCCTGTATCATTGTGTGAAATTGACGGAGGGAATAAAAGAAACGCTATTTCAAGAGAGGCTTATGCTATAATAGCTGTTGACCCTGCTGACGAAGATATTATAAACGAATTGTTCCAGAGAGTTGTTTCTGAAGCGCAAAATGAGCATTTTATATCTGACCCTCAGCTTGCCGGAAAAATTGGATATGCTCAGCCGTTTGAAACTTGTATAGATGACGAATCCTTTATTAGGCTGGTCTGTTCTCTCTACGCAATGCCACACGGAGTAATTGCAATGAGTCAGACAATCCCCGGCTTTGTTGAGACCTCAACAAACCTTGCAAGTATTAAAATGGAGGGCGAAAACACAATTAAGGTTGCTACCAGCCAAAGAAGCTCAATTAACAGCGCTAAACATAATGCAGCTAAAAGAGTAGAGGCAGTCCTTAAACTCGCAGGCGCAGATGTCACTCATGAAACTGAGTATCCGGGCTGGCAGCCCAATACAGAATCAAAAGTTCTTAAGATAACTGAGAGCTCATACAGAGAATTATTTGATAATCCTCCGGTTGTAAGAGCAATACACGCAGGGCTTGAGTGCGGGATTCTTATTGACAAACTCCCTCATCTGGATATTATATCATTTGGTCCAACAGTTAAAGGAGCCCATGCTCCCGGGGAGAGACTGGAGATTGCATCAGTTGAAAAATTCTGGAAATTGCTGGTTGATGTACTGGCAAAATTAAAATAGTAATTATGGCTACTCTCATAGCACCATCTATGCTCTCTGCCAATTTTGGCAACCTTGCTTCCGATATTGAGATGGTAAATAACAGCGAAGCAGATCTCTTCCATTTAGATATAATGGATGGTCTGTTTGTGCCGAATATATCTTACGGATTTCCCGTTGTAAAGGCAATATCAGAGCTGGCAAAGAAACCTATGGATGCACATCTGATGATAGTTGATCCTGACAGGTACATAGAGAGATTTGCAAAAGAGGGTGTGAAATATCTAAGTGTGCACATTGAGGCATGTACTCATCTTCACCGTACCATCCAAAATATTAAAGAGTGTGGAATGAAGGCAGGAGTGGCACTTAATCCCCACACGCCTGCATATATGATTAAGGAGATAATTGCAGACACAGATTTTGTACTTGTAATGTCTGTAAATCCGGGATTTGGAGGTCAGTCATTTATAGCATCCTCTCTTAATAAGATAAGAGAAATAAGAGATATGGCTTCAAAAGCAGCTCCAAATCTTCTGATAGAGGTTGACGGAGGTGTTAGTAAAGAAAATGCCCCTCTCCTCGTTGAGGCAGGGGCAGATATTTTAGTAGCGGGAAACAGCATCTTCTCAAAGTCCTCTCCATCAGAAGCAATAAAAGAACTCAAGCAGCTCACCCGTTAGATCAAATAATATATTTTATCTCTTTAAATGCATAAGAGACTGTAGAACCATCCAGTTTTTCAATCAAAATACAAGCATTTTTGTCTGTTCCAATAATTCTTCCTTCAAAAATTTCTCCGGAAGGTGTCTCCTGGAATTTGTGCAGCTCCTCATATCTGTATAAGTTTCTGTGGTACATTGAAGATATCTTTTCAGAGATACTTCCCCATGAAAAGTTTTTAAAAGGGATGTATAGGTCGTACAGATAGAAAGCAAGCTTCTCCAACTCCTCTTTGCGGTCATAATTTTCACCGGTAATAGCTTTTAAAGAGACAGGATTAGGAGCACCTGAATCAAATTTTTCCTGATTAAGATTAAGTCCAACCCCAACTATTGATTCTGACAAACTGTCACCCTCAATGAAGTTCTCAATTAATATTCCTGCAATCTTTTTGTCACCTACATATATATCATTTGGCCATTTAATCTTAGCATCAACACCTTTGCTTACAAGGTACTCATATACACCTACGGCAGCAATCTGAGAGATAATGAACTGGTTTTCAGCTTTTATCATATCTGGTTTAAGGACTAGAGAAAAGGTGAGGTTTGAACCCTTGGCACTCTCCCAGGATGTACCCTTCTGTCCTCTTCCTTCAGATTGGTACTCAGCAGCAAGAATTGTAAAGTCAGTAAGGTCATCAGACCTTCTAAGTGCCTCTTTATTAGTGGAATCAATAGTTTCAAGCCAAATTATGTCAATTGCCATATCAATAAAAGTTTAAATTGGTCGCAAAATTGCAGTATTTTTACAGAAATTACGAAAAAACGACAATTATTGTGCCACTAAAGAAGACAACAACCAAAAGATTTAAAGTTGCCCAAAGCAGCGCAGCTAAAGAGATTATCACAGACGAGATTGAACTGAAATGCATAACAGAGGCTATGCTTGACAAAAAAGCTCAGGCTGTATGTTCTATGGATTTAAGAAATATAGGAACAGCAATTACAGACCATTTTGTCATATGTCACGCAGATTCTGCACCACAGGTCATTGCTATAGCAGACAATGTAGAGGAGAAGATGTACACACAGTGCAACAGAAAGGTAGTAAGAGCACAAGGGAAGGAGAATGCATTCTGGATTATAATGGACTTCACCAACATTGTTGTACACATATTTAAGACAGAGTACAGACAATTCTACAGGCTTGAAGAGCTGTGGGCAGATGCAATAAAGACTAACTATCAAGACGACAAGCAATGAGCGAAGAAAATAAAAACAACCTCAACAAGAAATTATCAAATTTTAAGCCCCAGAAGTTTAACAACCTCTGGATTATCTTAATAATCCTTACCGGTATAGCCATAATGTGGAACTCATACCAGGGTGGTGAGCCGGTTAAAACAGAGTGGTTCTCAGTAAAGGAGAAAATGATCCCTGCCGGCGATATTGAAAAAATTGTTTTCGTTACAAACGAGAATATGGCTGAAGTCTTCATAAGAAAAGATAGCCTGTCAAAATACAAAAATCAGTTTGGTGGCAAGGAGCCAAAATTTGGCCCTCAGTTCTACTTTATTGTATCAGGGAATTTTAACCTTGAAGAGCAGGTAGACGCAGTTATGGCAGGTGTTGAACCTGAAAAGAGATTTGCTGTTGAGACCGAGCAAAGAACAAACTATTTTGGAAAAATGCTTGAATGGCTCTTACTCCCTCTTATGTTAATCGGCCTTTGGATATTCTTCTTCAGAAGGATGAACAAATCCATGGGCGGTGGCGGATCCCAGGGAGGAGGTATCTTCTCTGTAGGGAAATCACAGGCTAAACTTTTTGACAGAGACAACAATGTTAAAGTAACATTTAAGGATGTTGCCGGACTTGAAGAGGCTAAGGTAGAGGTGATGGAAATTGTGGATTTTCTTAAGAATCCAAAAAAATACACCAACCTTGGAGGTAAAATCCCTAAAGGAGCTCTTCTGATAGGCCCTCCGGGCACAGGAAAAACACTTCTTGCAAAAGCAGTAGCAGGTGAAGCCGATGTCCCTTTCTTCTCCATATCCGGATCGGACTTTGTTGAGATGTTTGTAGGTGTGGGAGCATCCCGGGTAAGAGACCTCTTCCGCCAGGCAAAAGAGAAAGCACCCTGCATTGTCTTCATTGACGAGATAGATGCTGTGGGTCGTGCCAGAGGCAAAAATGCAGGCTTCTCATCAAACGACGAGAGAGAGAATACACTCAACCAACTTCTTACTGAGATGGATGGTTTTGGATCTAATTCAGGGGTAATCATACTTGCTGCAACAAACAGAGCAGATATTCTGGACAAAGCTCTTATGAGGGCAGGCCGGTTCGACAGGCAGATACATGTAGATTTACCGGAACTGAAAGAGAGGATGGAGATTTTCAAGGTACACCTGCGCAACCTGAAACTTGTTGAGGGATTTGACATTGAATTCCTTGCCAAACAGACTCCCGGATTTTCAGGAGCAGACATCGCTAATGTATGTAACGAAGCAGCTCTTATTGCAGCAAGAAACAATAAAGAGTTTATCGAGAAGCAGGACTTCCTGGACGCAGTAGACAGAATAATTGGAGGCCTTGAAAGGAGAAGCAAGATCATCTCTCCTGAGGAGAAGAGAACAATTGCATTTCACGAAGCCGGGCACGCAACTGTAAGCTGGATGCTTCCTCACGCAAACCCTCTTCTTAAAGTAACAATTATTCCAAGAGGCAGAGCTCTTGGTGCAGCCTGGTACCTTCCTGAAGAGAGACAAATCACAACCACCGAACAGATGATGGACGAGATGGCTGCTACGCTTGGGGGCAGGGTTGCCGAAGAGATAATCAACGGAAAAATCTCAACCGGTGCTTTAAGCGATCTTGAGAAGATTACAAAACAGGCCTATGCGATGGTCTCATATCTTGGAATGAGCAAAGAGGTTGGTAATATATCATTTTACGACTCATCTGAATCAGCCGGGTTTAATCTTGGGAAGCCATACAGTGAAAAGACTGCTGAGCTTATTGACTCTGAGGTGAAGAAATTCATTGAAGAGGCCCATAAAATGGCAAAAAAAGTTCTTACAGAAAACAGAGAGGGATTCACAAAACTGGCAGAACTACTTCTTGAAAAAGAGGTTATCTTTGCAGAAGATCTGGAAATTATTTTTGGTAAAAGAGCCGGCAAGCAACCTATAGAGTAATATGAACAATACAGTGGTGAGAACATTGAGCGGATTAGTCTTCCTTTTAATTATGGTAGGCTCTCTGCTCATAGGTCCCATTGCTTACGCAGCAGTAATACTGTTTATTATTGCAGTGGTAATGCACGAATACCTTGAAATTAGTCTTGGAAAGAGTTATATGTTTCCGCGTATTTTTGCAATATTAACAGGCCTCTCGCTCTTTCTTCTGCTTTTTCTGATACTGGAATACAAGCTTGAGGTGAAACTTCTTCTTCTGGTCCTGGTTCCTCTTGTAGCAACATATATTTCTCTTATATGGGAGAAAAACTCTGAAAATTACAACAGAAATCAGTATCTGGCCGGATCAATTCTCTACACAGCCCTGCCATTTGCCCTGACTACCCTGATAGTATACAAAGAGGATGGATCCTTTGACGGAACCACACTCCTCTTTTTCTTTATTATTCTATGGGTATCTGATATTGGAGCCTATGTATTCGGGATGCTATTTGGACAGAAAAACGGGCACAAGCTCTTTCCCTCAATATCTCCAAAGAAATCCTGGGAGGGTTTTTACGGAGGGCTGGGATCTGCATTAGCTTTTTCAATAATAATTTATTATTCCGGGTTCTCTGATTTTAACCTTACTCATACAATAATTATTGCTCTTATAATTAACGTAACAAGTGTTCTGGGTGACCTTGCAGAGTCTCAGTTTAAGAGAAACTTTGGAGTCAAAGATTCCGGTTCTCTAATGCCTGGTCACGGAGGTCTTCTGGACAGATTTGACGGAGCTCTTACATCATTCCCGCTTGCAATAGCTTATATTAAACTCCTATCACTATTCTAAAACATGAAAATACACAAAGAGGGTTATAAAATAATTACAAACAGTTTCTTAATACTGGCCATTCCTGTTGTTGCACTATATTTTATATTTCCGGATGATAATATATTCTGGTATGCTCTTATTGCTGCACTTCTGCTTTTTACTCTTGTCGTAAGATTCTTCAGGTTTCCGAATATTACACCTGCAATAAACGATAGTGTAGTGCTTGCACCGGCAGATGGTAAAATTGTTATTGTAAAAGAGGTATATGAGGGCGAATTTCTAAAAAAAGAGTGTCTGCAGGTATCTGTATTTATGAGTGTTTTCAATGTGCATATAAATTGGTTTCCTGTAAAGGGAGTAGTTAAATATTTCAAATACCACCCGGGAAGATACCTTGTAGCAATGCATCCAAAATCTTCAGAAAAGAATGAAAGAACAACCATTGTTGTTGAGAATGACAGAGGGACTGTATTATTCCGGCAGATTGCAGGATATCTGGCAAGAAGAATCGTCTGTTATGCGGAGGAGGGGAAATTTTATCAACAGGGTGAGCAGGCCGGATTTATAAAATTTGGTTCAAGGGTTGATCTCTTCCTTCCACTTGACTCAAGGGTTCAAGTCACAAAGGGCCAAAAGGTGAAAGGTTCGCAAACAATAATTGCCACCCTTCCGGAGCCTATCAATGAGAGTTAATTTATCTAATATAATTTGACATTTCAAGGGCGGCTTCGGCTGCCCTTTTCTCTGCCATAGCGGCAAAATCTTCACCACCGCCGGCAAAAATTATATTTCTTGAGATATTTACAAGCAGTCCACATTTGGAATTCATTCCTGCTTGGGCAACCTGAGAAATAGTACCCCCCTGGGCTCCCACACCGGGAACAAGAAAAAAGTGTTCAGGAGATATAGCTCTTATCTCTGCAAGCTTTTCAGGCCTGGTTGCTCCCACAACAAACATTAGATTATCGGGACTACCCCACTCCATCCCCTTTTTTATAACCTTTTCGTATATATCCAACTCAAAATCTTCAGCTGATGGATTTGAGGTTAGAGCAAGTATCACTGACCATTTGCCATCGTATTTCAAGAAAGGCTCAACAGAGTCCCTGCCCATATAGGGAGCCAGAGTAACTGCATCAAAATCCATTCTCTCAAAAAAGGCTTTGGCATATCTGTCGGCAGTATTGCCAATATCTCCCCTTTTTGCATCGGCAATAATAAATAGAGAAGAATCTACTCTGCGGATGTACTCCACTGTCATCTCCAGCTGTTCCCACCCCTTAGCACCCTCGGCCTCATAAAAGGCGAGATTAGGCTTATATGCCACTGCATAATTGTGAGTGGCATCAACAATGGCTTTGTTAAATTCAAAGATTGGATTCTCTGCAGACAAAAGTGAAGTTGGGAATAAGGAAGGATCTGAGTCCAGCCCTATACAAAGGAAACTCCTTTTTCTTAAAATATTTCCGTATAGCTCTTCTCTGTTCATACTATCCGTGGCTTACTCTCCGGACTCTTTAAGTCTCTCGGCATTCTCAGCTATCTGAAGCAGATCAATAACCTCCTGTACAGCTCCATCCATAAAGACAGGGAGATTATACATTGTATAGTTAATCCTGTGATCGGTTACCCTTGACTGCGGATAATTATAGGTTCTGATTTTTGCTGAACGGTCTCCAGTGGATACCATTGTCTTTCTCTTGGCAGAAATTTCGTTAAGGTATTTTTCATACTCTAAATTATAGAGACGAGTCCTTAGCTCTGCAAGAGCTTTTTCGTAGTTCTTTATCTGAGACTTCTCATCCTGACACTGGACAACAATACCGGTTGGCATATGTGTAAGCCTGATTGCAGAATATGTAGTATTAACCGACTGACCTCCGGGACCGGAAGAGCAGAAGGTATCTTTCCTTACATCACTTATATTAAGTTCAATATCAAACTCCTCTGCCTCGGGAAGAACTGCCACGGAGGCTGCAGATGTATGTACACGGCCCTGAGTTTCAGTTTGGGGAACCCTCTGGACACGATGAACACCGCTCTCATATTTTAGAACGCCATATACACCTTGACCGGATATTTTACAAATTACCTCTTTAAAACCACCCGATGTACCCTCACTCTGGCTGTTGATTTCAAGTTTCCACCCCTTTCTCTCAGCAAACTTAGCATACATCCGGAAGAGATCTCCTGCAAAAATTGAGGCCTCATCACCACCGGCACCCGCCCTGATCTCAACAATAGCATTTTTGGCATCCTGAGGATCGGCAGGAATAAGCAGAAGCTTAATCTCCTCCTCCATTGCCGGCATAGCCTCCTCTATCATAGTTATCTCCTCCTTGGCCATCTCTCTTAGCTCCTCATCCTTCTCATTCTGAATTATATCCTTTGCATTCTCCAGATCAATCACCATTTTGCGGTATTTGTTTCCAACCTCCACAAGTGGTTCAAGATCCCTGTACTCCTTGTTGAGAGAGACATACCTCTTCATATCAGACATTACTCCCGGATCTGATATCTGAGCTGCAATGCTTTCAAATTTCTCCTTTAGCCCCTCAAGTTTGGTATATAGATTATTATCGCTCATATTTCTTTGTCAAATTGGCTGCAAAATTAGTGAAATTAGTTGATTCCCGGAATTTTATTCTGAAGCCGCTCTTTTATATCTGATTCTCAAGACATTTCTCTCAGAATCAAAATCAGAAGATATAATTTTCACACCACCTATTTCAGATGTGTTCTCAACATGCAGACCAATACAGGGACATTTGTCATAGTCACCCACTGATATTATTCTTACAGTATCACCAGCCTCAGGTGGCAGTTTACTTGTGTTTACAACCCTTTCAGCCTCTTCTCTTGATATAAAGGACTCCTTAACTTCCAGATTCATCCCAATTACCCTGTTGACCTCCATCTCCAACCCTGCTATCTCCTCCTCACTCAAAGGCCTCTCAAAATAGTAATCAACTTTTGATTTCTTTTTCTCAATATGATTACTGAATGACCTTTCGGTCCCAAACATCCTGACCATTGTCTGGTTAATAATATGCTCAGCCGTATGCATAGGCGCGTTGTAATCCTTTTTGGCTTCGTTTAACTCCATTTCATTCCTCATTTGTCTGTAAAGTTAATTATTTTGCGGCAGTTTTTCCTTCTCGCTCCCTTCGTTCGCTATGGCGGAGGTTCCATTGCTCAAAGATATGCTCCTCATCCCTACCTGAATCACCCGCAGC
>JAGPLK010000010.1:0-26879 GCA_018053445.1 Bacteroidales bacterium | reverse complement strand
GGAGCAATCCCAAAATTCTTTACCAGAACCTCTGCAACATTTGGAGAGAGGAAAGCAGGGAGTGTAGGGCCCAGGTGAATATTTTTCACACCCAGATAAAGAAGAGCAAGGAGAACAATTACTGCTTTCTGCTCATACCAGGCAATGTTGTAAGCAATAGGAAGATCATTAATACTGTTTGCATTGAAAACCTCCTTTAGCTTAAGGGCGATCACAGCAAGAGAGTATGAGTCGTTACACTGACCTGCATCAAGAACTCTCGGAATTCCACCTATGTCTCCCAATGGTAGTTTATTGTATCTGTATTTTGCACAACCAGCTGTTAGAATAATAGTATCCTTAGGAAGAGCCGATGCAAATTCAGTGTAGTAGTTCCTGTCCTTCATCCTTCCGTCACAACCTGCCATCACAAAGAACTTACGGATAGCACCACTTTTAACAGCCTCAACAACCTTGTCTGCAAGAGCAAATACCTGTGCATGAGCAAAACCACCAATCAGTTCACCAGTCTCAATCTCTTTAGGAGATGCACATTTTTTTGCATGCTCAATAATTCCTGAAAAATCCTTTGGTTTACCATCTTTTCTCTCCTCAATATGCTTAAATCCGGGGAATCCCGATGAGCCGGTAGTGTAGATTCTGTCGGCATAAGTAGATGACTTCCTTGGAGGTACAATACAATTAGTAGTAAACAGAACCGGACCGTTGAAAGTCTCAAAATCCTCAATCTGATGCCACCATGAAGAGCCATAGTTACCAACAAAATGGCTGTATTTCTTGAATGCCGGATAGTAGTTTGCAGGAAGCATTTCCGAGTGTGTGTAAACATCTACTCCCGTTCCCTCTGTTTGCTTAAGCAGCTCTTCCATATCCTTAAGGTCGTGGCCGGAGATAAGGATAGCAGGATTATTACGCACACCCAGGTTTACCTTTGTAATTTCAGGATTTCCGTAAGCCGATGTATTTGCCTTGTCAAGAAGGGCCATAACCTTCACACCATGTTCGCCTGTTTTGAGAACAAGTGCTGTCAGCTCGTCTGCCGATAGTGTATCGTTTGTAGTATCCACTAGCGCCTGCTGCATAAACGCATAAACATCCTTGTCTTCATGACCAAGGTTGAAGGCATGCTCAGCATAAGCAGCCATACCCTTTAGTCCATAAATAGTAAGTTCACGAAGAGAGCGAACATCCTCATTTTCTGTTGCAAGAACCCCAACCTCAAGGGCTTTTGCATCCATATCCGACTCCTCTTTAGAGGCCCAGAAAGCACCTTCAAAAGTAATATCAGAGATATTTCCACCCTTGGAAACATAAAGTGCTTTTACAGCCTCTCTCAGATCAATAGCCTGTTTAACTCTTGTAATAAATCTCTCTCTGTCAAAGTTTGCATTAGTGATTGTCATAAAAAGAGAATCCACAACGAACTTGTTTACTTCGTTACTCTCAACTCCCTTTTCTCTTAATCTTACTGTGTAGTGAGATATACCCTTGCACAGATAAATCAGCAAATCCTGAAGATTAGCCACATCTGCAGGTTTACCGCAGACTCCGTTTACTGTACATCCGGTGTTCTTTGCCGCCTCCTGGCACTGAAAACAAAACATGTTACTCATAAGTCAATTTTTATTTGGTTAATTATTACAGTACAAAAGTAGGGAACCTCAAAACAAAGAAGTGTAATTCTTGTTACACTAAAGATAATTATATTAAATTAGCATTACAAACAGAGTGTATGCAAAATATGGATTTTTCCCGATGCCCTATAATGGGCAATCTCGGCAATGAAAAAATAGGTAAACTTTTCAAAGACGCCCGCTTCAAAGTGGAGACATTTGACAAAGGTGAAGTTATAGCTATGCAGGGATCACCCTGCAAACACCTTTACATTCTGCTTACGGGATCTGTCCGTACAGAGATGACTACAGAGACAGGCGGCTTGATGACCATTGAGAACATAGAGGCAGTAAGACCATTAGCCTCCGCATTTCTTTTTGCCGAGGATAATACCTTCCCGGTTGATGTTACAGCAACAACACAGTGCCGAATTCTTATGGTTCCAAGAGATGAGGTTATAAGAATGTTTCAGAAGGATGGCCAGTTTCTTGAGAACTACATTAAATTCAATTCAAACAAGACTCAATTTCTCTCAAACAGGCTCAAAGTACTGAATATTAAAACCATTAAGGGGAAGCTTGCCTACTATATTATTGAAGGGCTTGACCAGGCAAGAGAGTCACTACCCAATACAGATTCTTACAGAATGGATAAGAATCAGACCGAATTAGCAAAGTTTTTTGGAGTTACCCGCCCAGCACTGGCCAGATGCATATCGGAAATGGAAGAGGCAGGCATAATTGAACTACAGAAAAAAGTGGTAAAAGTTAAAAACATTAGAGCGCTTAATAATCTGCTAGGATAGATTGTATTTATACAGGAATGTTTTTAATCTATTTGATTTATCAAACAAACCAAGGTATCTTTGTTACTATAATAAAAACATTAATAATATAAAAAAATAAAATTATGGAAGATCAAGTTTATTCTATGCCTAGAATTGGTGACAAAGCACCCGAGTTTAAAGCAGTAACAACACAGGGAGATATTAATTTTCCCGGAGATTATAAAGGAAAATGGGTAATTCTTTTCAGCCATCCGGCAGACTTTACACCTGTGTGTACATCTGAGTTTATGACATTTGCATCAATGGCAGATGATTTCAAAAAGATGAACACAGAGCTTGTTGGCCTCTCTGTTGACGGACTTTACAGCCACATTGCCTGGCTAAGGACTATCAAAGAGAAGATAGAGTACAAAGGGATGAAAGATGTTGAGGTTAAGTTTCCTCTTATTGAAGATATTACAATGGAGGTATCAAAAAGATACGGTATGCTACAGCCTGGAGAGAGCAGTACAAAAGCGGTAAGAGCAGTATTTTTCATTGATCCAAAAGGTGTGATTCGTACTATTATCTACTACCCTCTTGCAGTGGGAAGGAACTTTGATGAAATTAAGAGAGTACTTATAGCGCTTCAGACAGCAGACAACTTCAGTGTAGCTTTACCTGCAGACTGGCGTCCCGGTGATGATGTTATTGTACCAACAGCAGGATCTTGCGGAGTCGCAAAAGAGCGTATGGAGAGCAAAGATGAGATGCATTGCTACGATTGGTTCTTCTGCACAAAGAAACTTGACAAGGAGAAAGTCCTTAACGCTCTGGGCAAGTAGGCAAGCAGAGATTACCTCAGGGGTAAATGGCCAAACACTTGAAATTAAGCCAGATACTTTATTTTTACGCTTTCTTTTAAATAATTGACATTCAATCGTTTGGCCATTTACCCCTGAGGTAAAAAAAAGAGGCTGACCATTTTGGTCAGCCTCTTTTTAGTCAGTATAGCTATCCAGAATCTCCTTGATCTGGCCAGGTTCAACTCTGCCGTATACCTTCTCTCCGATAAGCAATACAGGAGCAAGACCGCAGGCGCCAACACAACGAAGTGAATCGAGAGAGAATTTACCATCCTCAGTTACTCCACCCACTTTTATGTTTAATTGCTTTTTAAGTTCATCCAGAACCTTCTCGGCACCTCTTACATAACATGCAGTACCCATACAAACAGATATTGCATGTCTGCCTTTAGGTGTCATAGTAAAGAAAGAGTAGAATGTAACAACTCCATAAACTTTAGCCACAGAAATCTTAAGTTTCTTGGCAATCTCACGCTGAACACTCTCCGGCAGGTAGCCAAAATGTGTTTGAGCAGAGTGTAGTATCTTGATAAGATCTCCGGGATCGTTTTTGTATGAGTCACATATTTCGTGAATACTCTTAATATGGCACTCTTGTAGTTTCAAATTACTCATGACTCTTAGTTTTTATCTTTTTCAAAATAGTGTGTATGGAGCAAATGGTGAGCTTTTTCACTCATTGGATGGCCCAGGAATTCCTCGTATAGTTTAATGATATAAGGATTCTCATGAGATTTACGCAGTTTTTTCTGTGAATCCTCTCTGTAGATAGCCTCAGACCTTGCTTTAATTATACTTGAGTCTCCATGGTGCAGAGGCTGACCAGCGCCACCGATACATCCACCCGGACAAGCCATAATCTCAATAGCGTGGAAATTGTACATTCCGGAACGGATTCCATCAAGAAGTTTTCTTGCGTTTCCAAGCTGATGAGCTATTCCAATATGAATAGGAGTACCATCAAAATCAATGGTTGCCATTCTGATTCCCTCAAGACCGCGAAGCTCTGTAAAGTCAACTTTATTAAGTTTCTTACCGGTATGAAGTTCGTAAGCAGTACGAACAGCAGCCTCAATCACACCACCTGTTACACCAAAGATAACACCAGCACCGGTTGATTCACCCAGCGGATTATCAAACTCCTCCTCAGGAAGCTTTTCAAAGTTCATATTGCAGCTCTTAATAAGTGAAGCAAGCTCTCTGGTTGAAATTGAGAAATCTACATCCGGGTTACCGTCTACAATAAATTCTTCTCTCTGGCACTCATATTTCTTTGCCAAACAAGGCATTACAGAAACTACTACCAGATCTTCCCTCTTCACACCCATAAGCTTGGTGTAATAGTTCTTGGCAATAGAGCCGAACATCTGCTGTGGTGAGCGTGCAGTAGAAGGAATGTCAAGCATACAAGGGTAGTACTCCTCAAAGAAGTTAACCCATGCAGGACAACAAGATGTAAGGATAGGGAGTTTAACATCCTTATCACCGGCAAGATATTTTGAAATTCTTCCTAAAAGCTCTGTCCCCTCTTCCATAATGGTAAGGTCAGCCGCAAAGTCTGTATCAAACACCTTGTCAAATCCAAGAGAGCGGAGTGCTGCAACCATTTTGCCGGTTACAAGGGTTCCCGGCTCAAGGCCGAACTCCTCACCCAGTGCAGCACGAACTGCAGGAGCAGTCTGAACAATAACAGTCTTTGTAGGGTCTGCAAGAGCTCTCAGCACCTTCTGAGTATCATCATAAGGAGTCAAGGCTCCTGTAGGGCAAACAGCAACACACTGTCCGCAGAAAGTACAAGGAGAGTCAACCAAATCCTGCTCAAAAGCAGGGGCAACTACTGCCATAAAACCTCTGTTAACAGCACTCAGTGCCCCTACTGTCTGAACATCATTACAAATGGTCTCGCAGCGACGGCACATAATACACTTATCCATATCTCTCTTAAGCGCAGGAGAGAAGTCCTTTCTGTAAGTTGACATCTCAGCATGCTCAACAGCGTGAATCTCTCTGATACCCATCTTCTGAGAGAGAGTCTGAAGATCACACTGACCAGATGAAGAACATGTAAGACACTCTTTAGGGTGGTCAGAAAGAATCAGTTCAAGAACTGTCTTTCTAGCATTCATAACCCTTAAGTTATGAGTATTAATTACCATTCCCGGAGTACATTCGGTAGAACATGAAGGGGCGAGGTTTCTTCTTCCCTCAACCTCAACCACACAAATACGGCAACCACCCGGGCGGTTTTCAATATTCAGGTGTTCAAGATTCAAATAGCAGAGAATAGGAATATCAATTCCCACCTTTTTAGCTGCCTGGTAGATGGTAGTTCCCTTTGCTACCTCTACTTCAATATTGTCAATTTTAATTTTGATATTTTCCATTGAGTGGGAGATTATTGAACATGAATAGCTGTGAACTTACACTTCTCGTAGCAGGCACCGCAGCGGATACATTTATCTGCATCAATCACATGAGGCTGACGCTTCTCGCCGGTAATTGCATCAACAGGACAAGCCCTGACACAAGCCGTACAACCGGTACATTTGTCTGCAATAATTGTATAAAGCTTAAGAGCTTTACAACTTCCTGCAGGGCAAACCCTCTCAGTTACGTGAGCAAGATACTCATCATAGAAATTCTCAATAGTTGAGAGAACCGGATTAGGTGAAGTTTGTCCCAAACCGCACAAAGATGTATCCTTAATAACACGGCTAAGATTCTTAAGATATTCAATATCTTCAGGAACGCCCTTACCTGAGGTTATCTTCTCAAGCATCTCGTGCAATCTCTTGTTACCTACACGACAAGGAGCACACTTTCCGCAAGACTCCTCAACTGTAAATTCCAGGTAGAATTTAGCTACAGAAACCATACAGTCATCCTCGTCCATAACAATCATACCACCAGATCCCATCATAGAACCTGCAGCAAGAAGATTATCAAAATCAATAGGTGTATCAAGGTGCTTTTCAGTAAGACATCCGCCTGAAGGTCCACCTGTCTGAACAGCCTTGAATTTTTTACCATCCTTTATACCACCACCAATTTCATATATTACCTCTCTTAAAGTAATACCCATTGGAACCTCAATCAAGCCCACATTGTTGATTTTTCCGGCTAACGCAAAAACCTTTGTCCCCTTTGATTTTTCTGTTCCAATTGAGGAGTACCACTCGGCACCCTTTAGGAAAATAGCAGGAACATTAGCAAATGTCTCTACATTATTAACATTTGTTGGTTTGCCAAGATAACCCTTCTCAGCAGGGAATGGTGGCTTAACAGTAGGCTCACCTCTGTGCCCCTCCATTGAATGGATAAGCGCTGTCTCCTCTCCGCAGACAAAGGCACCTGCACCATATCTCAGCTCAATATCAAATTCAAAACCGGAACCCAGTATCTCTTTTCCAAGAAGGCCATACTCACGCGCCTGTCTTGCAGCAACCTTAAGCCTCTTGATTGCAAGCGGATACTCGGCACGGATATAAACAATACCCTTAGTAGCGCCAATACAATACCCGCATATAGCCATAGCCTCAATTACAGAATGAGGATCTCCCTCAAGGATTGAACGGTCCATAAATGCACCCGGGTCTCCCTCGTCTGCATTACAGACAACATATTTTTGATCAGCTTTATTTTTTGAAGCAATTTCCCATTTAAGACCGGTAGGGAAACCTCCGCCGCCACGGCCGCGAAGACCTGCCTTTTTCAGCAGATCAATAGCCTCCTGAGGAGTCATATCAGCCAAAATATTTCCTAACGCTGCATATCCATCTCTTGCAATGTACTCATCAATATTTTCAGGATCAATAAAACCGCAGTTTCTAAGGGCAATTCTCATCTGTTTCTGATAGAATCCCATATGCTTTGAGTCCTCAATATGTTTCTGAGTCTCCGGATCTTCATACAGAAGTCTGTGAACTTTTCTTCCCTTAAGGACATGTTCACGAATAATCTCGGCACAATCCTCTTTCTTAACCTGAGTATAGAAAGTATTGTCCGGTATAATTTTTACAATTGGCCCCTTTTCACAAAAGCCAAAACAACCAGTTGTAACAACCTGAGCGTCGTTTTCCAGCCCAAGGTTCTTTATTTCCGATTTGAGATTCTCTACGATCTGCTCGCTCTCTGAAGCTCTGCAACCCGTTCCGCCGCAAACCAGAAGATGCAATTTATACTGTGCCATTTCTCCTTAGTTTTTGTCGTTAATAGTTTTGTAGTTAGTTGGTATTATACCATCCAGCAACTCACCGTTTACAATATATTTGTCAACGATTTCAATTGCCTTTGCAGTATCTACATAACCAAAGACAACAGGATCCTTGCCGGGAACCTTTACCTCAATTGTTGGCTCAGCATAGCAATAGCCCATACAACCACCCTGTGTTACAACCGCAGGAATTTTTTCCTTCTCGATCTTCTCCACAAGAGTATTCATTACCGTTCTGGCTCCTGATGCAATGCCGCAAGTAGCCATAGCAACACGGATCTGAACAAGAGACTCAGGCTCATTACTCTTTTCACGGATGTTCATTCCGTGTTCGAGATTTTGCTTCATCTTGCGCAAATCTTCTAGGGACTTGATTTTGTTCATATTTTATGATGTTATTGAAATTCCCTGTTTAAAACATAGGTAAAAATATACAATTTCCTACCATTTACAAAATTAAATAGTAGCGAAAGTGTAAAATTATAAGTTAAAAGTTTGAAATTAAAAGAGAACACAATTCCGGCACCCCTTCGCAAGCCCTTTTCTTAATATGAGTAAACTCTCTGTATGAAGGTCTTACATCAGCAGGATCAACAAGAAAAGAGGAGACTCCGTGCCTTACATAATCAACAAGACCTGCAGCCGGATAGACAGCTAATGAGGTTCCCACAACAATAAAAATATCGGCAAGTGAAACTAACTTTGCACCACTCTCCAGCTCCGGAACCTCTTCACCAAAGAAGACTATATGAGGTCGCAGCTGTGAGCCATCAGGCGCAAAATCGCCAATATGCACATCGCCCGGTGTATCTACAATTAATGATGGATTTTTAATACTTCTGCTCTTCAGCAACTCCCCGTGCAAATGAAGCACATTTGAAGAGCCGGCCCTCTCATGAAGATTATCAACATTTTGTGTTACTATATCAACAGTGAAATATTTTTCAAGCTCCACCAAAGCAAAGTGAGCAGCATTAGGTTCAACTTTTGAAAGCTGTTCTCTTCTCATATTGTAAAAGTTTAGAACCAGTTCAGGATTTCTCCTGAGTGCATCAGGAGTGCAGACATCCTCTATTCTGTAGTTAGCCCACAAACCATTTGAATCTCTGAATGTATCCAACCCACTCTCAGCACTAATACCGGCACCGGAAAGAACAACTACCCTCTTTTTCATCATAAGCCTGTTTAACTCTTTAACTCAGCAATATTTTCCATTATCATCTCCTCCAGCATCTTGATAACCCTTACATCACTGAGAGGAATTTCACCAAGCACCTCAGCAACTTCAACACTGTCAAAAACATAATCATTATCATTGAATATATACCTGAATACAAAATGGATATCAGGATTTGCCGAGACCATCAGAACAAATGAGTTTGCAACATTCCCAAGAGGAGGCCTGTCAATATTTGAGTGTCCGAACCAAGCCTTTACAACGCTACCCTTACCAGGTTCGGAAGATATAGAAAGCCCTCCGCCACTTTGCAAAGCCGATTGTTTATAGAGAGGAATTCCCATACCCACTCTCCTTGTCGTTCTGGTGGTATAGAACGGATCCTCCAGCCTCTCTACCGTCTCTCTGCTCATCCCTTTACCGTTATCTTCAATAACTATTGTTAATGTATCGGCCGGAATATTCTCATCTACCATCAGGGTAATAAGGGTTGCCCCCGCACTTATTGAGTTCTGAATAATATCAATGATATGAAGAGATAAATCGTTCATCTTGTTTTGTACTGAGGTGGATTTTTAGTTGAAGAAAGAGCACTTTTGAGAGAGGAGAATGAAACATCTGATATATCAAGCAGAGTATATGCACCCCCAATTTGTTCAGGATAGTGAGCATCAGAACTCTTGATAAAATTGAACCCTCTGATGGATTTATCTTTTGCAGCCATAGCAGAGGCATCTGCATTCTGAGAGATCTCCAGGGCCTCAGCACTCAACCCAAAGGGCAAAAACCCCAGCTGGCTGTATACAGAGTTTGACCCCTTGTCAATATGAGCAGGAATAAAGATTCCGCCAAGAGAATGGACAAAACCGCCAACCTCCTCTATACTCTTGTCAATTGCATTTATAAGCAGATACTCTACCTCGGCAACAACCTCCTCATCAGAATTAACTGCAAGCTGGTAGCCGAATACATCCGGATCATTAGGAATCTTTACTATACTCTTTTCCAGGAAATCCTGAAGCTCTGAAAGGCGATTCTGCTCTACAAAACAGAGGAGATGAACCTCCTCACGAGTAGTAACCTCAGCACCACATAATACAAATATACCCCTCTCCTCTCCAACTCTGGAGATTTCCAAACAATTAAGAGTACTATTATGATCGGTAATCCCAATAACATCCAACCCCTCATCTGCAGCCCTCGAGATAATGTTCAGAGGGGTCATTTCAATATCTCCGCAGGGAGAGAGAACTGTATGTATATGGAGGTCTGCCCTTATCATTTTAACATTTCGTAGAGCCTGCCTGCAAGTTCAAAAGCCTGCATCTTTGTACCCATAACCGGAATGCCCTCCTTTACGGAGAGCTCAATTGTATCAGGATCAGGCTCAAAACCCTTTACAAGAATAATAGCAGCGATATCCTTCAGAGATGCCACTGCCATAATGTTTTTATGAGTTTGAAGAGTAATCCAGATATGCCCCTCTTGTGCATGACCCATTACATCTGAGAGTAAATCCGATGCATAACCACCTGTAACCTCTCTGTCAAGCCCCTCAGGCGCAGAAAAAACATTCAGAGACAAACTCTCTGCGATATCCCTTACTTTCATATCCTTTATAATGTAAAATTTAGTTTATTCCTTATCAAAACGGGCATCACCCCATATTCTCTCCATTATCTTAACAGCCTCATCCAGACCCAGCTCCCCTCTCTTTTCATATATTGTCCTGAGAAATATACAAGAGTTTATCTCTCCCTGCCCCTTGGCAATATCCTCCGCAAGTGCCTCACAGCTTGGAGCGCCACAGGCACCACAGTCGATACCCGGAAATAGATCTTTTAGCTCTCTGGCCTTCTCCATCTTCTGTAATGCAACTTCAATATCCCAGTCATATTTAACCATTGACCTGGGCTCAATCTGCTCCATATGAATCACAGCAGATGTGTATTTTTTATATTCATCAACTAATTTATGAATCTCAGGTGTTTGCGCAGCATATTTTCTCATTGTCTCTGCAGCAAGAAATCTGTTTCTGTGTGAAAGAATACCTCCTGCACAAGACTCATCGCAAGCCCTTAACTCAAGGAAATCAACATCCTCAATCTCCTCATTCTCCAGTAACTCAAGGAAATCTATGACATTTGCCATTCCGTCAATAGCCAGAGTTCTCCCTTCAATATGAGCAGCCTCGCCTCCTGTAGTAGGATAAAGAATTCCCTTTGAAGAGATTTCACTGTTAACTTTTACCGTTGTTGTGATTGGAATTCTCTGTTTATAAGCCAGAAAAACCTTGTTAAAGAAATAATCCATGTTAATAACACCCGTTATAGGAGAGGTGTAACCCCCTACAGGTGATTTAACTGCAGCTATTTTTCCAATGCAAGGTGTCAGGTAAAAAATCCCCAGATCTTCCGGGTTTCCCCCCTCCTGCTCGTGTTTTCTCTTATAATACTGAGCCGTAATCTCAAGGGGAGGAAGAAGAGTCATTATCTTGTCAACAAGAGAAGGGAATCTAACCTGAATAAGCCTGATCACAGCCGGACAAAAAGATGAAATAACCGGTTTTTCGGCATTTCTCACATACTCCTGCTCCTCCTCAAGAAGGGTATCAACACTCTGCTCAACAGCACAGACCTCAGTAAACCCAAGCTCTCCTATTATTTCAAATATTCTCTCTCTTGGAATAGCGTCATCAAACTGAGCAAAAAAGACAGAAGGGACAAGCAATAATCTTCTTTTGTAGCTGAAAATCTGCTTGAAGTCATCATCCATTACCCTTATAGCCCTGTTGGGACAAATTCTGTAACACTCCCCGCAATCAATACACCAGTCTATATGAATTTTTGCCTTTCCTCCGGTAACTCTCAGAGCCTCGGTAGGGCAAACCTTCATACAGTGCGAACACCCGATACATACATCGTTCAGGATCTCCAGCGCACGATTGTAGGTTGTACTACTCATCAGAAATTATAATTTATATATAGTGTTGTCCCTTTTCCAACCTCACTCTCTATCCTGAACTCATCGGCATTCTCGCTTATATTTGGCAAGCCCATCCCTGCTCCAAAACCCATCTCTCGCACCTGAGCAGATGCTGTAGAAAAACCGGGAGTCATCGCCTGCTCAATATCCGGAATACCAGGCCCCTCATCAGCAAGTTTAAGTCTCACTCCGGATGGAAGGATCTCTGCTGTGATGACACCCCTGTAGGCATGAGCAACAATGTTCACCTCAGCCTCGTAAAGAGCTATAACAACTCTTTTTACTACTCTTGGGTCAACATTGAGCTGCTTTAGCATCTTCTTTATTTGAGAAGAGGCATTCCCTGCAGCAGTGAAATCACCACCCTCCACCTTGAATTCCAGATTCATATTAATAAATAGGCTTTAAGCCGGCGGAATAAAGTATTCCGGCACATTTAAACATTGAAAAAGCAGAACTTATAATAAGCATATCGTTCTCAACAGCAAGGTCAAGCATCTCATTAGAAATCTCTTTGCCTCTGCAAATCAGCAAGTAAGGAGTATCAGACATCTCTGCGGTTCTTATTGCCTGAAGATTTGCCAATCCGGTAATAAGAATAAATTCATTTGTTTTAACCGTCAGAACATCACTCATCAGATCTGAAGCAAATGCCTGTTCAACATTTCCATCCAGATGCCCCTCTCCACAAAGTACGGTCCCCTCAACCAGTTTGCACAAATCCTTGATTTTCATCTTTTTTATATTACAAAGTCTTTATATAGCACCTTCTCTTCATATAGGGCTCAGAATTATATCTCTCCCACACTTTGAAAGCCGAGTTATTCTCTGCCTGAGGATTTGTAATTCCTACACTTACTCCCATCCTGTTCAGGTGAGCGCCTATATAAGTATGAAAAATAGATGTAACACCTTTATGTTGCCATTCGGGTGCAGCTCCAATCATCATAAAATCAATAGTATCATATTTTCTGAATGCCCTTAGAATATGAAGAAGGCCAAATGGAAAAAGTCTCCCCTTTGCCTTCTGAAAAGCCTTGCTTAAACTAGGAAAACATATTCCAAAAGCGGCAATATTATCATCTTTGTCCAGGACAATGCTTGTAAGCTCCGGCTTAAGTTTTGGAAAATACTCCTTACCTATGCTCCTGATCTCTGCAGGAGTCATTGGAACAAAATTATCAATCTCCCTGAAACTACCATTATAACTCTTAAAAAATCTATCTACCAATGAATCAATGTCTTTGATCTTCTTTATATCAAGAACTTTAAGGTTATACTTCTCAAGAAGCATATTGTTAATATTTACAATCCTTTTGTCAATAGGAGCTCCGGTAGCAATTTTAATCTGAATCCAGTCTAGCTGTTTGCCATATCCCATCCTCTCAAGGTAATCAGGGTAATAGGGATAATTGTATATACAATTTACCGGAGGTATATTTTCAAAACCTTCAATCATCATACCCTGTTTACCCCATGTATTAAAACTGAGAGGGCCGTGAATCTCCTCCATTCCCAACTCTCTTCCCCAATTTTCCACACAGTTGATAAGGGCCTCTGCCACCTCAAAATTTTCAATAAAATCTATCCACCCAAACCTCACCCTTTTTTCTGTATGAAATTCATTTGAGCGAGGATTAAAGATACCGGCAACCCGACCAATTACGACATTGTCTTCATCAGTTGCCAGCCATAATTTAATTTTACAATACTCAAGAGAGGGGCTTTTAGTAAGGATTGAGATCTCATCAATATCAAGTGACGGAACATACTGTTTGTTTCCTTTAAATAGCTTGTGAGGGAACCTTACGAATCTTTTTATATCTGACTTTGATGTAATCTCTTTTACAGTAATTTTCATCAGGAACACAATTGTTTAGGTATAGGCAAAACAAATATAATCATTTTTTCTCATTAAGAGATAGCAGATCTTCAAGCACAACCTGGGCACAAAGACACCCAAACACAGCGGGCAGATATGAGATAGTTCCCACCATTGACTTTTTATTTTGCTCCTCAACAGGAACAATAGCATCACTATCCGGCAGCTCCTCAGAGAAAACAACCCGGAAACCTTTGCTAATACCCTCTTTTCTCAATTTTTTTCTCAGAATATAGGCTAAAGGACAATTGTATGACTTAGAAATATCCTTAACAGTAACCTTTGTAGCATCACTCTTGGCTCCGGCCCCCATTGAACTTACCAGATTTATTCCGTTACTTACTGCATATTTAATTAGGGCAATCTTAGGTGATAAAGTATCAATGGCATCTACAATGAAATCAGGATTGAAAGGAGAGAGAAGTGTTTCAACATTCTCTTCAGTTAAGTACTCATTAATAGAAACAATATCAAGCTCAGGATTGATATCCTTCAGCCTCTCCTCCATCAGTTCGCTTTTATACCGCCCCATTGTACTCTCGAGTGCAAGTAATTGTCTGTTCTTATTTGTATGGGTAACAACATCAGAATCAATAATTACTATCTTTCCAACTCCAGCCCTTACTATCATCTCGGCAGCATAAGCCCCTACTCCGCCAAGACCAACAACAATCACCCCGGAATCCCTTAATTTTTGCATCCTCTCCTCGCCCAGAAAAAGAAGAGACCTCTCCTGCCAGCTCCATTTATTTGAATGCTCCATTATCCCACAATCTTTTTTGACTCTTCCCAAACCCTGTCCATCTCTTCTAGCGCCATCTCCTTGATATTCTGTCCATTTTCCACAGCCCATCTCTCTAAATATCCAAACCTTTTTATAAATTTCATATTAGTCATCTCCAAAGCAGTGTCCGGATTAATATCATAAAGCCTGGCAGCGTTGACAAGAGAAAATAGAAGATCTCCAAACTCTTTTTCCATTTCACCTCTCTCCTCTCCTTCAATACTCCTGGAGCTGACAGCCTCGGCCTCAAACTCAGATATCTCCTCTTTTACCTTACTCCAGACATCCTCTCTGTTTGCCCAGTCAAAACCTACTGCTCTCACTTTATCCTGGATCCTGTAAGCCTTTACAAGAGATGGAAGCGAGGCAGGCACACCGGAGAGGATGGTTTTGTTTCCATCCTTCTCTCTCCTTTTTAGCTGTTCCCAGTTCTGAATCACCTCTCCGGCTCCGCTGACTTCAACATTGCCAAAAACATGAGGATGACGGAAAATCAGCTTCTCACAAATCAAATTCATTACATCTGCAATGTCAAAAAGCCCCTTCTCCTTACCGATTTTCGCATAGAAAACCATATGAAGCATCAGATCTCCCAACTCTTTGCTAACCCCTTTATAATCTTTTTCCAGAATGGAATCACTAAGTTCATAAGTCTCCTCTATAGTCAGCGGTCTAAGGCTCTCCATAGTCTGTTTCATGTCCCAAGGACATCTCTCTCTCAATTCGTCCATAACATCAAGAAGGCGGACGAAAGCCTTAATCTCATTTTCCCTGCTCATTATCAAATTTTATTCTAATTTCTGCCCCGGGGACAATACTCTCAAGTTTTGCCAGGGAGTCCATATAAACTGCTATCTCCAGAAAGCCCAAAGAGTTAAACAGGGCCATAATACCTCCGGGATTTCCCTGGTAATACCCCCTTGATATACTTCTTATCTTAATATGCGGCCCCTGAACATAAATTGTAAAGGCCCTTGCCTTGTGCACCCTGTCAAATGTACTCTTCTCAATATTGCTTATCGCATTCCCAAAAGAGTCAATATATAATACCTTTCCGGTAATTGTATTCTCATCGTATGCAACTCTTGCAAGAGACTCTTTCTTAAGATCACAAGCCTTTGTATTTGCCTCAAAAGAGTTTTCAAGAATAGTTTTCACCCCCTTTGCAAACAGAGAGACTGCAGTAAAAGTTGAAAAAGACTCTTCAACATTAATTGCAAATGCAATTGAAGGAGGATTTTCAAACAACTGAGAGAATCTACCATCATTAATACCAATAAAGTAGTGATTATTCGCGTAAACAATCACCATCTGACTATCCGGCAAAGGTTCACTCATCACACCCATAAGGTGAATTGAATTATGGGGGAAATGGGTATATGTGCTTTTTAAAATGAAAGTTTCCTGCAAAACATCAAAACTTGGAATGGAATTTGTTATCTCGAGCAGATTAATTTTTGACGAGACAGATGCCAGCCTGCCCCTGAGAGCACCCAGATAGTAGTCATTTTTATTCCAATCACTTGTTAATGTAACAATTGTCATTCAGGGCCGGAAAAGTGTCTTACAAAGATAGAAAATTTTCATACATTTGCGCCGTTTTTAAAACAGGGATGTAACACATAATATATAACTAATTTCTAATTACTTATCATGCACACTAATTTCAAATTTATCAGCGCCGACGAAGCAGTAAAGGTAGTGAAATCAGGAGATCACATTCATCTGAGCAGCGTGGCAAGCGCCCCAAAAGTTCTTATAGATGCACTCATCAGAAGAGGAGACGCAGGAGAACTTAAAGATGTAAGAATACACCACCTGCATACAGAGGGTGAGGCTCCCTACACAGAACAAAAATACGAGGGAGTATTTTTCCATCAGGCCTTTTTCGTAGGAGCCAATGTAAGGAAGAGCGTTCAGGCCGGATACTCGGATTATATTCCTGTATTCCTCAGTGAGACACAAAAACTTTACAGAAGCGGAACCCTTCCAATTAATGTAGCAATGATTCAGGTATCATCACCTGACAAACACGGATTTGTATCACTTGGAACATCTGTAGACGCAACACTTGCTGCAATAGAATGTGCAGACTATGTTATTGCAGTTGTAAACAAGAATGTGCCAAGAGCCTGGGGCGATGCAATGATTCCTTTAAGCATGATCAACTTCTTTGTAGAGGATAACACTCCACTTGAGGAGGCTCACTTCTCCACACCGGATGAGATTGAGACAGCTATAGGAAAGCACTGCGCAAACCTGATTGAAGACGGAGCCTGTCTGCAAATGGGTATCGGAGCAATCCCCAATGCAGTACTCGCACAACTCGGAAATCACAAAAATCTGGGTATCCATACAGAGATGTTTGCAGACGGTGTCCTCCCTCTTGTAGAGAAAGGGGTAATTAATGGAGCAAACAAATCAATAGACAAAGGCAAAATGGTTGCAACCTTCCTTATGGGATCACAGAAATGCTACGATTTTATTGATGATAATCCAATGGTACTTATGCAAGATGTTGCATACACAAATGACCCATTCATCATTGCCAAAAATGCAAAAGTTACAGCAATAAACTCTGCACTTCAAATTGACCTTACAGGTCAGGTTTGCGCAGACTCAATAGGAACAAAATTCTATTCAGGAGTAGGTGGTCAGGTTGATTTTATTTATGGTGCCTCATTGTCACAAGGAGGAAAAGCAATGATTGCCATGCCTTCAGTTACAAACAAGGGACAAAGCAAAATCTCCCCAACTCTTACACTTGGAGGAGGCGTTGTTACGACAAGAAACCACATCCACTGGTTTGTTACAGAATATGGAGCTGTGAACCTTTATGGCAAATCACTTCAGGAGAGAGCAAGGCTGATTATATCAGTTGCCCATCCTGACCACCGCGAAGAGCTTGACAGAGCAGCATTCGAGAGATTCGGCCCTCACTTCCACTTTATTGGATAGTAATAACGGCTGTAACACACTGTTTATCTACGCATATTAACATTTAACCCCGCGGATAATCCGCGGGGTTAAATGTTAATATGCATTATATGGCTTTTAAGATTAGTTTTTCTTCACAACATAGATCTCAAAGAAAAGCGGCTGGAATACCCCAAAATTCTTCTCCTGGGAACCATAACCATATTCAGATGAGAAAAACGATACGGCCTTTTCACCGTACTTCATATTAAGAAATGTTTTTGCAACACCTTTAATCACAGAGTTACCACTACCATCATCAGAGGTGTTTTCCGGATCTGAAACTGTGTTATTAAGAGGAGTATATGTTTTGGAAGAGCTGTATATACCATACTTTCTTGCAGTATCCTCAATATTGGTATCAAATACAAAACCATTGAGAAGCTTACCTACATAATAATATTCAAGATTATCTCCAACCTTAACAGAATCTCCTTCAGTGGCTTTAATAATTTTAAAATAGTAATCCAACTCTGTTGAATCAATTCCTCCGTAATATAGATTACTGAAAGATCTCAAAGAGTCACGCTGAAATTTCTCAATATTTTTAACTACCCTGAGAATTTTAAAATCATAAATGGTTGGTGAAGTATGAGATTTATTGCTGCCGGTGTAACCATAATCAGATAACCAGGATGGAATAATCAAGCTGAAATCAGAGCCAACTCGTTTATTATCCATACCCTCCTCAACACCTCTTATAACAGTATTTGCTCCTGTCTGCATCAAATAGGGTCCGTAGTAATTTGCGGCCGAATATGAGCCGACTCTCTTTGCCACCTGTTCGTCAGTTGTTGTCAGGAAATTACCCTTAAGATCCCTTGTAGAATATGTTACATAAACATACGATGTATCCTCAATCAAAGTACCTGCCCCCTTTGCTCTTGTAATAGTGTACAATCCGGAAGCAGCTGGTTTCAAAGTATCACTGTGAACCACCTTGATATATGACTCAAGAACTCTTCTTTCAACATCTTCTGCAGACTCCTCCTTCTCTACTGCGCAGGAAAAAGCGCCAAGGAGAAGGCTAAGCATTACTGAAATTCTAAAATATCTATTCATTCTTCTATTATGTTGTCTTTAATAAAGCCGACAAAGTTAAAAAATTTAATCTGCCTCTAACTCCTTTCTTAGCGATTCTTCAAAATATTCGCCCACTTCACTGACAGGAATAAATAATCTCCCCCCGGCTGCCCTCTCGTGCCCCCCTCCGTTGAAATAATTTCTGGAGAACCGGTTCACAGAGAAATTATCTGATGACCTCAGAGAGACCCTTATATGTTCATCTTTTTCAGTAAAGAGAGCGGAGATTGTTATACCATATATGTTTAGCGGCAAATTAACAAAACCCTCTGTATCTCCCTCTGCAAACTGGAACTCATCTAGTTCATCCTTGGTAAGAACAATATATCCGGCACCATATTCAGGTAACAATTTCATCTTATTTAGCAGCGAATGGCCCATAAGTCTCATCCTCTCTTCAGAAAAACCGGCAAACACCTTCAGTTGCAAAGTCTCTTTATCAACTCCCCGCTGAAGCAGTTCATAAGACATCAGGAATGTTCCGGCATCCACAGAATTAGAGAAATTGTTAGTATCAGTCATCATTCCCACATACAACGATTGTGCCGCAATCTCAGGTACTCTCTCAATGGATCCCTCCTCAATCTCTCTGATAAGCCAGAAAAGTAATTCACAAGTAGAAGATACCTCTGTGTTGGAAATTACAAAATCAAATGCCTCTTTCTCTGGAAGTGGATGATGATCCACCAGAATCTTTTTTGCAGCAGATTCCCTTACCAGGGGCTCCAGATCATCAATTCTCTTAAGTTGATTAAAATCAAGAGCAATTATAAGATCAGCATTTTTAACGGTTCTCTCCGCAGCCTCTCTTCTCCAGGAGTGGATAATTACATCACCATCCCTGTCAAGAAATTTTAGATTTTTTGGGTAGGGATTGGGAACAACTATCCTGGAGTTGATACCCAAAGCGGCTAAATACCACTTGAGGGCAGTCACCGAGCCGAGAGCATCACCATCCGGATTTGTGTGAGTAAGTATGGCGATAGATTTCGCATTTTTTACAGCATTATGGAAATACGCTGCAGAATTCCTTTTCAAATAGCCCTTCATGGAAAAAATTGTTGGAACAAAAATAGAAAATATATTGTGGGGTCTGAATATTTATTTTAATTTTGTGGGAACTTTGCGAGAAAATTAATACAAACAGATAACCACTAATGAAAAAGGTCTTAACTATTGTTGTGCTGCCTATTATAGCTATCGTGATAGGCTATTTGATCTATACAAGCATCCAGGAGCCTGTGATTTTCGAAAAAGAGAGAAGATTCAGAGAGAAAATTGCCATTGAGAGGCTAAAAGACATTCGTACCCTCCAGGTAGCTTATAAATCAAAACATAACAAATTTACAAGCAACATTGACTCATTGATTGATTTTTACAACAATGGTCAAATTACAGTTATTAAGCAGGTAGGTTCTATGGATGACTCACTGGCAGTTGCTCAGAAGAGAGTATTCAGAGACAGTATCAGAATTGCCGTTCGTGACACACTACTTAAAAGAGAGGGCTTTATTGTCGACTCTATCAAGTACATTCCGTTCAGCGGCAAAAAAGAGATTGAAATGAAGGCCATTATTGGCAAAGTTTCAGGCGTAGATGTTCCTCTTTTTGAGGCAAATATTCCATTTGAAATACTTCTGAACGATCTTAACAGACAACTCCTTGTAAACCTTAAATCGGACCGCGAGCAGGTGGGGAAATATCCGGGCTTGAAGGTTGGTAGTATTGAAGCACCAAACAACAACGCAGGTAACTGGGAATAATAATGCCTGTAATTGTCAATAAACAGCTTGAGCTGGACAAGACAATTCAATACAGACTATCCATTCAAGCTGACTTGAATGGATTTTCTTTTTCAATTGTCAACGACGAGCATAAGAGATGTCATTTTCTCTACCAGTCTGACTTTGCCTACATTGAGGACCCTGACACCTACAATGTGGCAATTTACAAGATGGTTAAATCTTTTCCGCTCCTCTCAAAGAAGTTTGCCTCAACAGATGTTATAATCAACACCCACAAATTCACATCAATTCCAATAAGCAATTTCAGGAATGAAGATGCCGGACTTATACTTGGACAGCTCCATTTTCTGGAGGAGCTTGATGAGGTGGACACTATTATTGAAGAGAGTCAGGAGCTGGCCCTGCTGTTTGCTGTAAACAGCACGCTGCTCAACACAATTAAGAAAATCCAGCCGGAGTTTAAGGTTGTCCCATCTGTTTATCCTTTTATTAAAAACGCAAAATTTTTTCCTGATAATAACAAGCTGTTTGCCCAGTATCACAAAGGTCATGTTCATATTGTAATTACAAGTGGCACTAAAATGATATTCTGTAACTCATTTCCTGCACTGCAATTCAATACTGCCCTCTATTTTATGATACTTTCCCTTCAGCAATCAGGAATAAAGCAGGAGGAGGCATCTGTAATTTTGTCCGGAAACATAAGAGAGGAGGATGTAAACAGCCTTGTGAAATACTTCCCTAAAGTAAAATATTTCAGACATCCATCAATACTACTTGGCGGAGCCAATCTGGAGATGAAGTACGCATCAATGATGTTTCCGCTATGAGAATAATAGCTGGAGATCTAAGGGGAACGCAGTTCATACCCCCAAAAGGATATAAGGCAAGACCCACAACAGACTTTGCAAAAGAGGGTCTTTTCAATATTCTTGTAAATCAGTATGACTTTGAAAATATCGCCGTTCTTGATCTTTTCTCCGGAACAGGCAGTATCTCATTTGAATTTTCATCAAGAGGGTGCAAAGACATTACTGCAGTAGATATGAATCCTCTCCACTACTCATTTATTAAAAATACAGCATCCAAGCTTGGATTGACAGGAATGCAGGTTCTCAGAAATAATGTTTTTGATTTCCTTAATATCTGCAGAAAAGATTTTGATATAGTTTTTGCCGATCCCCCATATGATATATCGGGACTGGAGGGTATTCCAGATAAGATTCTCTCTTATCCAATATTTAAAGAGGGGGGAATCCTTATTTTTGAACATCCTGCCTCTTTTAACTTCAAGTCTAATTCTCGCTTTATCAAGGAGAAAAAATATGGTAATGTACACTTCTCATTTTTTTCTAATAAAATTGAGAATAAAACAGAGTAAAAATTTTGCAATTATTAAAAACATCCCTATATTTGCAGTCCCAATTGAAACACAAACGGTGTGGTAGTTCAGCTGGTTAGAATACCTGCCTGTCACGCAGGGGGTCGCGGGTTCGAGTCCCGTCCATACCGCAAAACTTACTGAAATTCAGCAAGTTGCAAAAAAAAGACCAAATCAGGAATTAATATCCGGATTTGGTCTCTTTTTTTTATAGCAAAAGTTAATGTTTAATGAAAGTACCGGAATCAAGTTCATCAAATGCATGCTGAAGTTCCTCTTTAGTATTCATAACAACCGGACCTCCCCAGGCAACAGGCTCTCCAAGAGGCTTACCGGTAAGAAGTACAAACCTGGCCCCGTCTCTGCCTGCCTTTAAAACAACCTCCTCCTTTAAACCGGAATCTGCCTCAGATGGTCTGAATAGGATTGCGCAAGCCTTGTTTTCAAACTCGGAGAGATTATTATCTGCAGCAATAGTCCCATCTAAAAGGTAAATAAAAAGCGTCCTTTCGTTTGAAGCCTCATTGTAACGCCAGATACTATCTGGTGACAGATTAACATCAAGATAGGTAACATCCACATATTTAGAACTAAACGCCCCTTTACCCGCCCCATAACTGCCTGCGATAATCCTAATTTCTGCCCCCTCCTCTTTAACCAGAGCTACCTGATCTTGAGTAATGTCACCATAAGAGGGATAAGTCATTTTATCCATTGCCGGAAGATTAAGCCAAATCTGACAACCAAGCATTCTCTCAGATGCAATGGGCATCTCCTGATGGATAATACCTGAGCCGGCTGTCATCCACTGGCACTCAAGGTCACGGATTGCCCCACTGTTACCAAGACTATCTCCGTGCTCAATTTTCCCGTTAATAAGATATGTTATTGTTTCAATGCCCCTGTGAGGATGCCACGGGAAACCCTTAATGTAATCATCAGGGTTTTGCGAATCAAAGCCGTCAAGCATTAAGAAAGGGTCAAAATCCTTTACATTTCTTAAGCCGAGAACTCTTCTCAGATGAACACCCGCACCATCAACAGCATTTTGCCCGCGTACTATTTGCGCTACCTCTCTTCTATTCATATAAAGCAGGATTAAATTTCCTACAATATAACAAATAAATGTAAAAAATTAAAAGAGCCAGCCATAGATCATACCTGAAACTGTAGCCATTGCCATAACAAGCAGAACAAAAATCACGGTCTTCTTTGTTCCCATTACCTCTCTTATAACAAGCATATTGGGAAGAGAGAGAGATGGACCGGCAAGCAACAGAGCCAGAGCGGGCCCCTTTCCCATTCCGGAAGCAAGTAAGCCCTGGATAATTGGAACCTCAGTTAATGTCGCGAAATACATAAAGGCACCAACAACACTTGCAAATAGATTTGAAAGTAAGGAATTTCCACCAACAGCCCATTCAATCCATTCATTTGGAACAACACCTGCTATTGATGTGCTTCCGTGCGTAGAGCCCAGAAGGAAACCAGCTGTTACAACACCTATCGCAAGAAGGGGAATTATCTGTTTTGCAAAACTCCAAGCAGAGAGTGTCCACTCACGATTATCATCATCCCCTTTATCAAAGAGAGTGATAACACTAAGCGATATAATACCCACAACCATAGGGATAAGAGGTCTGAAAACCGGGTTGCTAATTGCGGCATTTGTTGCAAAAACAGATGCTATGGTTGCAACAGCTGCCACTAAAACCCACTGCCATTTAATTTTAAGTATTTTAATCAAAGAGTAACAGAGCATAAGGGCGAATCCCCCGGTGATATACCATTTATATGTAAATATATAGTACCAGGCACTTGATGTATCATCAGCAGCTGGTCTTCCCCAGTTAGCAAAGACAAGTATAGCAACCAGCGTGAAAAAATGGAAGGCAGTTTGGCTCATCGCTCTTTTTTCAGGGATATCGGGAAAGTTCATCTGCTCCTCTCGCTTTGCCCTCTCCTCCTTCCTGAAAATAAATGCCATCGCTAATCCAATAATAACAGAGAAACTAACAGCTCCGATTGTTCTCGCTACACCCATCTCAAAACCAAGAATTCTGGCTGTAAGTATTATCGAAAGTATGCTTATGGCCGGACCCGAATAGAGAAAAGCCACTGCAGGGCCTAAGCCTGCACCTCTTTTATATATACTTGAAAAAAGAGGCAGAATTGTACAGGAGCAGACCGCCAGAATTGCCCCGGAGACACTGGCAATTGTATAGGCCACCCATTTTTTTGCATTCGCACCAAAGTATTTTAAAACAGCCCCCTGACTTACAAAAATTGATATAACACCAGCAATAAAAAATGCAGGAAGGAGACAAAGTATTACATGCTCCTGAGCGTACCATTTTGCAAGGTCAAGAGTTGCAAGTATCGCAGTCATAAAAGTCTCATTGCCTACAGGCATAAAGAAGATAGCTGCAAAAACAACCACAATCCATAAAAGGATTTTAAACTCCTTATTTTTCTCCATAACCTTATAAACCAAGAATCTGTTTAACCTCTTTCTCTGAAGGAATCCTGCCTTTAATCTTTACAATCTCATCCACCACAATCGCAGGAGTAAACATTACATTATACTTCATTATCTCCACTATATCCTCTACCTTGGTAATCGTTGCATTCAGACCACTCTCAGCAACCACCTTCTCAACTACAGCCTGAGCTGTTTTACATTTAGCACAACCTGTGCCCAGAATCTTAATTTCCATATTTTTTAGCATTTACTGTTCGCAAATATACGAACTAATTTAATACTCCATAATTTTTTTAAATTTGTCAAATGAAAACTTTTCTATCAATATTGACTATTTTATTTGCCGTTCCGTTAATGTCTCAAAACACATTCTCTTACAAAACGGCAAACTCACAGGAACGGAGAGATACCTTTTTACACCGGCTAAATAGAGGATTCACCGAAATATTTACCGGATTCGTCGGGAAGTTCTATTTTTTTCCTTACTATCGCTCCACTTTTGCAAAAACTTTTTAAAAACAGAAAAAGATGCATGTAATAAACAACGGAGGCAGCCCCCGCAGAGATGGACACGGTGCCATAATAGCTGCAGCAGCAATTATTATTTTAGGAGTTCTCTTCTTGGGGAGAAATCTTGGATTTATTAATCACGGAATCCTGAGAGTCGTAATCTCCTGGCAGATGTTACTTATATTCCTTGGAGCAGTAGCCCTTTCAAAAAGAAATAACACAGGAGGAGCTATACTTATAGGAGTAGGTCTGTTTTTTATTGTGCCGAGACTTACCGGAGCAGGAATGTACTGGGCAGCAACATGGTGGCCACTACTGCTTATTGCTGTTGGAGTTATTCTGGTTATCCGTTTTCTAAGACCTGATTCTCCCCTGAGAACAGGATTCAGAGGTCACAATTTTGCGAATGATGTAACCTATAAATCAGATAAAGGATATGTTGATTCAGAGGTATCTTTCGGATCAGTTAACCACATTGTTGTTGATCCTGTTTTTAAAGGAGCCAGAATAAGAAATAACTTTGGCGCAACAATTCTGGATTTGAGAAGAACAACCCTGGAGGAGGCAGATACATTCATTGATATAGACTGCAATTTTGGAGGAGTTGAAATTTTTGTACCTTACGGATGGACTGTTACATCTCAGATAAAAAATTTCCTGGGTGGCACGGACGACAAACGCTTCAGAGCCTCTGAGGCTCCCGGAGACGGGAAGAGACTTATTCTAAGAGGTAATGTATCTTTTGGAGGAGTAGAGGTTAAAGGATAGAGAATTATTTATATGCACCCTTTTGCCGAGACAAGAAGAGAGACTGTTAAAGGGGCTGCTTTCGCAATCACGGGAGCAGCTCTGCTCTCTGTACTCTTCATCAGATACGGAAAGCCGGAAACCACTCTTTGCGCAATACTCTCATCGGTATCATACACGGCAATTTTCTCCGGATCTGCATATTACTGGTGGTATGTACAACAGTATCTCAAGGCTCCGGGAGCAAAAGCAGCTGTGGCAGCTCTTGTTCAGCTGGCCTCATCCGCAGCAGGGGCGATAACAGTATCGGCATTATGCACAGAAGGAGCTCAATGGTTTTACGAGGTACTACCCATTGCTGTATCGCTCGGCATAATTGGATGGATATCGGTAACACTCTACTACAAAACGAGAGAGTTTGAAGAGATGGGTGAAGAAGAGGGCTCCCCCCAGCAACCTCGTGAGGCAAAGAGAAATACTCAGGAGAATATCTCAGTAAAGGAGGGTAACAGGATTCACATCATTCGGGCCGATAATATACACTATATACAGGCATATGGCGACTACGCGATGTTATATACTGATGAGGGAAAGTTTGTAAAGGAGGAGACAATGAAAAACCTGGAGGCCACTCTTCCGGAGCACTTTGTCAGAATCCACCGCTCCTCAATTGTCAATACCAGAATTGTTGTAAAGACAGAACTATACGGAAAGGAGAGCTATACCATTCATCTAAGCAGCGGAGATACACTGAGGGCCAGTGCCCCGGGGTATAAACTTCTTAAACAGAGGCTCTCCTTGTAAAAAAATTGAACAATATATATATATCAGAATAATGAAAGATTTCACAACTAAGCAGAAGCAGATAGCCAGATATGCAAAGGCACTCGCTCACCCCGTAAGGATAGCAATTTTAGAGCTCCTCTCAAGCCAGGCCTGCTGCTATCATGGTGATATGTCAGAGGTGATTCCTGTTGCAAAAAGCACTCTTTCCCAACATTTAAAGGAGTTAAAAGAGGCAGGTCTTATTCAGGGAACAATTACACCACCCACCATTAAATACTGCATAAACAGAGAAAACTGGGATGAGGCAAGAGGGATGTTTTCCCAATTTTTACATGATCTGAAAAACGACGGTTTTGTTTGTTAGAGATAAATGTTAAGTTTTTTTTAATATTAATGTTCGTCTATTTGCGAATTACTAATATTTCGTATTTTTGCGAATAACCAATCGGAATTCATATGAAAAAGATATTAATATTATGCACTGGAAATAGTTGCCGCAGCCAGATGGCTCACGGATTTCTGCAGTCATTTGACCAAAATCTTTATGTAAAATCTGCCGGGACTCAACCGGCAAAACAAGTCAACCAGACTGCGGCCAAAGTAATGAAGGAGCTGGGAATTGACATATACAGCCACACACCTCAGCTGGTTGACAAATATATTGGAGAGGAGTGGGATTATGTAATAACCGTATGTGATGATGCCAATGAGACCTGTCCCGCATTTCTGGGTAAAGTAAAAAAGAGGCTCCATATCGGGTTTGAGGATCCTTCACACAAAACAGGCGCACCTGAATATGTAATGAGCGAATACTACAGAATAAGAGATCTGATTAAAGAGCAGTTCCATAACTTTTACACAGAAAACATTGCAAAATGAATA
>JAGPLK010000125.1 GCA_018053445.1 Bacteroidales bacterium | reverse complement strand
GAATATGGAGCAGGATTGTTATCCTTGTCTGCATAAACACGGAACATTGAGAAGTCACCTGTATGACGGGGCCACATCCAGTTGTCTGTATCGGCACCATATTTACCTATTGATGACGGGGGTGCTCCCACAAAGCGTATGTCTGTGTAGGTTTTTGTAACAACAAGGTAGTATGCATTTCCACCGTAGAAAGAGGATACTCTTCCGCGAAGATATTTGTTATCACCAACAGCTCTTTTGATAATATCATCAGAAACAGCCTGTAGTGCTTTTGCAAACTCAGGAGTGTTCTCCACAGCTGCAGTTGCCTTAACAACTTCATTTGTAACATCTGTAAAAGACTCAAGGAAAGTTACAGTAAGACCGGGAGAAGGAAGCTCCTGCTCACGGTTCATAGCCCAGAATCCGTTTTGAAGATAATCATTCTCTACAGTACTCAATCTCTGGATAACTCCGTATCCGCAGTGGTGATTTGTAAGAAGCAGACCCTCTCCTGATATAATCTCACCGGTACATCCACCGCCAAAGTGCACGATTGCATCTTTGAGGCTTGATTTGTTGATGTCATAAATATCCTTTGCAGATATTTTGAAACCAAGTTCAGCAAGTTTTTTATTATTGAGTTTTTCAATAAGGGGGAGTATCCACATCCCTTCATCTGCTCTAAGTGGTGCTATCGAAAACAAGATAGCACCAATGAGGATTAGTGTAATTTTTTTCATTAATTTATTATCTGGTTGTTTAATTTAACTCTTTATACAAAGATAATTTTTTATTTGTATTTTTATAGTTCAATAATGCATAATTAAACTATGCGACATCCCATTAACATTGTCATCGCCACGGATAAGTTCAAGGGGAGTCTCACTGCGCAGGAGGCCTCAGTATCTATTTCAAATGGTTTAAAGAGAGGTGTCTCTTCAGTTTTGTCACTTGATGAGATTAAGATACTTCAGATTCCTCTGGCAGATGGAGGGGAGGGTTTTCTCTCAGTTGCCGGAAGAAATGGTTTTTATAAAAGAAGAGAGGCGGAGATTATTGATCCGTTGGGAAGAACAATTAAAAGCCATTATCTGTTGTCAGAAAAAGATCCTGTTGCAGTTATTGAAATGGCTCTGGCTTCCGGACTTGGACTTCTTGAGAAAGAGGAGTACAATCCGGTGGAGGCAACCTCTTTTGGTTTTGGACAACTTATCTTACATGCAATAAAGGATGGTGTCTCTGAAATAATAGCAGGAATTGGAGGAAGTGCAACAAATGATGGCGGAACAGGAATGTTGCAGGCCCTTGGATATACATTCAGAGATAAATCGGGGGAGGTAATTTGCGGGGAAGAGGATCAGTTTATGTCCGGCTCTCTCCTTAGTAAGATATTTTCAATTGATGATTCGGGGGCGGAGAGGGCGCTTAAAAGGGTCAGAATAACAGTTGCCTGCGATGTTGATAACCCGCTGCTAGGTGCAGATGGTGCCACTTATGTTTATGCTAAACAAAAGGGTGCGGATGAATCTGATCTTATAAAGCTGGAGGCGGGGATGCGGAACTTTGCAGAGGTTTCTGAAAGACACCTTGGGTTTAACAGTTGCTTTCTGTGTGATTCCTCGTCCTATGTTGGCTATGATTTCTCTGACTTTCCCGGTTCCGGAGCGGCCGGAGGAGTTGGATATGCATTGCGAAGTTTTCTTAAGGCAGATCTTATTCCGGGCTGGAGGGTCGCCGCCACACTTGCAAATGTAGAGGAGGCTATTTCAAAAGCAGATTTGATAATATCCGGAGAGGGGAGATTAGATAAACAGACTCTCTCAGGTAAACTTGTAGATGGAATCTCAATATTGGCAAACAGGTACAGGAAACCTTACTGGGTTTATTGCGGAGAAAACAACCTCTCAGAGGAGGAACTAATAGGTGCTCACATTAGTAAAGTATTTGAAATTTCCCCAAATGCAAAAAATTTAAACGACTCTATATCAAGGGCAAAGCAATTGCTTGAAAAAATTTCTGCTGAGTCTGCAACTTTTCTTTCAGAATTGCAGTCAAATAGGCAAACAAACTAAAAACCCTAAAAACTAAAACAAAATGGAAGGAGTATTAGCAATTTTAATGCCGTTTCTTACAGCAATTATTATCCTCGCAATCGTCTATACAACTAAGATAATGAGGGATAGATCAAGAAACAGACTCATCGAAAAAGCAATTGAACATGGTAAAGAGTTATCGCCTGAACTATTCAGGGGAATCGAGAAAGAGAAGCAGCCGAAGGACCCTCTTACAAGTTCTCTGGTTACAATTGGAGCAGGAATAGCAATTTTTATAGCCCTCTTCCTTTTCTTTGACAACCAGCTCAAATTTGCAGCCTTTGGTCTTATTCCGCTCTTTGTTGGACTCGGTCAGCTGACAGCGTATCTTATAAACAAGAAAAACGGCAAGTAACAAATTCAAGTGAACAGATCTGAATTTGAAAAAGAGGTAATTATTAATCAGGAGCCGCTCAGGCGGTTCCTTTGCAACCTTTGCGGCGGTGATGCTGCTTTGGGGGACGACATAGCCCAGGAGGCTTTCATTAAAGCCTATATTAACCTCTCATCATTCAGCGGTAAGTCAAAGTTCTCTACATGGCTGTTCAGAATTGCTTACAATTGTTTTTGTGACAATAAAAGAGCCTCTTCCAGATTCGCCTCAGTGGAGCTGGATGATAGACTGAGCATAGAGACAGACAGAGCAGATTCCAGATACAAAAACCAGGAGCTCTATATGGCTATGTCAAAACTGAATGAGAAGGAGCGAACAGTGGTGCTTCTTTTTTATATGGAGGATCAGAGTCTCAAGGAGATTTCCGGCATAACAGGGATGCCGGAGAATACAGTTAAGTCTCACCTGTCAAGGGCAAGGGGCAATTTGTCAAACCATTTAAACACGATTGGTTATGAAAGATGATGAAAAAATAAAGTTGTTCTTTGATGAACACAAACAGAGTATTGATGATAAAGGCTTTTCAGGCAGATTGTTTGCAACCATTGATGTATTACCGGAACCAAAGCCCAGATATGACAAAACAAGAGTAATAATAGCTATTTTTGGAGTGGCCGGTGCCCTGCTGTTCGCTTTGCTGGGTGGATATTCCGCTTTAATTGACGGATTGTCACAAATGGGATCAATAGCTACAGATTATAAATCTGCAACACCGGAGATAGTTATCTCAATATTCTTTACAACATGTGCCCTCTTCTCTCTGGGGAGATTCGCAATTCGTGAAGTTGAATAGATCCGGCTCAGAAAGGAGTCTGTACGAGACTCTGTGATATTTACTAACCCCGTTTATTCTAATGGCCTCCCTGTGTCCGGAAGTAGGGTAGGCCATATTTTTTGCCCATCCGTAACAGGGAAATTCGATATCTATTTTCTTCATATACTCATCTCTGTGGGTTTTTGCAAGAACAGAGGCTGCTGCAATTGATGAATATCTGCCATCGCCTTTGATAAAGCAGTTGTAAGGAATATCTTTATATGGTAAAAACCTGTTTCCATCCACAATAATTGACTGGGGCCTGACCCTGAGGTTCTCGAGTGCTCTGTGCATAGAGAGGATAGATGCCTTAAGGATGTTTACCTTGTCTATCTCTTCAGGGGTGGCCCAGGCAACAGCCCAATCTATTGCTTCGGCCTCAATAATGG
>JAGPLK010000051.1 GCA_018053445.1 Bacteroidales bacterium | reverse complement strand
TTACGAAAAAGAGTGAAGAGAGCAGAGCCGCTGCACCAAGAAGAAATAGTGTCTGTATTCTTTGTATCATAGATTGGTATTTTTCACAAAAGTATAAAATAAAGCTTATTTTTGTAGTTTAAAGCTATCAAATATGAATCAAATACCATCGTCTGAACTAATAATAAATAGTGACGGATCTGTATTTCATCTTCACATAAGGCCTGAAGAGCTGGCAGATACAGTAATTCTTGTAGGCGATCCCGGAAGAGTAGAGCTGGTTGCATCATACTTTGAATCGAGGGAATTTTCCAGGGCATCAAGAGAGTTTGTTACAGTAACAGGAAGGTATAACGGAAAGAGAATTACAGTTCTCTCAACCGGAATTGGTACTGATAATATTGATATTGTCGTAAATGAGCTGGATGCACTCGCAAATATTGATTTTGAAACCAGAACTCCTAAAAAGGAGCACAAGAGATTGAGGATTCTCAGAATAGGCACCTCTGGTGCAATTCAGCCTGAGATTCCGCTTGGATCATTTGTCCTTTCACATATATCTGTAGGGTGTGATGGTCTTCTAAACTGGTATCAGTCAAGAGATTCAATATCAGATCTGGATATGGAAAGAGCCTTTATGGAGCATACCTCATGGCCTGATAATCTTCCCCATCCATATTTTGCAAAGGCATCAAATTCAATTATCTCTCTTCTTGAGGATATTACAATAAAGGGGGTGACAATTTCCGCATCAGGGTTTTATGGCCCTCAGGGCAGGGTTTTAAGACTCCCTCTTGCAATGCCTGATATGGTCCATAAATTTGAAACCTTTAATTACAAGGGTAATAAAATTACCAATTTTGAGATGGAGGGTTCTGCAATAGCCGGACTATCAGGACTGCTTGGTCATGACGCAGCAACTGTATGTTGTATAATAGCAAACAGGCACCTTCATGAAAGCCAGCCTGACTATAAACCATATGTAAAGAGGCTTATTGAAACAGCACTGGAAAGGTTAGCGAAATGATAAAAGAATCTCTTCTGGTATCACTTTTAACACTTCTGGACGACTCGGATCAGAGCGTTAGGGTGGCCGCCTGGGATAAATTACTGGAGTTGGGTGATACAGCTGCAGAAGAGATGGAGCAACTACTCCCGGAACTAAGCGCTAATTTTGACAAAGGTTACCTTGATTCTCTTTTATTAGAGCTAAAGTTAGAGATTGTTCTCAGGAGGTTAAAGAACTATCTTGATAATCCCGACCCTCTGTTGCTGGACGGCCTTCTCCTTGTATCAAATGCACTTGATCTCAATCTTGATAAAGTAAAGTATCTTACTATTGTACAGGATATTGCAGATGAAATTCTTCTTGAAATTAGCGATAACAGAACTGCAATTGAGAATATGGAGATATTTAACTATATATTCTTCAGGAGGATTGGATTCAAGCACGAGGATGATACAGTAACCATTAAAGAGAATGCTTTAATTACAAAAGTACTTGAGAGTAAGAAGGGGAATATTTTTACAATTCCAATTTGTTATTTTATTCTTGCACGACAATCAGGCTTACCGGTGTACCCTGTAATAGCCGGAAAATCATTTACTCCTGCCTATCTCAACAGTGATGATAAGCCAATTTTTTATATAAACATATATAAAAACGGCATTATATTTTCTAAAGAGTTAACTGAGCCGGAAAATCCATCGAGAGTGGGAGTTGATAAGGCTTTGGTATCAATATATGCAGACCATTTGAACTATCTTTTTAAGTCAATAAATGACAAAGAGAGCTCAGATATTATGGAGAGAGTTTTAGAATGCTTTGGTAATTTGAGGTATATAAACTGAAACCTCCGTAATCAAAAAGATTACAGAGGCGCTTCATAGTTTAGTTTTAGGTCAAGTAATGAATTACTTACTTGTAACAAATATAATCAATATTTTGAAAATAAACCTTTTTATAGCAAAATCTTTGAACGCAGGGGGGAAAGATAATCTTCCCGGAAAGAGAAATTCACTTATTGCAGCTGTATCAATTGCTGTAAGTATGGTAGTGATGATTGTCGCTATCTCAATATCAGACGGGTTTTCAAAGGAGATTGGAGATAAGGTTACAGGATTTACCGGAAATTTAGTGGTTAAAGTTCCGGGTGAAGAGCCCACAAATAATATTTATCCGCTTACCGTAACCGATGCTAAAATAGATTCTTTGAGCCGGTTAGCCGGGGTGAATCTTGTTCAGGGGATTGCATACTCTTCCGGTGTGGTCAAGTATAATGATCATATTGAAGGAGTTCTGATAAAAGGTGTATCAAAAAATTATAACTGGAGTTTTGTAAAAGATCATCTGACTGACCAAAGTTTAACTTTATGGAGAGATTCTCTTGGCTCAGATGAGATTGTGATTTCTGCAAGGCTGGCCACAAAGCTTAATCTAAAAGTAGGAGAGAGACCTTTTTTTTACTTTATTGGAGAGAGTATTAAAGTTAGAAGATTTACTGTTGCCGGTATTTTTGACGCAAGACTTGAAGAGGTTGATAAAGGATTGATATTTTGTAATATTGAGAATACAAGAGGTGTACTTGGCTGGGATAATAATCAATACAGCTCACTGGAGATTCTTACTAACAGTAAATTTATTAAAGAGGAGGTTGAAAAAATGTTTATTGATGCCGATGTAGCATCACCTGATGAACTTTTCCCCCATCTCTTTGACTGGCTCACTCTTCTTGATTTTAATGTAATGATTGTGATTATCCTCATGATGGTAGTTGCAGGATTTAATATGATATCAGGATTGCTTATTATTCTTTTTGAGAAGATATCAATGATTGGGCTGCTAAAATCTCTGGGTATGAGGGATTCCTCAATACACAAAATATTTCTTTACAGGGCAATATCAATTGTTTTAAAGGGAATTATCGCCGGTAATCTCTTTGCCCTGGCTCTTCTTACAATACAAAAGGTATTCAAAGTAATCTCCCTTGACCCTGATAATTACTTTGTGACACATATACCTGTTGATATTAACTTTCTTAAGATTCTGATACTTGATTTAGCTGCTCTTGCTGTTATAACAGTGATACTCTATATCCCATCTTCATTCATTTCAGGGATGGAGCCAGATAAGAGCCTCAGGCAGAAGTAAATTATTTTTTAACCAGCACAGAATATGTGCTGTATCTTTCAAGAATTTCGTCAACAAAACTGATTGTCTCAGTTCCCTTGAACTGTCCCAACCTTAGAATATTAGCAGGAAGATTCTCCCTTTTACGCATTTGAGGAATAATACCCTTAAGCGACTCCCAGTCATTGTGATTTTCACCAAGATGCTCTGCCACTCTTCTGATATCATCAACTCTTCCCTCACCGGCATTGTAGGCAGCAAGAACAAGTTTGATTTTGTTAAGAGAATCAATTTCAGGTGAATCATAAAGTTTTTGCAGCCTTTGAATTAACATTGTGCCGGCCTTTACATTTTGTTCAGGGTCAAATATATCATCAACCCCAAATTGCCTTGCTGTAGCATTCTTAATCTGCATAAGACCATGAGCACCTCTCACTGAACTTGTATTCATAGAGAATTTACTCTCCTGAAAAATCAGTGAAGCAAGTAATCTCCAGTCCCAGCCAATAGTTTTTGAATATTTTTTTATAATATCATCGTATGGAGAGAGGTGGTTTGTAGGAGAGGTTAGGGCGTAAGCATTCCGTCTGTAGGGTCTCAGGTACCTGGAGACAAGAGCTGAGTAATCTTTACTCTGTTTGAAAAAGGTAAGCCAGTAGTTCAATTGCTGAAGAAGCTGTATATTGCTTTTGTTTACTACCCAGGCGTGTCCTGCATCATTAACATCAACACTGGAGATTAGATTGTCTGAGTACTCTTCAGGAATAATCTCTGTCTCTGCCTGAATTACCAGGATATCAGTTCTGCCATCCATAAGCTCCTCCCACATGTTTGATTTATCCTGTGGTTTAAGCCTTAAATGACATCTTTGAGAAAGGGAGAATTTTTTTAAAAGATCGTGGTGAAAACCTGTAGGGTGTCCCTGTTTGATATAAATACCACCATCAACAGCAATTCGAACGCATAGAGTGTCGCCTTCAAGAAAGAAGGAAGAGGCACTCTCTTCTCTTATATTTCTGTTTCCCGCAATAATTAATAATATCCCAAGAAAAAGTATTACTGCAATGAATCGTATGATTCTTCCCATAGCTGCTATATCACTATTTCACATAGAATGGCCAGTTGATCCCAATTTGTATCGTCCTGCGTGGCATAGTATAGTGATGAGCCGAGAAGTAGTCGCCGGTAGGCCAGCCTTGAGCGGTATTCAGATATTTTATAAATATTGTTGCCTTTTTCCACTGGACATTTGCAAAAACATCTATATAAGGAACGCTTCCTATCTCTCTTTCATCTTGTATATGGAACTGGCCTGTGGCCGGGTTGTACGCAGGGGCGTAGTATTTGGTATGATATGTTACATCTGCTCCCAGCTGCATTGACATTACATTTTTGACAATATTGAACTGAAAGTAGTACCTCAGGTTTGCACTGAGAAGAGGTAACGGAACAACAGTTGCATCAGATGTCAACTGCAGAAGAAATCTGTTGTGAAAATGAAAACTACTGAGTCTGAAATTATAATTTAGAGAGGCAGCCATCACATTTAGAATTCCTAAGTGCTGTTTTATCTCTCCCTTCTTATCGTAATAAATTATATTGTCTGTAAGTGAGTAACCAAAGGATGCGCTTAAATTAGCAACTGGAATTTCCATAAATGCCTCAATTCTCGTCTCTGTGGTTTTCCCAAATTCATTATCCCATTTGAAGTGATTCGAGTAAAAATATCTCTGTAACGGATTGGGACTTTTGTTCTCAAACTTAAATTTTGCATCCAGGTGAATGCCCTCTTTAAACGGGAACAGAGATAGTCTGGCATTTGCATCAACTCCAATATCACCTGCCTCATAACCGGTTAATCCAATCTTTGCCAATCCGTCCCATTTGAAATATTTTCTAAAAACTCCTGATGCACCAAAGTATGCATAGGTATTATTGTACCGTTCCATTTTAACGCCAAGCGAATCAAATTCCGGCCTGTAGTTAAAGTAAGAGAGGTACTTATGTCCAACTCCCCCTTCAAGGTTAGAGACAATTGAACTCTGTGAAAAAGGCTGAATTCTGAGAAAGACACGGTTCTCAATTTTATTAAGCCTTACCGAGTCATAGCTCTCAACAGGGTCAATAAAAAATTTTTCGTTGTAATAGGCTACACCTTTAGTGTCAGAGGGATCAATTTTATCTGTGTATAGTTTATAATAAGTAGCAAATTCAAATGAGTGTCCGATATAAGCTGCAGTTCCCTCCTCAATTTTTGAGTCTTTCCCTTTAGAGAATTTAATAGGAAAACCATAGGATTGTGTCAGAAATATTGAGTTTCTTTTTAACCTGTTGTGAGCCGTATTCAAATTGTATGGAATCTCCCTTGGCTCAACAAGAGTATCAAGAACAAGTCTGTCATCAACTATACCTCCATTTTCATCCCTCTTAACAGATTGAAATATATATCCGCCGTGCATAACATATCTTTTGCCCAAATAGTTGGAAGTCAGGGAGAAGGTTCTGTTATCTGTTGCCTCCTTAGTAAGTATTCCCTTGCCCCCCCATCTGTCGTAAAGGATTGTAATATTCATTGAGGGTGAGATATTCTGTGTGGACAAAACATGAACATTGCTCTCCTCTTTTACCCGCTCAGCAAAAAGCGTCCCTCTGTATCCAAATTCTGTGTGTGGAGTCTTTACATTGTAAAAGGGATGACTCTCCTTTGTAAAGCTGTACATGATATATGGATCGAAAGGGGTGAAATCTCTCACCTCCTCTCTTAGAAAATAGTTTCTGTACCTTGAAGCAGAACCGGAGACACCAAGATACTCTGCACCAACATCTCGCTTCATGAAAGGGAGAAAATGGTAGTTGTAGTCAGCGGTAGTATCCTGCTTTAGCATCTTAGTGATTCTGTTCAGGTAACTATCATGATTCCAAAGTATTATTTTTTTAAATTTCAGCGAGTCTGCAATAAAATAACTCTCCAGGTACATTGGTTTTGCATCCCGGATACTATCCTTGACTGCCTGGATTGAATCCTTTTGGGCTCTCGTTAATTTTGTTTGCAAAGAGTCTTTAACCTCTCTGTTTTGAGCAGGTGCATAACTGAAAGTGAGCAGAGCAGTCAATAAGGCTGCAATGCTCACTGTTACCATAGATATATTGTATGTTCTTTTAGCCATATTACGGTGCAAACATACAAAAAAATGAGTTAATGTTACTGAGGTACTAGATTCCTGCTACTCTCTCTTTGTAAGTTGCAAGGCATGCATCAAGTCTGTCGTGCGCAGTATTGTCACCGGGAATGTTGTGTGAAGGGTGTATGTAAAGTTTAACACCTCTCTCTGCAAGTATCTCGGCAACAGTTGTTACTGTCATCCAAACAAGAGTGATGAATGCCATTGTTGAAACAGGACCAACTTTATCGTAGTGATTTTTGAGCGGAACGCTTGCATCAACAAGTGGTGCACAAGAATCGACTACAATGTCTGCCAATTCAAAAAGAGTCTTGCCGCAAGAGTGTCTTGTCTTTTTGCCTACAGACTCTTTAGCAGAACCAAAGACAATAACCTTCATGCCAAGTTCTTTAGCTTTGAGTGCTACATCAATATTTACGTTATTTATTCCGGTATGTGAAAAGATCCACATTGTATCCCTGTTGTCAAAGTTGTATGACTTCATAATAGCGTTGCCATATCCCTCAGCCCTCTCAAGGAAGAGAAACTGATGGACTCCCATCTCTCCTGTTATTCTTGTGAAGAATGTGAGTGGCAATTCAACTATTGGGTGAAACCCTACAAAGCCTCCGATGCGGGGGTACATCTCCTCAACCGGAATAGTCGCGTGGCCACATCCAAATGTGTGGACCCACCGGCCAGCCTCAATACTGTCTGCCATGACTGTGGCAGCCTTTTTAATGTTCTCGAGCTGTGACTCTTCAATTGAGCTCATTACGGCTCTGGCGTTGTTTAACCATTCTAATGCTAACATGTTCTAATTTTTTGATTTGGAATATTTTGTGTTAATAAAGTATATTACGATTACTGCAAAAGCGCAAAAGGCTATCATACCCGGAAGTGCTTTAAGTTCAAGAGCACCCACAAGCAGATTGATAATTGTATTTCCCAGAAGAGCAATTGAGAGGGCAATACTTAAAGCTGTTCCGGATACAGCCTTGTACTTTTCGCCAATCTCCCCGATAACAACCGGGAATGTTGAGGCTAGTCCCAGACCAATAAGAAATGTACCTGTAATTGCAGTACCAGAACTCTCGGCACCACCTAATATAAAAGCACCAATTGCAGCAATTACCATGCTGATATAGAGGATGATCCTTCTGTGAACAAATCTTAGTAACAGGCTAAGAAGAATTCTTCCTGCTCCTATACCAAAAACAACAAAACTAAGTGCATATAGAGCATTCTCTTTTGAGAACTCTTTAATCTGCTCAAGGAAATTTGGAGTCCACGAACTGCTGATTCCCTCCACACCACTCTGGAAAAACAGAATGAATGAGAGCAGTAAAAGGGTAGGCTCTTTTATTAGTTTGCCGATTTTCACTGCAGGTCCACCCTCTTTGAATTTGCCCTCCGGAAAGCTCACAAACAGGTAGGCTAAAGCAGATAGGGTCATAATCACTCCTGCTCCGGCCACAATAGGTACATAAGAGTAGCTTTTACTCAACCAGGCATAAATGAGAGGTATTGTTATTGCTCCAACAGTGTAGAAGATACCCAGGATACTAAGGTTAGATGGCCTTGTTTTATCAGTTGATGCATCTGAAACCAGAGCGTTTGAAAGACCGTTGAGGACTCCGCCTCCAAAACCAATCACAAAAATTGCTAACCTTACCATAGAGACAGATTCTGCAAAGGCAAGCATCTCCATCCCCAAAACGGTTAGTAAAGTTGATGCAATAATGAGCATCTTATATCCGTATCTGTCAATAATCGGCCCAAAAACCAGAGAACCAAGCATTATACCAAAGGGGAGAAGGCTTGCAACAGTAGATGCATTTGCTGTTGAAAGGGAGAATCTCTCAGTAAGTGAAGGGAGTACCGTTCCTAAGATAACGAATGCCATTCCAAAGAAGGCCATTCCTGCAAAACCGGCTGCAAGAACAGCGGCATTTGATCTACTCTTTTCCATTTTTTATAGCTATTGCGCCAGCTCCATAGAGACCGGCATCGTTTGGTAATTGCGTTGCTTTAAAAGTACACTGCCTTATTGCAATAGGCTGAGCCCATTTTATTGCCTCGGCATATATTCTGTCAATAAACCTGGTGGCAGGTCCAAAAAGCCCCCCGCCAAAGATAACCATCTGAGGGTTGAATAGGCTTACAAAATTTGCAGCAGCCATTCCCCACATCTCAATTGCCTGATCAATAATTTTCACGGCTAAAGGGTCGCCTTGGTCATATCTCTCAAAAACATCATGAGAGGTTATCTTTCCCGGGTAAACTTTGCCCGCCTGCATTGCAATTCCCGTGCCCGATGCGTGGCTCTCAAAACATCCGCAGCCATCCCACTCCTTATTATAGGGAGGTTTAAGTGCCATCCATCCGGTTGCCCCCACAATATCTGATGCTCCGTGAAGAACCCTTCCGTCTATTAGTATTCCGGCACCAATTCCCGTTCCCGCAGCAATAAATATTGCATTATCACAACCCTTTGCGGCTCCCAGACTCACCTCTCCAAGAATATAGGCTGTTCTGTCACTCTCAATTGTAATCTTTGAGTTGGGAAAATTCAATAAAAGCTCTTTTCTAAGAGGGTACTCTTCCCAGCCGGGAATATTCGGACACCATACTTTCCCACTCTTTGAGTAGGAGATTCCCGGAACACAAACACCAACAGAGATCTCATCTCCCGGGTTGAGACCGGCCTTCTCAAGTATTACCCTGCATACATCACAAATCAGCTTACCAACCTCCTCACCACCCTTTCCCTCAAGCAGTACCGTTTCACGCATCAATATTGAATTATTTTCATGAAAAAGGGCACCAGATATTTTTGTGCCCCCAAGGTCTATGCCAATATAGATCATCTTATATTATGGTTACATTTTTATAATGAGATAACTCTTTAAGTATCTTTTCGTGTCCCTCCCTCTCAACATAAGCCAGAGCATCAGAAATAAGATATACCCGTCTGCCTGAATCAGCAAGATCTCTTACTGTTGCGTTAATGCAAAATTCTGTAGCAATTCCGCATACATAAACATCGCCATCTCCCTGATCTGCAGCGTGCATTTTAATATAGTTGTCAAGTGTTCCGTTTACTGAATTTACAGCTTCATATCCGGAGTATTGCTCTTTTAGAGGATCCTCTCCCTTAAGAAACAAGTTCCCCCTCTGAGGTCTTGAATTTTTATTTAATATTTCTGAGTAAAAACTATCATGAACAGATCCTCCTCTTGTTCCCTGAACACAATGGGGAGGCCATACTCCTCCAAATTCAGTGAATGATGAGTGATTTGAAGGGTGGTGGTCACATATATAGGCAACAACCATATCATCGTGTTTATTAATGAACTTTACAGCCTCCTTTACAGCACTCTCTGAATTAAGACATGCCAGTGTACCATCAATAAAATCGTAGAGCATATCTACAACAACTATTACCGGAACTGCTTTTTCACTCTTCATTGAAGTTCTTAATCTCGTTAATAAGTGATTCAATTAAACCATTTTTAAGATCATAAAGCTCATCAGAGATATCAACCTTATAAAAGTGAGGATTGATAAGTCTGGTCTGCGTTTCATTCAAACATTGAAGGTTGCTAAGGTAGTAATTTCTCCGTTCTGCAACAGGCTTCATTCTGAGAATTATTTCTCCTCCCTGCATAACAGGATTTTGCAATGTTTTATATGTATACGACCCTGCTCTGATGGATGTAATTTTAGTGTCGTCAAACTCATCTCTAAGGGTAAACTCCTCACCATTCTCAATTTTCTGAGAGGTAGCATCCCCTCTGAGGCAGGTAATATCTCCCTTAAAATGTCCATTACTTATAATCCTGTATGTAATCTGAAAACCCGGATTAATAGCTTTGCTCTTATCTTCAGATCTTTTCAGAACACCTGTCCCATCAATCTCTACAAGTTTATAAACATTTCCAAAGCATGGATTGTGTTTACTTGTTGCAATGGCGTCTCCGACTCCGTAAGAGTCAATCATTGCACCCTGTCTCTCAATCTCGGCAATAATGTACTCGTCAAGAGAATTTGTGGCAAAAATCCTGCATTTTCTAAGCCCTGCATCATCAAGCATCTCTCTAGTCTTAATTGACAAGTAGGTTAAGTCCCCGCTATCCAGTCTTATTCCAAAACTTGCCGGATAGCTGTCATCAACACCATTTTGTTTGAACGCTTTAATTGCGTTCTTCACTCCGCATCTAAGGGTGTCGTATGTGTCAACAAGCAGAATCAGAGGCTCCCCAAAGTGAGTCTTAATGTAAGCGTTAAAGGCTTCAAGTTCCCCAGCAATGGTACACCCAAATGCAGTAATAAAGCTGTGTGCCATTGTTCCGGTAACAGGAACTCCAAACTTTTGCGATGTAAGAATATTTGAGGTACTAGAGCAGCCGCCTATATACGCAGCTTTTGCTCCGTAAATAGCTGCCCAGGGACCATGTGCTCTTCTGGAGCCAAATTCACTAACAGGTTTTGATGTACTTCTTGTAACTCTCGAGGCCTTAGTGGCAATTGCCATTTGATGATTCATAATGGTAAGAAGAGGAGTCTCAAGAACTTGTGCCTCAATAAGCGGCCCCTCTACTGTAATAACAGGCTGTGTGGGAAAGGCAATCTCACCCTCCTCCATTGCATATATGTTTCCTGTAAATTTCATATTTGCAAGGTATTTTCTGTATGAAGAGTACTCCTCTCCCGGCAGAAATTTTTCAAAAAACGACTCCTCCTGACCTCCAAGAGCTTTAACCATTTCAATTGCCTGCTCAACTCCGCTTACAACAGCCCAGTTATTTTTATCAGGTGCGCTTCTGTAGAATAGGTTGAAAACGGCCCTTTTGTTCTCAAGACCAAGATCATGAAATGTTTTGCCCATAGTATACTGATACTTATCTGAGCAGTATGATGTTTCAAGAATATGCATGGAATTTACCCCTTCATTGTAGAGAGTACAAGGCTCCACTCATCTGTTAGTTGTACAAAAAGGTGAGGGAGCATCTCCCCTTTGTGCTCTGTGTGGGGATTACCCCACTCCCTGGCAGTCATTTCAATGGCTTTAGCTATATTACCAAGCCTGTTGAAACATATATTGTATGCAGAGCCTTTAATTGAATGAGATGCAAATCTTAGAGTTTCAAGAGATTCCTGAGGAAGATTGCCTCCAGAGTTATATCTCTCTACAACCTCAGCTATTGAACTAATGTAATCCGGGACCTGACCCCTTACACTCTCGAACAACAACTCAACTACCTCTAAATCTGAATCAATCTTTTCAAGAAGTTCCTCTCTGTTGAAGTGGGTATCGTCAATAATAACCGGATTACTCTCCATAATTGTTATTTATCTAAGTTAGATGATGAGAATTGTGCCTCACTCATTTGTGACTGTGCCTTAAACTTATCTGTCTTTAAAACAGATTTTCGGCCGTTCTGTTCGTTTTTCATCTCCATTTCGTAATAGAAATAGTTTCCGCCTTCAACAGGCCTGTAATCTCCAATGATTTGAGTCTTTAACAGTTTGTTCTTTAGATCGTAATATTCTATCTTGTAGCAGAGGAAATTATCTTTATCAATATAAGAGACCTTCTTTGAGAATCCATTTGAGAGTGCAGCCTCTTTTGAGACAGGAGTAGCCTCAATAACATGGCAAGCTCTACCATTAATATTCTCAGATGAGATGGTTTTATAATCAAAATCATCAATGTTTGGTTTGCTCATATCTGCATTTGTAAACTCGGAACCCATGAAATTCTTTCCCTTCTCATTACTTACAACCCTTCTCGTTTTCTTAAGAGCAGGCATATAGATCCACATCTCATCTGCACGATCTTCATAATCAAAAATCAGGATAGAGGTGCCTTTAACATCTGCAGGATCTGTAAATTTCATCATCATTTTAGTAACATCTCCAAATTTCTTACTGGCCATGTTAAGAGTTCTGCTTCTTGTATTACCCTTTGCATCCATAATTTTAAGAGTTGTGGTCATCTCCATCGAGCCAAGAGCAATTGCATCAGCAGATTTTCTGCTTATATCCTTAGGATTCTGGGCTGTAACAGTGCAGCTTATTAATATAGTGATAATGAGAGTATTCAGCTTGTAATTAAATGATTTCATGTTTTTTGCCGTTTTTAAGAAATGATGGTTTAAAAATAATA
>JAGPLK010000009.1 GCA_018053445.1 Bacteroidales bacterium | reverse complement strand
CATTCCGAACAGAGAAGTTAAGCCCGCTTGCGCCGATGGTACTGCTATACCAAGTGGGAGAGTAGGTAGCCGCCATCTTTTACAAGAGTCTGATGATTTAATTATCATCAGACTCTTTTTTTTTGTCAAATTGTTTACAGATATAACTTTTAGAGGAATTTTTATTACTTTTATTAAATCTAAACAATAATGGTAATGACAAACTTTATTAAAAAATACGAGAGATATGTCTTTATTCTTCTCTCTGTAATTCTAATGCTTTACATTGCAGTAGAAATTTTTGAACTGGTTTATCAGTTTTTCCTTTCAATACTTTCACCGGAACAATCAAACGGAAGATTACTTGTTTCAAATTCTCTTCTTAAGGACTTTCTTCCGATATTCTTTAATATTTTAATTGCAATTGAGCTTATTGATACATTTCTTGTCTATATGCAGAAGCACACTATCAAAGTATTAAATATTCTTCTGATAGGCCTAATCGCAATTGGCAGAAAATTAATTGCTTTTGATTTTAATGATTTATCCGGGCTTTCAAATTTGGGATTAGCTGCATTAATTATTGCGCTTGCCGGTGGGTATTACCTAATTAAGACAGATGAATACAAAGAGAGGGAGTGTAAAGATAAGTTTGACAACAAGATAGATTAATCAATAAATTTATGAATTCAAAAAAAATTGGCCTTACAGCTTTAGCTGTCGTGGTTTCTCTTTTACTATCAGCCCAGCAAGCAGGAAAATGGACCTTGGTTATTCATGGAGGAGCAGGTGGAGCTCCTAAAAATCTGACAGAGGCAGCGAAAAAGAGCTACGAGAAGCATCTTGAGGAGGCTTTGAGAATAGGTGTTCTTATGCTTAAAAATGGAGAGTCTGCACTCAATGTTACACAAAAAGTCGTTAACTACATGGAGGATTGTCCGTTGTTCAATGCTGGAAAAGGTGCTGTAATGAATATCGATGGTATTCATGAACTGGATGCTGCTATAATGGACGGTTCGAATCTTAAAGCGGGTGCAATAGCCGGTGTAAGGGATATAAAAAATCCTGTAAATGCAGCCAGATTAGTTATGGATAGTACATCACATGTTCTTTTAATTGGTTATGGCGCATCGGTGTTTGCAAAGGAGATGGGTTTGGATATTGTTGATAATTCTTATTTTACAACAAATTCTCGTTCAAAACAGTTGAATGAGATTAAAAAAGGAGAAACAAAAAGTGATCCAAGAGGAACTGTTGGGTGTGTTGCGATGGATGTAAATGGAAACTTAGCAGCAGCAACATCTACAGGAGGAATGTCAGGAAAAAAATGGGGAAGAGTTGGTGATGTTCCGGTAATTGGTGCCGGTACATATGCAAATAATGCCACTGTTGCAGTCTCTGCAACAGGTCATGGAGAGTTATGGATAAGAAGAGTAGTTGCTTATGATATATCGGCTTTAATAGAATATAAATCATTATCCCTAAAGGATGCCGCTAACGAGGTAATATTTAATAAAATTGATCCTATGGGTGGATCTGGAGGAGGAATAATTGCTGTTGATAAGAGTGGTAATTTTGTAATGACTTTTAATACAGGTCTTATGCACCGTGCATGGGCAACATCTGAAGGAGATTCAGGTGTAGGAGTACTAAAAGGAGAAGAGAAAAAAGTTATTCTAAATTAATAACAATGAAGAGAATTAAAATTGGACTTCTTACAAAGGTCATTATTGCAATTATTCTTGGTATTACTTCATCTTACATAATACCTGATTCTATTGTAAGAGCTTTTGTTACATTTAATTCAATATTTGGTAATTTCCTTGGCTTCACTATACCTCTGATTATTTTGGGTCTTGTTGCTCCCGGTATAGCAGACCTGGGAAAAACGGCAGGAAAATTACTGGCAATAACTGCATTAATAGCATATTTATCAACAGTATTAGCTGGATATTTTTCTTTTTTTACTACTGAGTGGTCATTACCCTTATTAATTGACAAAAATGAAAATTTTCATGATTTAAGTCAATTATCATCAAATCAGATATTACACTATTTTACTGTTGATATGCCTCCTGTTATGAGTGTTACTTCTGCTCTTATTCTTGCTTTTGTAATTGGATTAGGTGTGTCAGGGATGAAAACCAATAATATAAAAAATATTCTTTCTGAATTTAGGGAGTTAGTTACTACGATAATAGTTAAGGCAATAATTCCACTTTTACCAATTTATATTTTTGGGATTTTCTTAAAAATTGCGTCAGAGGGACAGGCAACTATGATCATGAAACTTTTCTTTAAAGTGATAATCGTAATTTTTGTCATGCATATTATTCTTCTGCTCACTCAATTTATTATTGCCGGATTTATTACGAAAAAAAATCCCTTCAGAGCATTAATTAATATGCTACCCGCATATATGACAGCTTTAGGCACTCAATCTTCCGCTGCAACCATACCTGTTACCCTTGCACAAGCAAAGAAAAATGGAGTGGATCCGGAGTTGGCTGATTTTGTAATACCACTCTGTGCAACAATCCATTTGTCAGGTAGTATGTTAAAAATAGTATCCTGTGCATTTGCAATAATGTGGATGATGAATATGCCATACTCTGCGGAGATGTTTTCAGGGTTTATTTTTATACTTGCCATAACAATGGTTGCTGCTCCCGGTGTTCCGGGAGGAGCTATAATGGCAGCAATTGGGGTACTGCAATCAACTCTGTTGTTTGATGAGCAAGCTATAGGTTTAATGATTGCATTATATATTGCAATGGATAGCTTTGGTACTGCATGTAATGTAACCGGAGATGGGGCGATTGCTATGATTGTAAATAAGATAAACAGAAAAATTACCGTCCGGAATCCAGTATAAGTGTTTTTAGTGTAGATACCAGATTTTTGTTACTGTTCATCTCTTCAATATTTAGGTGCATTCTGTATCTCCAATAGTGTTTTGGATTAGATGGAATGTTAATTCTTTCAGAATTTGGATTCTCTTTTCTCAACTCTGGAAATATTGATAACCAATCTTGTAATGGAAGGACTGTAAGCATTGAAGGCGAGTTGAGATGGTTTTTAATTATCTTAATGCATATCCATGGCTCACAGAAGATTGGTGACTCTCCTTTTTCATTAAGTATGTTATTATAATACTCTTGTGTAACCGAACGATTCTCTTCCCACCATCCTCTGAGTGTGCTTGTATCATGGGTTCCCGTTGTGCAAACTGACAGATATGGATATTCTGATGTTTTTCCAAACTTTGAATTTGGATCCTTAGGCATTCTTTCAATTTCAAGTGACAGGATGCTTAATGATTTCATTGCTGTAGGAACACAAGATGGGATCATGCCAAGATCTTCTCCGCAAACAAGCATATCTGTTGACGAAATTAGTGAGGGTAGTTTTTTCATAGCACTATTAAACCAATAACCATCATTTCTGTGATAAAAGAACAAATTATAAATCTTGTTGTATGATTCTTTTAACCACTCAGGGAGACTTTGATATGATCTGGTGTATTGTGCAGATATTCTGGGATGATATTTATTATTATCATAAGGATCCTGAATAAAAAGCACCTCTGTTATGAGAGAAAATAGAGACTCTTTGTGTCTAAGCAATCTGTGATTTGGGTTTGAAACGAAGTAATTATCAATTTGTCTTTGGTTGGAAAATTGGGGTTTAAATCTATAGACATCAAACTCAATATGGTCAAAAAAGCAGGAGATAATTTCAGTTGAATCATCTTTGAAATACTCTTTGATTATAGATTCTCTGATATATGGTGTACAGTCCCTTTCAAAGTTAAAATCGTAACCAAGTATTCTAATTTCATCTGCAGTGAATGGAAGAGATGGATTGAAAAATCCCATAAGTCCTTCAATTGAACTGGATGGGACCTCCCAAATTCTGAAAAAACCAAGTATATGGTCAATTCTGTATGCATCAAAGTATTCAGCCATTTTTTGAAATCTTCTTCTCCACCAATCATACCCCTCCCTCTCCATGTAATCCCAATTATAAGTTGGGAATCCCCAGTTCTGACCCTTAACTGAGAAATCATCAGGTGGTGCTCCTGCTTGTCCGTTAAAATTAAAGTATTGTGGCTCACACCATGCTTCAACAGAGCATCTGTTAATTCCGATAGGGATATCTCCTTTTAAAATGATGCCTTTGCTATTTACATATTCGTGTGCTATTTTTAACTGTCTGTCCAAATGATACTGTATAAAGTAATATAGTGAAATATCATTGTATGAATCACTTTCAGAGGATGTTAATATTTCAATGGTTAGTTTATCATAAATTGAATATTTATTCCAACTTGAAAAATTAGCTGTCCCATAAAGGTCGCGCAAGAATGAAAATGCGGCATAAGGCTTTAACCAAGATGAGTTATTGTTAAAAAACTGGTTAAATTCTCTTGAGCGGAGTGTTTTTAAACCATCTTGTATAAATAATTTTTTTAAATATCTCCATTTTAGTTTTGAAACTAAATCGTAGTCAATTTCTTCAAGTGCATTTATTCCCTGAATATCTCTGTTGAAATCTTGCATAAATTCATTATCCTTGATAGTGCCTGCCTCTTTAAGGTTGATGTAGAGAGGATGTAATGCAAATATTGATACTGCTCCGTAAGGATATGAATCCTCCCAATTATTGTTTATAGTGGTATCATTAACTGGAAGTATTTGAAGCACCCTCTGTCCGGTTTCAGATAAAAAATCGGCAAATGGAATGAGATCCAGGAATTCTCCTATTCCACAGCTGTTAGTGCTTCTCAATGAAAATACTGGAATAGCTGTACCTGCAAATCTGGGTTTAGGTGATGAAAGGTTAATTGAGTTATTTAGTATCAATGAATAATTTTGAGCACTTAGTAATTTATAATCAGGTAAATTTCTGTTAATGCCATTTTCCCAGATGTAATAATTATCCCCTTTTCTTAGTATGAATTTATACTCTGAATTTGGGGCCAGCTCTTCTCTTTTAAAAGTTAGGTACCAAACTCCGGGTGATTGAAGTTTCATCTCTAATGCTCTTTTTTCATTCCAATTGCCTAATTTACTGTTGTTCCCGGAAATTAATACAACATCATTTTCACTTAGGTTGAATGCTGTACATGTAATTAATATTTCATCATATTCAAATGATTCTATTGACTTAGTTCTGCAGAGAATCTTTTTAAATGCATCAGAATCAAAAGGAGTCTCATCATTGAAAGGTCTCCAGTTATCAAATAAGTAGTATGAGTCAAATGATCCGGGAATGAATGGTCTTACAGACCCTGCCTCTGGAACTATTTGACTATACTCATCTTTTAGAAAGTATGAATAGGTAAAACTCTCTTTCTTTTTTAATTCAATTTGAGCTTTCCATTTCCCTTCAAAATATTTCATTTCCATAGAGTTTTCTATTTTTCCGGAGCCTAATTGAGGAATGGTTCCAATAATGTGAATATTTTCTCCGGGTCTTGTGTTGTAATGTATCTCAAAAGAAATTGTAGTTTTCATAACTGTAAATTATTTATTCTTTCATTATAGCAAACCTAATTTAAATTTTTGAAATAACCTTATTCGGTAATATTTTGTATATTTACATATACCAGTAGATTAAATGAAATCATCTATACTTAAATCAAATGGAGACAAGAGACGAGATATACTTTTCGTTCATTTAACCATACATCTCTTTGCCCTGATTCATTCGTTTTTATGTTTTATTTTAAGACTTAATAATATTGATGATGGAATATTTTTAACTGTACTTACATTGTTAATGATATTGACATTAATCAATTTCTTTAACGGAACAACTGATGTTTTTGTATCACTATCCTTACTCTCTTTATTAGCTGGTTTTTATTTGGGAACAAAAGGGGCAGATTTGATTGGTTTGATAATTCCTAATTCACAAATTCTGACGCATGTTTTAGCGACATTTCTAGTCACTGAGTTTTTGGGGTGGCTGGTCTTTTTTGTCCTAAGGAAAAGAATAATTTGGCGATGAAGAGGTTTGGGTTAAAAAGAGTTGTTGAGTTTACTGCTTTAGCCCTATTTGTACTTGGCTTTAGAGTCCTTTTTCAAGAGTTAATACCTCTTTTTGAAGAGAAATTGAATTTAACATTTGGCAGGTTCCTTGTTAAACTTCTCTCAAATTATCCACTAACTCTCTTAATGTTATTGCTGGATCTGGGTGTTGTTTTTTCTCTTAACAGATTCTTCAGGAACAGAAATTCTTTTGAAAAAATAGTTATAACATTTTTCTCTTCTGCTTTGATTGCTTTATTATCTGCGCTTTGGATAAGAATTCCTGTGTGGACATCTTTTCAGGGATTAAGATTCTTCTCAGATATTTATTTCAATTTTACATTATTTACAAGTTTTGTTTTCAATCTTGTTATATTGTCATTGTTGCATCTTTATGCATACAATAATAATAAACAACAGAAAGCACTAAATATTGAAATTGGGAAGAAGAACAAAGCCAGATATCAATATATACAGTTAAAAAATCAGCTAAATCCACATTTTTTATTCAATAGTCTTAATGTTTTAGATTATTTGATATTTGAGGATCAAAAAAGAGCAAGTGAATTTGTCAGAAAACTCTCTTCTGTATACAGGTATTTACTCAAAAATGAAGAACTTAAATCTGTGAGTTTTGAAAAGGAGATCGATTTTGTAGTTCAATATTATGACCTTTTAAAAGAGAGGTTCTCTGACGGATTATTTCTGTATGTTGATATACCAAATGAATATTTTAACTACAGTATTATTCCTGGTGGCATGCAAATGTTGGTGGAAAATGCTGTAAAGCATAACAAAATTTGCATTGAATGCCCGTTGAGTATTAATATATATATTGAGGGTAATTTTATTGTTGTTAAGAATAACTTACAACTTAGACTAACAACAATTGAATCAGCAGGTTTTGGTCTTAAAAGCATTAGATCTCAATATCTTTACTTATATAAAAAGGATATAAAAGTAGAATCGGGTAAGGACTACTTTAAGGTATCTCTTCCAATAATTGATAAATTATGAGAATACTTATTTTAGAAGATGAAATTCCTGCTCAAATGCAGTTGAAGAAGCTAATAGAGAAGAATTTTCCTGAATTCGATATTGTTGGAGTTATGACTTCTGTCACTTCTGCTGCTGATTGGCTTAGGGATAATAGTGCAGATTTGATTTTTATGGATGTGGAACTTTCTGATGGAACTTGTTTTGAACTTTTCAAACTTGTAGAGATATCTTCTTGTGTCATAATAACAACTGCTTATGAAAGTTATGCTATTGAAGCCTTTAAAGTAAACAGTATTGATTATCTTCTGAAGCCTTTAAATGAAAGTGCGTTTATTAAGTCTGTTGATAGATGTATGAAAATGCGAAGTAATTTCGTAATCACAAAAGATGTTATTAATAAAATCACATCATCATCAAAAGTCTTCAAACAAAGGTTTACAGTTAAGTTAGGTGCTCAAATATTTGTTATTAACATAACCGATATAGCATATGTATTCTCAGAGAACAAATCAACATATTTTGTTACAAAGGATTCAAAAAAACTTCTTACTGACTTATCCTTGGACTCTATTGAAGAGCAGCTAAATCCAAATCTGTTTTTTAAACTCTCCAGATCCTGTATTGCCAGTATTAATTCGATTGAGCATATTACAAAACATTTTAATTCAAGGTTAAAGGTCCATCTTAATCCACCTCATTACGAAGATATCTTTGTAAGCAGGGCAAAAGTAACAGCATTTATGGATTGGCTTGAAGGTTCCATCGATAATTAATAATTCTATTCATTTACATATTATTGCTATTCGTCCTGTAAATTCAGCAGTTCGTCGGCAAAAAGGCTTTTATTATTATTGATTAATCTATTTTTACAGAAATAAGTAATAATATGAAGCAAAAAAGAATGTCCTTCTGGGATATCTGGAATATGACCTTCGGATTTCTTGGTATTCAGTTTGGATTTGCACTTCAGAACGCAAATGCAAGCAGAATATTACAAACTTTTGGTGCTGATGTTGAGCATTTATCCTGGTTTTGGATTGCAGCTCCGCTTACAGGAATGATTGTTCAGCCAATAATAGGATACTACAGCGATAAAACCTGGACCAAACTGGGAAGAAGAAAACCATTCTTTCTATTTGGTGCAATTTTCGCCTCCCTGGCTTTGATCTTTATGCCAAATTCAGAGATGCTTGCACACATTCTGCCGCCAATGATGGTGGGTGCAGGGATGCTGATGATTATGGATGCCTCAATTAATGTAGCAATGGAGCCATTCAGAGCTCTTGTTGCAGATCTTCTTCCTTCTGATCAGAGGACCTTAGGTTTTTCAATTCAAACATTTTTAATAGGTACAGGTGCTGTTATAGGATCATGGTTGCCATATATACTAGCCGAGTGGTTTGGTGTAGAAAAATCGGCTTTAGAAGGAAGTGTCCCGGACAATGTGGTCCTCTCTTTTTACATAGGTGCTGCTGTGCTTATAACATCAATAGTATGGACTATTGTTAAAACAAAGGAGTACCCGCCGGAAGATGGGGCATTTAAAGAGGAGAAGATTAAGAGAAATGGGTTAGTGGAAATTTTTAGTGATTTTATTGCAATGCCTAAGACCATGAAACAGCTTGGTCTTGTGCAGTTCTTCTCTTGGTTTGCCCTGTTTTCTATGTGGGTGTTTTCAACTCCTGCAGTAGCAGTTCATATTTATGGGACAGATATAAACGATACATCATCTATAACTTATCAGGATGCAGCTAATTGGGTAGGAATTATTTTTGGAATATATAATTTGGTTGCTGCAATATATGCTCTATTCCTGCCTGCAATTGCAAAGAAAATAGGAAGAAGACTTACTCACTCTCTCTCTCTGTTATTTGGGGGGATAAGTCTGATATCATTCTATTTTATTAGTAATCCTACGATGTTAATCATTCCGATGGTAGGTATCGGAATAGCTTGGGGTAGTATTTTAGCGATGCCGTATGCAATTCTGGCAGGTTCGTTACCTGCAAAAAAAATGGGCATATATATGGGAATATTTAACTTTTTTATAACACTTCCTCAAATATTAAATGGTGTCATTGGGGGCCCAATTGTTAAAAGGCTCTATGATTCTCAGGCAATTTACGCGATAGTATTTGCAGGTGTTGCCCTTCTTATTGCGGCAATATCTGTTGTGTTCGTTGATGATAAAGACGACTTAGTACAAATAAAAATATTTAAAAAATAACCAATTATTAATTTCTTAAACTAAAATTTATGAAGCGATTACTATTGTTAATATCCATTCTGTTTATTATGACAGAGTCGGATATTATCGCTCAGCAAAGATTCTCGGTATCGGGAACCGTTGTTGACTCAAAAAACGCTCCATTGATAGGTGTTGCTGTAATAGAAAAAGGGACACTTAACGGAACTGAAACTAATCTGGATGGTAAGTTTTCAATCAATGTGAGTTCACAAAATTCAATATTGGTTTTTACCTATATGGGTTTTATAACAAGGGAAGTACAGGCTAATCAGTCTGCAATTATTCAGATGGAAGAAGATACCAGATTCCTTTCTGAAATTGTAGTTATTGGCTATGGACAAGTCAGGAAGGAGGATGCTACAGGATCAATAGTTGCTATCAAGCCTGAAACACTGAACAGAGGTGCTGTAACTGCACCTCAGGAGTTGTTAATAGGAAAAGTAGCAGGTCTTCAGATTACGCCGGGAGATGGTAGCCCTGGATCAGGCGCACAGATTAGAATTAGGGGAGGAGCATCTCTCAGAGCGAGTAATGACCCTTTGATTGTAATTGATGGTGTGCCTACTTCTAACGATGCATCACCTGGTATGAAAAATGGACTTGCTTCTATCAATCCGTCGGATATTGAGACATTTACAGTATTAAAAGATGCATCTGCCACTGCTATATATGGCGCGAGAGCCTCTAATGGAGTTATTATTATTACTACAAAAAAAGGGACAAAACGATTCCAGGTCAATTATAATTCCACCTATTCTGTAAACCAAAATATTAGAACGATTAACTCTCTTAATGCAACCGATTTCTCTTCAAAATTACTTCAGGCTTTTCCATTAAACACAACAGCAGGAGCAACTGCACGAAGTTTAATGGGGACTTATGATACAGATTGGCAAAAGGAGATATATCAACTTGGATTATCAACAGATCAGTCTTTATCATTATCGGGAACTCTGGCATCAATCCCTTACAGAGTTTCTCTTGGGTATAACAACCAGAAGGGTACTTTAAAGACATCTTCGTACGAAAGATTAACTGCTGGTGTAAATTTAACACCTTCATTATTTGATGATCACCTTAAGGTTACAGCGAATATAAAGGCAGTCTTAAATAATAATGTTTATGCTGACGGTGGTGCTGTAGGGGCAGCTGCTTTCTATGATCCTACACAGGCTGTATATAACTATAAAAATGATAAATCCATAGATTATAACATTTTTAATGGTTTCCGTAACTGGGGAACTGCTCAGTTGCCAAACACACTTAGTGGAACTAATCCGCTCTCTTTGCTTTATGATAAATACGACTCAGGAAGATCAAACAGATTAATTGGTAACCTTGAACTTGATTACAAAATGCATTTTCTGCCAGATTTAAGAGCTCATATAAATCTTGGTTTTGACTATGGAGAAGGGAAAGGGACAAACGGAGTCAGACAAAACTCTTTCCAGGCCTGGAAAGATGCTGATTTTAAAGGAATCGGCAGAAAAACCGAGTGGAATAACAAAAGACAAAATACTGTTCTTGATTTCTATTTGAACTATTCAAAAGAGATAGAGTCTATAGATTCAAAAATTGATGTGATGGGTGGTTATTCATGGCAACACTTCTATTCAAAAGATTATAGTAAAGAGATATCAAATCACGATACCAATCCTGTTGTAAAAAAAGAGACTACATATCCTACTGAGAGTTATTTAGTATCATTTTACGGAAGGCTAAACTATACTTTTAAAGATAGATATCTTCTTACATTAACTCTAAGAGACGATGCTTCTTCAAGATTTTCTCCGTCAACAAGATGGGGTCTCTTTCCATCAGCAGCATTTGCATGGCAAATTAATAAGGAGTCATTTCTGGCAAACTCTAAGACAATTAGCGATATGAAACTTAGAATAAGCTACGGAGTAACTGGTCAACAGGATTTGGGGCTTAATGACTACCCATACATAGCTCTCTACAATCAATCAACAGTCTATTCAAATTATATGTTTGGAACAAATTTTTATTCTCTTCTTAAACCAACAGGTTACGATGAGAATATTAAATGGGAAGAGACTGCATCATACAATATTGGGCTAGATTTTGGTTTTCTTAAAAATAGAATAACGGCCTCTGTTGATGCATATATGAAGAAAACAGACGATCTTTTAAATGAAATAGATGTAGCTGCCGGAACCAATTTTGCAAACAGAATAGTTACTAATGTAGGAAATCTTGAAAATAAAGGTATTGAGTTAAATATTAATGCAATACCTGTTGATAATCCAAACTTTGTTTGGGAAATTGGATTAAACGGAACCTGGAATGAAACAAAGATTACAAAGTTAACTGCAAATAATAATCCGGACTATGTTGGAATTCCTACTGGTGGGGTCTCTTCAGGAACTGGAGGTACAATTCAGATGCATAGTGTAGGACGCGCTCCAAATACCTTCTATACTTATAAACAAGTATATGATGTAAATGGTAATCCAATTCAGAATCTTGTTGTGGACCTTAATAAAGATGGACAAATTACTGAAGCGGACAGGTACTTGACAGATTATAGTCCAGCACCAAAATACTATTTTGGATTTAGTAATATGTTTACGATTCGTAACTTTGACCTGGGTTTCAACCTCAGAGCGAATCTTGGCAACTATATGTTTAACGATTTTGCAGCTGGTAACTCTACAACGTACAACTTCTCAAATCAGGGGTTCCTGACAAATATGGTTGATGTTGTAAACAGAACAGGGTTTACAAGAAGTAATTCTCCGCAGCAGATAAAATCTGACTACTTTATTGAAGATGCCTCCTTTATTAAAATGGATAACATAACTCTTGGATACAATTTCAACAAAATATTCAAGTCTTCAATCGCAGGAAGATTGGCATTCTCTGTACAGAATGTTTTTGTAATTACAAATTATACAGGTTTAGATCCTGAAGGTTGGGGAATTGATAATAACATATGGCCAAGACCTCGTATCTATACATTAGGATTGAATTTAACTTTCTAAAGCAAGATTTAAAATGAAAAAATTGAATATAATAATAGCAGTTTTGTCACTTTCAATCCTGGCTACATCATGTCTTAAAGATCTTGATACAAGGCCTTTGGATGAAAAAACCTTTACGGTTGACAAAGCATATGCAGACCAGGCAGCCTATCTGCAAGGCCTTGCGAAAATATACTCTGTTATGGCCGTATCTGGCCAGGATGGAGCCGGTAGTACTGATATAACAGGGTTGGACCCTGGTAACTCTCAGTTTCTAAGGAGTCTTTGGAATCTACAAGTTGTAACAACTGACGAATGCAAAAACGGCTGGGGAGATGACTCTTGGGTGCCTGAGCTTAATAATAACACTTGGAGTGATATCAAAAATGAATCTATTGATGGTGTATATTACAGGTCAATGTTTATTGTAGCTCTTGCAAACGAGTATCTTAAACAGACAACAGAAGAAAAACTTGTTCAAAGAGGTCATACTTCAATTAAAGCTGAAGTAGATAAATACAGACTTGAAGCAAGATTCATGAGAGCATTGGCTTATTCTATTCTCATTGATACTTACGGAAACCCTCCTTTTATTACCGAGGAGCATTCTATAGGCGGCTATATGCCTGAGCAGATTGGAAGAGTAGAGATGTTTAAGTATATAGAGTCAGAATTGCTTGATATTGAGTCGAAAATTGCAGCCCCAAGAACAAATGAGTATGGAAGGGCAGATCAGGGAGCTGTATGGACTCTTCTGGCAAGATTGTATTTAAATGCAGAAGTTTATACTAAGACTGCAAAGTGGACTGAGGTAATTACTTATGCTAAAAAAGTAATTACTGCAGGATATACCCTCTCTAATCAGTACTCTCATCTTTTTATGGCTGACAATCATTCATCTGGAGCAAAAAATGAGATAATATTTCCAATTATTTTTGATGGTAATAAAATTCAGACATGGGGTGGTATGACATACCTGGTTGCCTCTTCAAGATCCGGAAGTGAGAAAGACATAGTAGATAATGGTACTCAACAGGCTTGGGATGGTAACAGGGCAACTGAGAAACTTATTGATAAATTTAGTTATACAGATGTTTCAGGTGATTATCCCGTAAGTGCTGACAAAAGAGCAATCTTCTTTAAAAAGGGAAGAAGTAAGGAGATTACTAATCCACTTAACACATTTACAACTCAAGGATGGTCTGTATTTAAGTTTACAAATAAAACCTCTACCGGAGGTAAGGGGTCTCATAATGATTTCCCTGATACTGATTTCCCATATTTTAGATTAGCAGATGTTTACCTCATGCTTGCTGAAGCAGTTGTGAGAGGTGGTTCTGGATCATCAACAGCTGAAGCTGTTGGATATGTAAATCAGCTTAGAAGAAGAGCGTATGGTAATAACTCAGGGGATGTAACTTCGTTAAACACGAATTTTATTATAGATGAAAGATCACGCGAACTATACTGGGAGGGTACGAGAAGATCAGATCTTATCAGATTTAATATGTATGCAGGGTCTGCATATATCTGGCCAATGAAAGGTGGTCAACCATCAGGTGTATCATTTGATCCTAAATATAATTTATTCCCGATTCCTGTAGCGGATTTGATGGCAAATCCTAATCTTGAACAAAATCAAGGATACAATTAATATTAATGGTTATGAAAATTATAAAATATATATTATCTCTTCTGGCATTGGTACTTGCTATTGGTGCATGTACCAAGGATGAAAGCACAAATGTTGTTTTTAATCCATCTGATGCTCAGGCCGGAACTCTAGCTGCACCTCCAGCTATTATTTTAACTGATGAAACAAAAGGAAACGATCTTCCTCCTTTCACATGGACAAAAAGCAATTTTGGCTTTGATGCAGCTGTGAATTATGTTGTTGAAATTGCTCTTGAAGGCACAAATTTCTCGAAATTAAGGGTTATCGGCTCTGTAACAACCAATAAACTAGTTGTTAAGCAACAAGAGCTTCAATCTGCGGCAGAAAAACTAGGTGTTATCCTTGGAAGCAAGACAAATATTGAAATGAGGGTTAAATCTCAAATTGCAGATCAACTGGATCCGATTATTTCAAATGTTGTAAAATTTAGTTTAACAACATTTAAACCAGCCGAAAAGGTATATCCTAAAGTGTGGATTGTTGGAGACTATTGTGGATGGAACCATTCTAAATCCCAGTTTCTTTACGATATCAACGAGGATGGTCAATATTTTGAAGGATGGATTGCTTTTAACGGAAAAGCACAAAATGGATTTAAGATCACATACACAGGTGGATGGAACGGAGATGACATTGGATCAAATGATGCAACTGTTGTGAATAATAAAATTAAAGTAGAGCCAGGCTCTGACATTAAGTTGTTTGATGGGAAAATAATGTATCTAAAACTCGATAACAGAGATAAAAACAATAGAACATTAGAAAGAGTAAAAACCATTTCCAGAATTGGTTTAATTGGATCTGCAACTCCTAATGATTGGAATAGCCCGGATACTGAACTTGTTTTTAACGAAAACACAAATAAGTTTGAAGCGACAGTTACTCTTAAAGATGGTGAGATTAAGTTCAGAGTTGATAATGACTGGGGACTAAACTGGGGAAAATTTGATCCTTCTGAAGGGAAAAATCCGGATCAGCTAAAGCCTGGTGGTGCAAATATTCAGGTTTCAGCCGGTAAGTACAAAATCTCTTTTAACTTGAATAAAGTGGTACCTACATACGAATTGATTTCAGTAGAATAATTTGAAATTAAATGAAATATGGGGAGGGGTCATATTTGATTACTCCCCATTTTTTTAATCACTTATATATTGATTTATGAAAAGGATAATAATACTAGTTCTTCTTTTTGTAATAATTTCTTGTAATAAAGATAATAATTCTATTCCTGGAACAGATCCTAATCCTCCGGGCATAGAAAGAGATGATATATCTCAATACAATGCAAAAGAGTGGGATGGTATTAAAAGAGGAGGGGTTTTCTATGAAATATTTGTCAGATCATTTGCGGATAGTAATGGTGATGGAATAGGAGATCTTAATGGTATAACAGCAAAGCTGGATTACCTTAATCAAATAGGGATATCAGGAATTTGGTTAACGCCAATACATCCTTCCCCCTCATACCACGGTTATGATGTTGAAGATTACTTGTCTGTTAAACCGGAATATGGTACCATGAATGACTTTGAAGAGTTAGTTAAAAAAGCTAAATCTTTAAATATTAAAATTATCCTGGATCTGGTTCTAAATCACACCTCAAAAACTCATCCTTGGTTTATTGATGCAATTAGTTCTCAGGAAAGCAGATACAGGGATTATTATTTGATCTCTCCATCTGATTTGGTAAGCAGTAATATCTCTTCCGGAAAAATTCCGATGACCCAGTCCTATATATCATCGCAATGGCATAATATTTCACAAGGCACAAGCGGTTATAAATATTTGGGCATGTTTTCAGATTGGATGCCAGATTTGAATTTTGGATCTATTGATACTTGTGAGGTTTCAGCACCATTTAAAGAGATGGTAGAGATTTCAAAATTTTGGATTGCTAAGGGAGTATCCGGGTTTAGACTTGATGCTGTTAAACACATTTATCAGAATGAAATATCAGAAGAGAATCCTCTTTTCTTAAAGAAATTCTTTGATTCTATTAAAAAAGAAAGAAATGATATATACGTAGTCGGAGAGAATTTGTCTGGAGACTACAGAGAAGTCTCTCCGTATTACACAGGACTTCCTGCATTATTCAACTTTGATGCTTGGTATAAGTTAATTTATGCAATTGAAAATTCTCATGCAAAATGGTATCCTAAGGATATAGTTGAGATGGAAGCCAGTTTCAGGTCATACAGAAATGATGCGATAAATGTAACTAAACTATCCAATCATGATGAAGACAGAACATTATCAAGGCTTGGAGGAGACATATCCAAAGCAAAAATAGCGGCTGCCATTTTACTTACAATATCAGGCTCTCCATATATTTACTATGGAGAAGAGATAGGAATGCTCGGCATGAAAAATGGTGGAGATGAAAATGTCAGAGAGCCTTTCCTGTGGTCATCAATTCAGTCTGATAACTATAGAACAAAATGGAGAAATCCTCTCTTTTCAACTGAAAGCTCAGTAAGACCTCTTGAATTGCAGAGAAATGATAAAAATTCAATTTTCAGGGTATATGAAAAATTTCTTAAGTTAAGAAACACTTATCAATCATTAGCTTATGGAGAGATGAGATATCCATCTAACTTAGATTCATATGATAAGAATTTTATGGTATTTTTCAGAGAGTATTCAGGAGAAAAATTAATGATAATACACAATGTCTCCTCAAATACTTCTACTATAGCAATCTCTGATCCAATTGTCAGGGCAGTTGCAGATATGGGCAGTGTTACCTATTCAAAAATTAATACTCAAAGTCACTCTGTTACAATGCCTCCATATTCAACTATAATATTTGAATTATGAAATATTTACGCATTATAATAATATCTTTTATTTTATATTCGTGTAGCAATAAAATAGAGATCAGCAAATTTGATGATTATGATATTGCTACAACAGTGAGACTATCACAAGATACTACTACAATTATTATTAAAGATTATTTCCCGCTTTGTGACAATTTAGATTCTGTAACATCATCATCATTAGAGATTATTGGTGATAAGACAATGGACACTATTCAAATAGTCAGAACAAAAAAGACGAAGAAATTGAATATAATCAATTTAAGTACTAATAAGGGAGAGGGTGTTATTGTAGTATTAGATTATTGTCAACATAATAATTCCGGGAATCAAGTATATACTGTTACAAAAGAGTTTAACAAAAGCAAAGTAACTGCAGAGATTTTTGGCAATAACGCTGAATTTATTGTACTATGGCAAAATAGAGTTATAGATCCCTTTTATATAGAGGTTAAAAATGAAAACAAAAAGACCTCTTTAAATATTGAAATACCCTCTTCATCAAAAAATTTTGAAAGATCTTTCATAAGAATATTTTCTTCGGGATCTGAACAAATTGCCAATGATGTATTAATTCCTCTAAACTTTGGAGAGGTAATTGAGTCATCTTTTAAAATAAGAAGAGAAGATAAGCATGCTCAGGTAATGTACTCTCTCTTGATTGATCGTTTTTTTGATGGAGACCCAAGTAATAGTAAGAAGCTTAATTCACCAAATGTTCTTCCAAAAGTTGATTATTTTGGAGGTGATTTGAAAGGAGTTCTGGAAAAAATTAAATCAGGCTTCTTTAACAATCTTGGTATTAATACAATCTGGCTCTCACCTATAACTCAAAATCCATATGATGCATGGGGTCAATATTCTGACCCTTCAACTCAATTCAGTGGTTATCATGGATATTGGCCAATATATCTGACAAAAATCGACAGGAGATTTGGAGATGAAAAAGTTTTAAAAGAGTTGCTCTCAGAGGCGCACGCCAGAGACATAAATGTAATACTGGATTATGTTGCCAATCATTTACATATTGATAGTCCTGTTTTGAAAGAAAACAAAGATTGGACAACCTCTCCCATAACACCTGACGGTAGACCAAATTTTGAGCTTTGGGATGAATTCAGACTAACAACTTGGTTTGATAAACATATTCCTTCTCTTGATCTAGAGAAAGAGTATGTAAATGAACCTTTGACTGATTCAGCTCTGTTTTGGATGGTTAATTATGACTTTGATGGATTTAGACATGACGCAACTAAGCATATACCTGAAGTATTTTGGAGAAAACTTACACAAAAAATAGCAAATTCACTACCAGATAAAAATATTTATCAGATAGGTGAAACATATGGCTCTCCATCACTTATTAATTCATATGTTAGAAATGGAATGCTGGATGGACAGTTTGATTTTAATGTATATGACTCATTTATTTGGAGCGTTATTAATAATGATGGCTCATTTGTTAATGTAATGACAACTCTGATTGAGAGCCTAAATACTTATGGATATCATAATCTTATGGGTTATATAACTGGTAATCATGATAGGCCAAGATTCATATCTCTCGCAGGAGGAGCACTTCTGCCAGATGAAGATTGGAAAAAAGCCGGATGGAATCGCGAAATTGGAGTCGGAAAGAATGAATCGTATGATTATCTCTCAATTCTTCATGCATTCATATTCACTATACCTGGTATTCCTACTGTTTATTACGGAGATGAGTTTGGTGACCCTGGAGCAAATGATCCAGACAACAGAAGATGGATGCGTTTTGATAACTATAATGAACATGAAGCTAAATTGTTAAATAATTTTGTTAGCTTGTCAAAGTTCAGAAGATCTTCTATACCACTAATATATGGAGATTTCATTCCTTTAAAAGCAGAAGAGGATATTCTTGCATATTTGAGAGTATATATGGGTAAAATTGTTTTGATTGCTATTAATAAATCAAATGATATAAAAGAGGTAGAGATAAAAATACCCTTTGATTTTGAGGGAAAAAAATTCCAGTTACAATCAGGTAGAATTATATCTTTAGATGACTATACTATAACAGTGGAAATAGAGCCAAGAAATTTTGTTTTGATTAATAATTAAATAATAATATTTATATGAATAAGCTTATTATAAGTCTGTTAACGTTTGGATTAACTCTGTTTGTTTCTTGTACAGATAAAACAGAATTAAAATTAATTTCAAATGTAGATAATCCTGAATGGGTGGCTGATGCAGTTATTTATGAGGTTAACATAAGACAGTTTACAGAGGAGGGTACTTTTAATGCTTTTTATAATCATCTTCCAAGGCTTAACGAGATGGGTGTAAGAATTCTATGGTTTATGCCAATACATCCAATCGGGGAGGTTGAGAGAAAAGGTGCTTTGGGAAGCTACTATTCTATTAAGAATTATAAAGCAGTCAATCCTGAGTTTGGTACTATTGAAGATTTTAAGAGAGTCGTTGATAAAGCGCATGAATTTGGAATGAAAGTTATAATTGATTGGGTTGCAAATCATACATCAAGAGATGCTGAATGGCTAAATAATAATCCCGAGTGGTATATTATTGACAGCGTCACAAATAAACCAGTTGCCCCATTTGAATGGACAGATGTTGCTAAACTTGATTTCAATAATCAAGATATGAGAGTTGCTATGATTGATGCTATGAAATTCTGGATTGAAAATGCAGATATTGATGGTTTTCGATGTGATGTTGCATCCGAGGTACCTGTTGACTTTTGGGAAAGTGCGGTAAAAGAGCTATATACAATTAATCCAGCTCTCTTCATGTTAGCAGAAGCTGAAGATCCATCACTTCAAATTAATGCATTTAATATGTATTATGGATGGAGATTCCATCATATAATGAATGGAATTGCATCAGGAAAATATAATACAGATACATTAAGAGCATATTTTTCCAGAGATATTCATAAGTTTCCCAATAATACAATACCTATGAATTTTACATCTAATCATGATGAAAACTCTTGGAATGGTACAGAGTTTGAGCGATTAAAGGATTATACCCGTCAAATGGCTGCATTAACATTTGTGATGCCAGGTATGCCTCTAATTTATAATGGGCAGGAGGTTGGATTCAACCGTAGATTAGAGTTTTTTGAGAAAGATATAATTGACTGGAAAGATAGCAGTGATTATACAGTTTTTTATAAAAAATTAATTGATTTGAGGAAAGAGAATCCGGCTTTAAGTGCGATAAAATTTAATGGTTTATCTGAAATTAAAACTTCTGCACCAGACAAAATTTTTGCTTTCATTAGAGAAGCTGGTGATAATATTGTTATTTCAATTTTTAATTTTTCTCAAGAATCTGTTGATACAAAATTTTTGAATTCAAAAATGGATTTTCAACTAACAGAGTTTTTTACAGGTGAAAAGATTAATTTTTCTGACAATATTCAAATGAATCCAAATAGTTTTAAGATTTTAATAAGATGATTAAAGAATTGAAATTCACTATATCTATTTTTTTATTACTCTTTATATCAGTAAATCTATATGGTATAGAGATTTCTAGGGTAGAGCCACCAAGCTGGTGGATTGGTATGAACAATCCCAATCTGCAGCTATTGATTTATGGCAAAGATTTAAAAGACACAAAAGTTAAAACAAAAGAAAAAGGTATTAAGATATTGTCAGTAGAAAATGCAGATTCTCCAGATTATATTTTTGTAAACATAGCAATTTCATCCAAATTAAAACCTGGTACATTCGAGCTTACTTTATTTAGGGGAGATATGTCAAAAACAATTAATTATGAATTCTCCAAAAAAGGTCAGTCAGGAAAGTATACAGGGAAGGGGTTTGGGCCAGAGGATCTGATATATCTTTTGATGCCAGATAGATTTATTAATTCCGATATATCAAACGATAATCATCCAGAGGCAAAAGAGAAGGCTAATTATCTCCATGCATATGGCAGACACGGAGGCGACTTAAATGGTATGATTGAATCCCTTGATTATCTCAGTGAATTAGGAGTTACTGCCATTTGGTCTACTCCATTGCTTTTTGATAATGAGTCAAATGCATCTTATCACGGATATGCATGTTCTGATTATTACAGAATAGATCCCAGATTTGGAGACAACAATCTTTTTCGAGAATATGTCAGTAAGGCTGCAGATAAAGGAATAGGGGTAATTATGGATATGGTGCCAAACCACTCGGGCCTTGAACACTGGTGGATTAAAAATCTACCCTTTAATGATTGGATACATCAATTCCCTGCCTACACACAGTCGAATTATGCTATGTCCACACATGCTGATATTCATGCTTCAATTGTTGATAACAATAGATGTACAATGGGTTGGTTTGACAGAGCAATGCCAGATATGAACTTAAACAATCCATATTTACTTACATATTTTATTCAAAATGCAATTTGGTGGACAGAATGGGCAGGTCTTTCCGGTATTAGAGTAGACACATATCCATATAGTGACAAAAATGCAATTTCTCAATGGACAAAAGCAATAATGAATGAATATCCAACAATGAATATAGTAGGAGAGTGCTGGTTCTCAACACCACAGGAAATTGCATATTGGGAGGGAGATGCTAATAATAGAGATGGATATTCAAGTTATCTTACAAATGTAATGGACTTCTCCCTTCAAGAAGCATTTGGAAGAGCATTAAAGAATGATGGTCAACCTGGTTGGGGTGAAGGAATGTTCCAGATATACAAATCAATCTCTCTTGATTTTATTTACTCCAATCCTTTTGAACTTATGATTTTTTCCGATAATCATGACACAAACCGATTTTCTGAAGTAGTTAAAGGAGATAAAAAGAAGTTTAAAATGATGTTGACAATGCTTGCTACATTAAGAGGTATTCCACAACTCTATTACGGTACTGAGATTATGATGAAAACAGAAGACGGTAAATTGGGACATGGTGAAGAGAGAATGGGCATGATTAAAAAAGAGAGGTTTACAGAGAATCAAAAGGAGATTTTTAACTATACTTCTGAACTTTTTAACTGGAGAAAAAACTCTAGAGCAATTGCTTCAGGTAGCATGAAACACTACTGGCCGTACGATAATTTTTACATCTATTTTAGAATCCTTGACGATGAAAAGGTAATGGTTGTGATTAATAACAATACCAAACCGATTGAGGTTGACTGGAATAAAATCTCAGAATCAGTAAATACTGGTGAAGTTGGAACTGAATTATTTTCAAAGAATCAAGTAATATCAGGTAATATACTTACTGTAGAGCCTCAAAGTTCAATAATTGTAGAGTTTATGAATTAATTCAAGGTTTTAGTATATTTGTGCGCAGAATTTTTTATAATGAAAATTGCGCTTTGTAACATACCTATTCATTGGGAGCAATTTGATGAAAATTTAATCCTATCAGAAACTGTACTTAAATCTGTCTTTAATAATAATTCCGGCGTAGAGCTTTTGCTCTTGCCGGAATTTTTCACTTACGGCTTTAGTGTTGATAATAAGAACGCAGAGTCAATTGATGGTAATTCTCTCAAATGGTTGAAATATTCCTCTTCGTTTTACGGATCAGCTATATACGCATCTGTACCAGTTAAAGATGGATTGAATTTCTATAACAGAGGATACTTTGTAAGACCAGATGGAACATGTGAAGTTTATGATAAAAGGCATCTCTTCTCGTATGGTGGTGAAGATAAAATCTTTACACCGGGTTCAAGAAGGGTTATCGTAAACTATCATGGATGGAAAATACTATTGCAGATCTGCTATGATCTAAGATTCCCCGTGTGGAGCAGGAATGTTAATCTTGAGTATGATCTTATCATTAATATTGCAAGCTGGCCTTCAAAAAGGGCAAATGTGATTAACCCATTAGTAAGATCAAGGGCAATAGAAAATCAATCATTTTATGCTTTCCTAAACCGATCTGGTTCAGATCCATATTCAGATTATAATGGAGAGTCCTTAATAATAAAACCTGATGGGAGTAGTTTAGAATCAATTCAAGAGAATAATAAAGACTACTATTCTATTTATAGTCTTAATATAGATGAACTATTATCATACAGGTCAAAATTCCAGTTTTGGAGAGATTCTGATAATTTTAAAATCATTTAATATTGACAAAATGAGGTATAGATTTCTATTTTTAATTATTATATCATTTTTCATTCACTCTTGTGATTCAGATAAGTTAGCTGACGGAACTTACGAAATAACTATATTTTCAACAAATGATATACATGGTAAATTTTTCCCTTATGATTATGTTGACTCGCTTCCAATAAGATACTCATTATCTGCTGCTTCAACGGTTATCAATAACAAGAGGGAGGAAATAGGAAAAGAGAGAGTACTGCTTATTGATAATGGGGATCATCTGCAAGGAGATAATTCGGTTTTCTATTATAATTTTGTGGATACAACTTCTAAACACATTTTCTCAGAGATAGTATCATGGCTTGACTATGATGCAGTTGTTGTTGGTAACCATGATATTGAAGCAGGTCATCCTGTTTACGACAGGCTATATAAAAATGATGGAGTACCTTATATTGCAGCTAATATTATTAATCTTAAAAAGGGATTACCCTATTTCAATCCCTATAAAATTGTAGAAAAGAACGGATTAAGAATTGCTGTTATTGGCATGACTAATCCAAACATTAAGAAATGGTTGTCAGAAGATTTATGGTCTGGGATGGAGTTTGAAGAGATTTTGCCCTCTTTGCAAAATTGGGTTGATAAAGTTATTAAAGACGAGAAACCACACTTAGTTATTGCAGCTATTCATGCCGGACTTGGAGAAGCGAGTAAATATGAAGTTGAAAATCCAGCAAGATATGTTGCTGCTAATACAAAAGGGATTGATATAGTATTTGCTGCTCATGACCATAAAACAACATCAGAAAAAGTGTTTAATGGTAAAGATTCTGTCTTGATTATGGCTGGAGGAGGAAGAGCGGCTTTCCTGTCAGAAGCAGATGTCCGTATAGTAGTTAACAGTGGCGAAATTTCAGAAAAATATATTCAAGGTAATTCAATTTCTCTTCAGGATTTAAAGCCAGATAAAAACTTTCTTAGTTATTTCAAGAGTTATTATGACTCAGTCAGTTCTTTTACAAACAGAAAAATTGGGAGTCTGTTAAACAGAATAGATTCAAAAGATGCTTTTAAGGGTCCATCTGGATATATTGATATGATTCATAATATCCAGCTTGCAAATTCTGGTGCCGATATCTCTTTTGCTGCACCTTTAACTTTGAATGTAACAATTGAACCAAAAGAGCTCAATTTTCAAGATCTGTTTAATATATATCCCTTTGAAAACCAGCTTTATGTGATAGCTATGACGGGGATTGAAATTAAGAATTATCTTGAGTATTCTTATTCAAAATGGATTAATAAGATCCCATCTGAGTCCGGACATCTGTTAAAACTTAACACAACAGGTAAAGGAGATAGAGGCAAATTTCAAAATCCATACTTCAATTTTGATTCAGCTGCAGGAATTATTTATGAGGTAAGTACGGATAAGGATGATGGAGATCGTATATCAATAAAATCATTGGTAAACGGAGAAGACTTTGTACTGGAAAAACAATATTTAGTTGCACTCTCCTCATACAGGGCAAACGGAGGGGGAGATCTCTTACTTAAAGGGTCAAATTTGACTAAAGATGTTGTTGAAAAAAGAGTTATTAAAAAGCTAGGTGATATCAGAGAAATTCTTTATGAACAAATAAAAAGGGACGGCTTTGTTAAAGCAGTCCCACTTAATCACTGGAAGTTTGTCCCAGAGAAAGAATCATTAAATCATCTTAATAGTGATTTAAAGTTACTATTCTGATTATTTTGCAAAACTTACTGATCTGGTTTCTCTGATTACAGTAATTTTTACCTGACCGGGATAAACAAGCTCCTCTTGTATCTTCTTTGCAATGTCAAGTGATAGTCTCTCTGAGTCCTGATCGCTAACTTGCTCGCTGCCAACGATTACTCTTAATTCCCGGCCAGCCTGTATAGCGTAAGTTTTGGTAACTCCTGGGTAAGAGAGGGCAAGATCTTCCATCTCTTTTAGTCTTTTTATGTAGGACTCAATAACCTCTCTTCTTGCTCCAGGGCGAGCACCAGAAATAGCATCGCTGACCAAAACCAGAGGAGCTATTAATGAATTCATTTCAACCTCTTCGTGATGAGATCCTATAGCATTACACACTTCAGGTTTCTCCTTGTATTTCTCAGCAAGCTTCATCCCGAGAACTGCGTGTGGAAGTTCTGGATCTTCGTCTGAAACTTTTCCAATATCGTGAAGAAGGCCGGCTCTTTTAGCTACTTTAGTATTCAATCCCAGTTCGGAGGCCATAGTGGCGCAAATATTTGCAACTTCTCTAGAGTGCTGAAGAAGATTTTGACCATAGGAAGATCTGTATTTCATTCTACCAATAAGTCTGATAAGTTCAGGGTGAAGTCCATGAATTCCAAGATCTATGCAGGTACGCTTTCCGGTCTCCATAATCTCATCGTCAAGTTGTTTCTGGACCTTAGTTACAACCTCTTCAATCCTTGCTGGGTGTATTCTGCCATCTGTGACTAGTTGGTGTAAAGCTAATCTCGCAACCTCTCTTCTTACAGGATCAAAAGCGGACAATAAAATTGCTTCAGGAGTATCATCTACAACTATTTCGACACCGGTCGCTGCTTCCAGTGCTCTGATGTTTCGTCCCTCTCTACCAATTATCCTCCCTTTAATTTCATCGCTTTCAATATTAAATACAGTTACTGCATTCTCAATAGCTGTTTCAGGTGCTATCCTCTGAATAGTATTAATTACGATTCTTTTAGCCTCTTTACTTGCTGTAAGCCTTGCTTCATCCATTACTTCACTTATGTAAGACATTGCCTCAGATTTTGCCTCTGATTTCATGGTATCGATCAGTTGATTTTTGGCATCTGATGCAGAAAGACCAGCAATATTTTCAATTTTCTGGATAGCCTCTTGTCTTAGCTTTTCATAATCTTCAACTTTTTTCTCAAGAATTTCTTGTTGAAGTTTTAATTGTTCTTTATGGTTGTCTAATTCTTTGTGTTTTTTTAGTAAATCTTGATTCTGCTGATTAAGGGAGATCTCTTTTTGCTTAATTCTATGTTCCTGTTGAATAATTACATTACTTTTCTCCAGTATTTGTTGTTCGTGCTCCGTTTTGAGTTGGAGAAATTTCTCTTTTGCCTGAAAAATCTTCTCCTTTTTGATATTTTCACCGTCCTGTTCGGCACATTTGAGAATTTCTTCTCTTTTTCTTTTAAGTACGATATTGTTTCCTACAAAATATGCTAAACCAAAGGCAGCAATTGCAGGTAGAATTATTGATAGAATTATATCCATTTGTATATATGTTGTTGAGTGTCAGTAAAAAGCCGTTGGTTGCTGTTTAGACAAAACCTTAATAAATTAAGATTTGAGCTCCGGCATATTGTCGCAAACTTCCAACGTCCTGTAAACAGAATCCCCCTTAGGGTAACCCAGGCCTGTTTTTGACAGCCGAGTAGGCTCGGTATTGTTTTAATGTTGATTTTGGCAAAGAGCTAAACCAACGGCATGTTGTAGTGCTGTTTCACGAAAGATTGACACTTATGTACTCATCTAGAAGATTACTGATGTTCTGAATCTCTTCAACAATTCTTGACGACTCTTCTCTCTGCTCAGCTTCAATCAATCTTATAACAAATTGTAAAAGCGTTATAGAGAGAGCATCCTGAATATCCCTGTTTGTAAATCTTTTTCTGTAAAGATCTACTTTATCATTAATAATTTTTACAGCAGCCCTAATCTTCTCTTCATCCTGAAGGGATACTTTCAGAGGATAGTATCTGTCTGCTATACTTATTTGTATTGACTGCTGGTCGCTCATTGTTTTAGTCGTTCAAAAGTGCTATACACTTATCTATCTCCTTGACTATTTTGCCAATCTTCTGTTTTGCCTCTTTAACATCCGTCGAAGATGTTTTAAAAGCTTCAGCAAGTTGTAAATTACTTATTCTTTGTTCTAGTTCTTTAACTTTGTTATTACTATTTTCCAATGCATTCTTTGTTTCAGTAAGCTCATCGACAAGACGAGAGTTATCAGAAGAGGCTTGCTCATATTTTGAGATTATTATCTCAATTTTCCTCTTCAGATTATTTAACGCTGATTGATAGTCTCTACTCATATTGAATGCACTATTGCAAAGATAGTAATTTATTAAAATCTCTTGCAAAAAAAAAGAACTCGCCAGAATATACTGTCGAGTTCAATTGTACAATTTATCCTGTTAAATTAAATAGTATTGTGCATCACAATTTTATTCATGCCTGCATCAATTGCCTTTTCATTCATAGGTATAAGTGAGTGGTGTCTCTCAGGAATAGATTTTTTTAACCCCTTTATAACATTCTCTAATGTAACAATTGGCCTTAATTTCAAATATGCACCTAGTACAACCATATTGTATGCCTTAGAATTTCCTAAATCAGCTGCAATATCTACTGCAGCTATTGAGCAAACTGTAATATCTTTTCTTTCAGGCAGTCTTGTGATTCCATTTGGATCGTATATAAGTAATCCGCCAGGTTTTACGCCAGCTTCAAACTTGTCAAGAGACTGCTGATTAAGAATAATCGCTACATCAAACTTGCTTAAAATTGGAGAGCTGATCTTCCTGTCGCTTAATATTACTGTAACATTAGCTGTTCCTCCTCTCATTTCAGGTCCGTATGAAGGCATCCAGGTCACCTCCTGTCCTTGCATAATACCGGAATATGCTAGTATTTTACCCATTGACAGTACACCCTGTCCTCCAAAGCCTGCAATTATTATCTCTTCTTTCATATTATAATCAATTTTATCTGTCCTTTAGATCTCCAATTGGGTATTCCGGAAACATGTTTTCTACCATCCATTCGTTAGCTTTAACAGGGGAGAGTTTCCATCCTGAATTACATGTACTAACAACTTCGACAAAGGAGGTACCCTTTCCTAGTGCAGAGTTTTCAAATGCCTTTCTGATAGCTCTTTTAGTTTTTCTTGCAGAGGCTGCATTGTGAACAGATTGTCTGGTTACAAAGCATGTGCCCTCTAACTGAGCTATGAGATTAGTTATTTTCAATGGCTGTCCGTGAAGTTTCGGATCTCTTCCATAAGGACTTGTTGCAGTTTTCATGCCGATAAGGGTGGTTGGAGCCATTTGCCCACCAGTCATCCCATATATAGCATTATTGATAAAAATTACAACTATATTTTCACCTCTGTTACATGCGTGCATAATCTCTGCTGTCCCAATAGATGCCAAGTCTCCGTCTCCCTGGTATGTGAAAACATATTTTTCAGGATGAAGCCTTTTTGTCGCTGTTGCAAGAGCCGGAGCCCTTCCATGAGCTGCCTGTTGCCAGTCAATATCAATATAGTTGTATGCAAATACTGCACATCCAACAGGTGAGATTCCAATAGTTTGTTCTTGAATGCCCATCTCTTCGATTACCTCAGCAATCAGTTTGTGAACAGTACCATGAGAACAACCAGGGCAGTAGTGCATTGTAGTACTTGTGAGAACAGGGGATTTTGAATAAACCCTGTTTTCTGGTTTGATTATATCTTTTACATCCATAATTGCTAAGGTTATTTGTTAATAGACTTCTTGAATGCCTCGTATACCTCTTCAGGAGATGGAACAATTCCTCCAAGCCTTCCAAAGAAGTTAACAGGTATTCTGCCGTTTACAGCAAGTTTCACATCTTCCAGCATCTGTCCGGTGCTTAGTTCAACAGACATCATTGATTTAAGATTTGGCACCATTCTGTCAATCTCTTTTGTAGGGAATGGGAATAGAGTTATAGGTCTGAGGAGGCCTAATTTAATGCCCTCTTTTCTGGCCATTTCAATTGTGCTTTCACAGATTCTAGCCATACAACCGTATGCTACAATTACATGTTCTGCATCTTCACATTGAATAGTTTCAAATCTTACATCTTCATCTTCCATCCTTTTATACTTTTCAATAAGAGTATGGTTGAGTCTTTCATGAACAGCTGCATCAAGTGCTAGTGAAGTTATTACATTCTGCTTCCTGTCTGGAGTCTTTCCCGTTGTTGCCCAAGGCATATTTTTAATAATCTCTTCATTCGTCCACCTTGGTTTCATAGGTCTCAGTTCAACTTTCTCCATCATTTGGCCTACAACACCATCTGCAAGTATCATTGCAGGATTACGATATTTGAAAGCAAGTTCAAAACCCAGATCTACGAAATCATACATCTCCTGAGCTGAAGATGGTGCCAGTACAACCATTTTATAGTCCCCGTGACCACCGCCTTTACAAGCCTGGAAGTAATCTCCCTGACCAGGCTGAATTGTACCAAGTCCAGGACCTCCTCTTACGACATTAACGACGAGACATGGTAGCTCTGCACCTGCTAAATAGCTTAAGCCTTCACACATTAAACTTAATCCTGGACTGCTGGATGATGTCATAACTTTTTTCCCGCAAGAAGCACCGCCATACAACATATTTATTGAAGAAGTCTCGCTTTCTGCTTGAAGGACAACCATTCCTGTTGATTCCCAAGGCTGTTCATCCATTAGTGTCTCCATAACCTCAGATTGTGGAGTAATAGGGTACCCAAAATATCCATCACAACCACACCTTATTGCGGCATGAGCAATGGCTTCGTTCCCTTTCATCAAAATTTGTTCTGCCATATTATTTCTCTTTATATTATATTCTCAGACTTTAATCCTGTAAACAGTTATACAGGTGTCAGGACAAACTGTTGCACAATTTGTACATCCGGTGCAACTTTCCGGAGACGCCATATAAGCGTAGTTATAGCCTTTGCTGTTTACCTCTTTTGCTAAGGCAATAGTATTAGTAGGACAATTGACAACACAAACGCTACAGCCTTTGCATTTCTCAGTATCTACTACAATAGCTCCTCTTAATGCCATATCTTGATTTTTTTAGTTTTTTGAATTTCTACAAATTTAGATGAAAATATTTTAAATTGAAAGAAAAAAGTAATGAATATTATAAATTTAGTTTGAAAAGTAGCGAAATCCTTTTATAATGTTATCGATAATGTAATTCCATCTTATGATAATACCGATAATTAAAATAATAATTAGCAGAAAATAGCCTTGTTGTGTCTGACTTAAGCTACTAAACCATTTATAAGATTTCTTAATTATATTTTTCATCTATTTCTCTATTCTGATTCTTGCATCAACCGCTATTACCTGCCTTGAATTGCCAAGCAGAGGATTAATGTCCATTTCAAATATCTCCGGTGCAGCAACACAAAGAGCAGATAACCTTCTAATTGCATCTCTGTAGATAGTTTCATTTACACCATCTTGCCCTCTTGTCCCTTTAATAATTTTATACCCTTTCAGAGAGGTAATCATATCGTTTGCCTCTCTGTTTGAAACAGGAGCAAGTCTGGAAGTAATATCACCCAATGCTTCAACAAATATTCCTCCTAATCCGCACATAATGATGTGACCATAATCATCTTCTCTTTTTGCACCTGCAAACAGCTGAGTTCCTGTAAGCATAGGCTGAAGCAGAACAGAGGTGGTATCGGGAATTTTCATCATTCTGTTAAATTCAGACACAAGAGTTTCATCATCAGTAATATTAAGTGCGACTCCTCCTACATCTGATTTGTGAACAGGGCCTATTACTTTCATAACCAAAGGATAACCAATTTCTCTAGCATACTTTCTCAAATTGTTCTGATTATCGGCGACAGCCTCTTTCGCCCTCTCAATACCTGCAGCATCAAGTAATTTCTGGACATCATACGGGGAAAGATATCCATTAGAAGAGTTATTTATTATCTTACGAATAAGCTTGTGATCTACCGGAGGTAACTCAATTTCTGACTCTGGTAAGTCTACAGCTAGAACTTTTGCTAAAGCAGACCCAAATGTAACTTCATCAGAAAAACTAATTCCTCCTTTTTCCTGAAATTGGGCAATCTCCTCTTTAACATTTACTATTGATGGTAATATAGGATAGATTGGCTTCGCTGAAGTCTTAATTTTTTCCAGCAGGATATTGTATACATCGTATACTGATGTGAGTCCGGGTGAACCAAAAATTACAGCCATTGAATCAACATCAAAATCTGTTTGACAACTGTCTATTATTGCAGAAAGCTGATCAGCTGTCCCGGTTGCAAGAAAATCAATAGGGTTTGCAACAGATGAGCCTGGGTAGAGTTGGCTTAATAGTAATTCGGCCTTAGCTCCTGAAAAGGATGGAATTTCAAGGCCATTCGATGATAAAATATCTGTTAACATAACTGCAGGCCCACCGGCATGAGTAATAATTGCTACTCTTTTCCCTTTTGGTCTGGGATACATTAAAATCGATCCAACGGTAACAAGTTCGCTTCTGCTGTTACATCTAATAATTCCAGCTTTGTTGAAAAGTGCTGAGACAGCTACATCAGGACTTGCCATAGCACCGGTATGAGAAGATGCAGCTCTGCTCCCGGCTTCACTTGATCCAGATTTAACAGCTGCAATTCTGGCTCCTTTTGAAATTAGAGATTTTGAGTGTTTAAGGAGTAGATCAGGTTTTGATATATTCTCTATATACAATAATTTTACTGGAGCGCTAATTCCATGGATATATGTTTCATCAAGGTGCTTTAGTAAGTCCTCGACTCCAATTTGAGCACTATTACCTACAGAAAACACAGATGAGAATTTTAAACCCATCTGCATTGCTGCCTCAAGAATAAAGACAACTGTTGCGCCCGAACCGGATATAATATCAACACCATCTTTACTTAGTTCTGGTATAGGTTGAGTAAAAAGGCCTGCATAATCAGGTGTCAGTACTCCAATACAGTTTGGCCCAATTAAAGATGCACCAGCTTGCTTTACCGACTCAACAATTTTTCTCTCCAGTATCGCCCCCTCTTCACTATCTTCATGAAATCCTGCTGAATAAATTATTACAGCTTTACATCCTTTATTTGAACATAGATAATCAACTGTTTGAGGACAAGCTTGTGCTGGAATTGCCAGAATTGCCAAATCAACTTGAGGTAACTCCTCTAGAGTCTTAAAGCTGGTAACTCCCTGAACAGTACTAGCCTTAGGATTCACTACCATTAGCTTTCCGCTGTAGCCGGTATTAATAAGGTTTCTCAGGGCGCTCCCCCCCGTTTTTTTTGTGTCGTCCGACCCTCCAACCACAACAATACTTTTTGGTGACAGTAGCTCTTTTGTTATCATTTGAATTAATAATTTTGATGCAAATATAATATAAAGTAATGTTTTTAATCAAATATCTTACTTTCTGTAATCATATTTAGTGATTTAGATAAAGAAATGTAATGTTTTAGTCTTTTTGAACTTTTGTTAAATGAATACCAATATGTATAATTTTGTTTGTCAATATAGTAATAAGAGTAATCCTCAAAATTGCTCTTCTCAAAAGGGAAATAGATACCCGTATAATATCGTTCAAATCTGTTTGCAATTTTCCCTGGCTCTTTATTAAGAGAGTAGCCATTTTTTAACCATAAATTTGAAATATCTTTAATATATTCCGGTAGAAACTTTTTAATAAAGTTGTATAGAATAAGTCCGCATTTTTCTGAACTTATATTTGATATGTCGATTTTAGAGATGTATTCAATAAAATTATCAAGAAACTCGCTTTGATTATTTATTAATAACGAAATCAAATATTTCCACTCAGAATTATTATACCATAAATCAGAGAATCTTGAAAGTGTCATAGCTTTTCTTGTTTGGTCAAAAGTCATAACATCTGATTCAAGGATTTCATATGGAGGAACTGGAGAGAATTTCAACCCATATTTTTTGTAATTAATACGGAACTCAGTTCCCGGTAGTAGTTTCAACAACTCTACCTGTATCTCATCAACATCCATTTTAACAAGAAATTTATAATCATTGAATAGCTCGTTGAGATTATATCCGGGTAGTCCAATAATAAGATCAGTGTGAATTTCAATAGTACCTAATGATTTTAGAAACCTGAGGCCTTCAATAGACCTCATGGAAGAGCCTTTTCTCCCGGATGTCTTTAAAACATTGTCATTTAAACTTTGAATGCCTACTTCAGCATGTATCAGACCAGCAGGGATTGTTTTTAATAAGCTCTTTAAAGAATCTGAGAGGAATGCAGGATGAACCTCAATATGAAAAGACAAGGAGCCTTCATATTGTTTCATAATTGTTAACAGTTCGCAAGCATGTTGAGAATGTGCATTAAAAGTTCTGTCCAGAATTCTTATGTGTCTGACTCCTCTTTTTTTTAGATTATCCAGCCTCCCTTTTAAAGAGTTATAGTCAATATAGGTAACCCTCTCTTTTAACCCGCTGACACAGAAGTTGCAAGTGTTAAAACAACCTCTAGATGTTTCAATCTGCACAAATGGCTTGCTATAATTAAAATAAATTGACTCTTCAGGGATTTTTAAGTGTGAAACAGAATCTGTAAATGCCCTTTTATTGTCGTAATAATTATCTTCAAAAAAGGTACAAACCCCTTCTAATTTATAAACAGGAATATTATTGATTATAGAATTAACTAATTTTGGGTAAAGTATCTCACCATCTCCTCTTACTACAGCTTCAATTTCAGGATTATTAAGAAGAAAATGATAGTTGTCTCCCAGAAATTCAGGACCGCCTATTATAATCCTTACTTCAGGGATTAATGCTTTAAGTTTTTTTAAAACAGTTAGGTTATAGTGAGAATTAAAAAGCCAGAATGTAGAAAAAATTACATCTGGCTTTCTAGTAATGACTTTATTAATAATTTCATAGTAATTGGCAGATAATGTGCCTGATACAACATCCCAAAAGGCTTTATCTCTGATACTGGATTCTAATTGAGCGTCAAGAGAGGGGATTGCCAGAGAGGAGTGGGAATATGAAGAGTTTATATCTAACCAAATAAATCGCATTTTTTGCGACAAAAATAGACAATTAATCTTCAATGGGTTCAAAATCCTCTTTGCCTACACCACAAACCGGACAAAGCCAATCTTCAGGAATATCTTCAAAAGCAGTTCCCGGTAAAATACCTCCATCCGGATCACCTTTTTCCGGGTCGTAAACATAATCACAAACGACACAAACATATTTTTTCATAAAATCAAATATTAAGTTATTTCTCCTTACAATAATAGTACTTTTTTCCGTTAAAATCTATTTTTTATCGTATAATTGTAAGATAAATTGAAACAGAGTAATATGAGATCTTTATTGATTAAAAATGCAATAAACGAGGGGAAAGAGGAAGATATTCTTGTTATTGATAACAAAATTCACAAAATAGATAGTGATATTATTTATCAAGCTGATAAAACTATTGATGGTAAAGGTAAATGGATAATACCTGGATTTATTAACATGCATACTCATGCTGCTATGACTCTCATGAGGGGAATAGGAGAGGATATGTATTTAAAAGAGTGGCTTGAAGATAAAATTTGGCCTGTTGAGCAGAAACTTGACGATGAATTAGTCTATTGGGGGACAAAACTTGCTTGTCTTGAGATGGTTAAAACTGGAACTACTACCTTTAACGATCAGTATTGGCGTGTCCCTGCAGCTATAAAAGCTGTTGAAGAGGCTGGGCTAAGATCTGTTCAGCCTTTTGTAATCTTAGATTTATTAGATTTATCAAAATCTTCAAAAATTAAAGAAGATTGCGAGGCTTTATTTCAAGAATCTAAAACATGGAGTGACCTCCATAAATTTGCCATTGGTATACATTCACCATACAGTGTATCCGAGGAGATGATTGTTTGGGGATCTGAATATGCCAGGAGCAGGGGACTGTTGCTTCATATTCATCTTTCTGAAACAGAATGGGAAAATTCTGAGTCAATAAAGAAGCATGGTGTTTCTCCGACAGCATATCTTGACAAGCTTGGTGTTTTAGGACCAGAAGTAATAGCTGCCCATTCGTTATGGCTCAGTGATTCTGATATTGAAATACTTGCTAACAAAGGTGTTACAGTGGTGCATAATATTAATTCAAATTTAAAAATTGCATCCGGCTTCAAATTCCGATATAATGAAATGAGAGATGCCGGCATTAATGTAACTATTGGTACTGATGGATGTGCATCTTCAAATAATCTTGATATGCTAGAGGCTATGAAAACAGCTGCGCTTGTCCAAAAAGCCTGGAGATATGATCCAACATCTCTTCCAATTAATGAACTTATGAAATTATCCACAACAAATGGCGGAAAGGCTCTGGGTATAAAAACCGGAAAAATTGAAGAGGGTTGGCTAGCTGATTTCAGTCTGATAGATATTGATAATTATGCATTTACTCCCAATATAAATTTTTACGCAAATCTTATATACTCTGCGAACAGTTCATGCATTGATACTGTTATTTGTGATGGAAAGATTGTCATGGAAAATAGAATTGTCCCCGGTGAACTTGAGACAATTAATAATGTTAACAGATTATATAAAAAATTATTATAACTATGGACTTACTGAAGCGAATTGATGAATCATCAGAATATATTAAACAGAAATCGAATAATTTTTTGCCGAATATTGGTATAATTCTTGGCAGTGGACTTGGTGAATTAGCTGAAAAAATTGAAAACAGAATAGTAATCCCTTACTCTGAAATTCCAAATTTTGCAAAATCTACTGCTATTGGCCACAAGGGAAACCTTATACTCGGTCAACTGGGAGGTAAGAATGTGATTGCAATGCAGGGCAGATTCCATTATTATGAGGGATACGGAATGGATTTAGTTACTATGCCTGTCAGAGTTATGCAGAGACTTGGGATATCATTCCTGTTTGTATCAAACGCCGCAGGTGGTGTTAATCCAGCTTTTAAAGTAGGAGATTTAATGATTATCAGAGATCACATCAATCTTATGCCAAATCCTCTGATTGGGAAGAACATTGAAGAGTTTGGACCTCGCTTTCCTGATATGACAAGACCTTATGAACCGGAATTAATCAGACTTGCCGAGGAGACTGCAAACAGCTTAGGAATTAAATTAAAAAAAGGTGTTTATCTTGCAGGAACTGGTCCTACATATGAAACGCCTGCAGAATATGCTTTCTTTGGTAAAGCCGGAGCAGATGCCGTAGGCATGTCAACAGTTCCTGAAGTAATTGTTGCAAGACATTCTTCTATTCCTGTATTTGGCATGTCTGTTATTACTAACGAAGCTCACTCTTTTGCAGATGATTTTGTAAATGACGGAGAGGATGTTGTTAAAGCTGCAAATGAAGCTTCCGGAAAAATGACCCAATTATTTAAATTAATGATTGCTAAATTATAATTATTAAAATTATGACAGAATCCAGACCAATACCAAAATTATATTATGATCAAGCATTTGCCTTGTCATACTACTCAGAGATTCTGTGGCAGAAATCTTTTGTCGAGGGTAATGGGGGTAACCTCTCCATCAGATTAGACGAAGACCTGTTTATGATTACTCCATCAATGCACTCAAAGAGTGGATTAAACGAGACTGATTTTGTAATAGTCGACTCAAAAGGAAATACAATTTATGGGAGTAAAAAACCATCTACAGAGTTATTTACTCATTTGGCTATATATAGAAATAATCCGGAAACAGGTGGTATAGTTCACTCGCATCCTCCTTACACCTCTTCCTATGCTTTCAGTGATTCAGTTCCGGCAATTCCAATGAGTGCCGAATCTGTTATTTGGATGGGGCAATTAACTTTAGCACCTTACAATACCCCGGGGTCTGCCGAGTTGCTTGAACAAGTTGAAACTCTTTCAAAGGGAAGAAATGTACTTGTTCTTCAGAATCATGGTCTTCTTTCCTGGGGTAGGAATATTGAGGAGGCCTACTGGAGAACAGAGGTGGTAGAGGCACATTGCAAAATTTCCCACATAATGGAATCCAGAGGGGCAACACCTCGTCACTTTACATATAAACAGATGACTCAGCTCAATGAGCTTAGGGGCAAATTTCTGAAAAATGAATAGTATACCATTAGGTTACGATTCTGTAGAATTTCCTGTTGATTGCAGTTATATCAAGATTATTGATCAAACTAAACTTCCAATTAAAGAAGAATTTATCTACATCAGTTGTTACGAGGGATTGGCAGATGCTATTAACTCTCTGAAGGTCAGGGGTGCTCCCGCTTTAGGTGTAATTACAGCAGCGGGGATTGCTATGCTATTCAGATCATGCACAATGAATTCATTTTCAGAGGCCTTGCTTTTCCTAAAAAAAATATCACACTCCCTTGTCTCTTTAAGGCCTACAGCATTTAATACTAAGTGGGCAGCTGAAAGAATGCTCAGCTGTTTTATTTCAGAGTTTAACCCAGATTATTTTAATCTGGAAAAGAGTAAAGTAAGATTGTCTGAAGAGGCTAATATAATTAAAGAAGAAGATATCGGTATGTCTCTTAAAATAGCAAAAAACGGACTATCATTACTTAAACCAGGAGATAAACTTCTTACTATATGTAATGCGGGTCATTTAGCAACAGCAAGATATGGAACAGCGCTGGCCCCGATATATATGGGAAACGAGATGGGATATTCATTTTCTGTTTATGTTACAGAGACAAGACCTTTGTTGCAAGGATCAAGACTAACTGCTTTTGAATTGTCAAAGTCTAATATTGATGTAACACTGATCTGTGACAATATGGTTGCTACTTTGTTGAAAAATGGCGAGATAAACGCAATTTTATCGGGTTGCGACAGAATAGCATTAAATGGAGATACGGCTAATAAAATCGGAACAAATTCTTTGGCTGTTCTTGCAAATTTCTACAAAGTGCCGTTTTATGTATTAGGTCCCAGGAGCACTATAGATAATAAAACAGAAAATGGGAACTTAATACAGATAGAAAATAGAGATGGGAGGGAGATAACCGATTTATGGTATAAAGAGAGAATGGCGCCTAAAAACATAAAAGTTTATAATCCAGCTTTTGATGTTACTGACTCTGCTTTGATAAGTGCAATCATTACTGATATTGGTATATACAGATATCCTTATGATTTTTCTGTTGAAGATTAATAGACGATATTTACAAAAAAAATGAATGATAAAAAACATAATATTTGATCTGGGAGGTGTATTGGTTAGGCTTGATAAAGACCTATGCATAAAAGCTTTTGCTGAGATAGGACACCCGGATTTTGGCAGAATTATAAATGAGTATTTCCAAGAGGGGTTCTTTATGGATTATGAGAAGGGTCTTATTTCAACAGAAGAATTCAGAGATAAGGTAAGAGAAAACATGGAAACTTTTGCTTCCGATATCGAAATTGATAAGGCTATGGCTGCTTTTTTACCGGAGTTACCACTAAATAAGTTGAAAGCTCTTCAAAATTACTCTAAAAACTATAGAATATTCCTTCTGAGTAATACAAACCCTATTGCAGTTGAGACTGTGAAGCCAATGTTTCTTCTAGGAGGTCAAGAGATGAGTGATTATTTTGAAAAAATGTACCTCTCATTTGAAATGAAGTGTGCTAAACCAGATCCTAAAATATTTTCAATGCTCCTGGAAGACGCTGGAATTAACCCCGAAGAGTCTCTTTTTGTTGATGATTCCATTACTAATCTTGAAGCAGCCTCTGAATTTGGAATTAAGACAGCTCATATAATCCAGGAAAATGATCTGATGAACGATCTTAAACCATTCTTATGTTAATTGATTATTCAGAAAAGAAAAATGTCAAATTCATCTCCCTTGCTAGTGGAAGCAGTGGAAATTGTTATTTTTTTTCTAATGGAGTTGTAAGCTTTGTAATAGATTTTGGGATAGGTTTAAGAACAGCCAGAAAGCGCCTTGCAGAGTATAATATGAAGCTTGAAGATATAGATTTTGTATTAGTAACTCACGATCACATAGATCATATTAAACATTTAGGGACTTTCGCAGAGAAGTTTAGTAAACCTGTTTATGCGACTGAATCGTTACATAATGCATTGTCTAATCATTTTGCAACTCGAGGAAAATTGACCTCATCAAGAGTATATATTGAATCTGAAAAAGAATTTTGTTTCAATGATGTATCAATTACTCCTTTTCAAGTCCCTCACGATGGAACAGATAATTATGGATATTTTATAAATATGTCCGGAGTTAAGATTGTTGTAGCTACAGATGTAGGCAGAGTTAATTCAAGCCTAATAAAATATGCATCAATATCCAATCATTTGATATTTGAATCAAATTACGACAGAACCATGTTAGAAGAGGGTCCCTACCCAAAGTCTCTTATTGACAGAATCAGTAACGGTAAAGGTCATCTAAGTAATGATGAAACTGCAAATGCAATTAAGGAATTTTATCATCGTGAAATTAAGTCTCTTCTTTTATGTCATTTGAGTGCTAATAATAACACTCCGGCTCGAGCAATAGAAACAGCAGGGATGGCTCTTCTTGAAGTAGGAGCCATCCCTGGAGTTGATTTATTACTTGAATGCCTTCCAAGAGGAAGTGCTTCAAAATTATATCAATTTTAAAGAAGCTGAATTACTCCACAAACTGTTTAGCATAGTATTTGGCAGTTAGTTTCTCACCGGTTGCTTTTTCTATCATTTC
>JAGPLK010000124.1 GCA_018053445.1 Bacteroidales bacterium | reverse complement strand
GGATAGAGGTTAATTGCCTGGGAGTAATCATCCATTGCATCTCTGTATCTGCCCAGCTGTACAAAAAGTGTAGCTCTGTTGTAATACGCAAGAACATTATTTGGGTTAATTGAGAGAACCCTGTCGTAATCCTCCAGTGCATTATTATAATCCCCAATCTGTGACCTTATAAGAGCCCTGTTATAGAGAGTAAGAGAGTTACCCGGATCCTCCCTGAGAACTCTCTCAAGATCTCCCAGTGCTCCCATAATATCTTTGGCATTGTACCTCACAAGTGCTCTGTTGAAATAGGCAAATGCATTTAAAGAATCTAACTTTATAGCCTGATCCAGATCCTGAAGAGCCTTCTCAATCTCATTCTGGAGAACATAAATCCGAGACCTTCTTATATATCCTTCCGGTTCAAATCTGTTTAAAGAGATTGCAGTCTGATAATCATTCAACGCTTTGGTGGTATCCCCAAGAAAGAGATATGAGGCCCCCCTGTTTAAATAGGCATCCGTAACTTTTGGTTCATACCTTATAAATCTGTTAAAATCCTCAACTGCCTTCTCAAACTGTTGGGAGAGAAAATAGGTAACCCCTCTGCTAAAGTAGAGGCCGGTATATCCCGGTCTGAGATCAACTGCCTCCTCCAGGTCCTTAAGTGCCAAATCATATTTACCCGTTCTGCTCAGGGTTATAGCCCTGTAGTGATATGCAGGAGTATAGAGAGGGTTAATTGTTAAAGTCCTGTCAAAATCAATTTGTGCTCCCAGAAAATCTCCAAGATTATATTTTGCTATCCCTCTGAAAAAATATGATTCATAAAGAGTTGTATCAAGCTGAGATAAGATATTGAAGTTCTCAATTGCCTGAACATATTTACCCTCAATCAAAAACTGCCTTCCTCTGTAGAAAAATTGCTGTTTATCATATTGTCCGCTTGCATTACCTGATAAAAAAAGAGTTAATGCAAGAAGTGCAAAGTATAATATTTTAACTGGTGCTGTTTTTTTCATTTTTTCAGTTTAACCTTTTTTGGTTTGTTATCATTTAGCCACTCCGGTCTGGCAATCATCCCCATCATCCGCTGAATGGCACCTGCTCTTGAGTTGTGGTAGGCCGATGGTCTGTCCGCCCTCCTTTTAAGAGGATTCGGAAGAGCTCCGGCAATCAGAGCACTCTCCCTGGATGTCAGTTTCGCTGCACTCTTTCCAAACAACTCCCGTGCCGCAGCCTCGGCACCATAAATTCCCGGGCCCATCTCTGCAACATTCAGATATACCTCCATTATCCTCTTTTTACCCCAAATCAACTCAATACCAAGTGTAAAATATGCCTCAAATCCCTTTCTTATCCAGGATCTGGATGGAAATAAAAAGACATTTTTTGCAGTTTGCTGGCTTATAGTGCTTGCACCCCTCAGCCTTTTACCTCTTTTGCTGGCTTCAAGTGCATTGTCAATTTCTGTCCAGTCAAACCCCTTATGCTCAAGAAAGCGAGTATCCTCAGATGCCATAACAGCCATTGCCATATTGTCTGAAATCTTATCCAGACTCCTCCACCTTTTAACTGTTTTGAAATCCTCTTTGTCAATAAACTGAAAACTTCTCACTATCATAAGTGGAGTCACATATACAGGTACCCATTTTAAAATCACTATCAGTGACAGCGATAGAAGAAAAAAGGAGAGTGGAAGATAGACAAAAATGAATCTCAGAACTTTTTTCATTAAAATGAGTTATTTTTGCAAATATAAATAATAATAGATGAACTATTTCCTGAGGCGTTCCATATTTACCGCCACCTTTACGCTCCTTACTTTTACTGTTTCACTGGGACAATTCAGAGATATAGAGAGGATTGCAGCATCGGTTAGTGAAGAGAGACAAAAAAATCTGCTCTCTTTTTTTGCAGATGATGTTATGGAGGGGAGAGCCTCAAACAGTAACGGAGCATTAATGTCTCTGGCTACTGTCTCCAGACTCTTTGCCTCCTGGGAGATGATTCCCTTCTACTCACAGACATTCATCCGCAGTTTTAAAATGGGGGAGTTAACAGGAAGAAATCTTGCTGGTGTTGTTCTAGCTAATGGCTATTCCGATAAATATATTGTTGTATCTGCCCACTACGACCATCTGGGCAAACTTGGCGGTAAAATATACAATGGTGCAGACGACAACGCCTCCGGTGTAACTGTTATGGTAACTCTGGCAAATCTGTTCTATCAGCTGAGAAACAGCCCTGTTCATCTGAGGCACAATATTATATTTCTTATGCTGGACGGAAAAGAGAATAATATGGCCGGTTCAGAAGAGTTTATCAAAAATCTGCCAGTTCACCCATCTAAAATACTGTTTAACCTTAATATTGATCAGATAGGGACTACTTTTGCCCCACCGGGATCCGCTGAAAACTACATTCTTATAGTAGGTGACAAAAAGGGAAGAGAGATGGCAAGAGCCAAGGCATCAAATGCAAGAAGAGATTCCGGGAATATGATTGAGCCCGATTTCACATTTTACGGAAGTCCCGCCTTTGCTGAACTATTCTTTAAAACCTCTGATCAGTACTCTTTTTCCAAAAAGGGAATCCCCTCCGTTCTGGTTACTTCGGGAATACATATGCATACTTACAAGACTACAGATGATCATTACTTTATTAATTATCCTGTAATGTCAAACAGAACAAAATTCCTCTTTCACCTGATTTATCAGATATCTTCGAGTTACTAGCTGAAAAGCTACCTCTTTGTTTCAAAGATATTATAGCTTACTACTATAGTGCCTCTTAAATGAATCATACTGTACTCAAAAGGTGTAGAACCCCCAAAGATATCTCTGAGTCCTGTCATAACTCTGATTCCCATATTGAGCCTCTCATTTATTCCAAGCTCATATCCAATTAATATACCGGCATCCCAGTCACCGAGTGCTTGAGAAAAATCCATAAGAATTGGATAGGCAGGGTCAACAATGTTATCGGCTCTGTCAGGTTCTGATCCTATATACCCCTTTCTTGCTTCCGTTGAAAATCTACCCTCCAGAATATAAGACCAGTATCCACCAAGCAAGGCTCTGTGAATACCTTTCTTACCAATCATATATTTTACATACAGAGGAACCTCTAACTGAGTGAAACTGCTGCTAAGAAAAGCTGTTCCGGAGAAATACTGTTTTGTATCGCCATTTCCTGAGAGCATCATCTGATTCTCCACCCTTGCATTTGCGGTCATAGAGACTGTCTTGTATGTAACCTCAGCACCCATCACCCATCCCTGTTTGAATCTGAACGAAGTTCTTGCTCCAAGCGATGGCAAAATATCCGGATAGGGATTAAAAATTCCACCTATGGCACTCATAGGATAGGGAAGAGTAACCCCCAGATCAGTTCCAACCTGAGGGGAGAAACTCCACCTTAGTGAAGGTTCCTGCTCCTCCTGTGAAAGGAGAGGTGTTAAAGAGAATAACAAAATTATAAGTACAGAGACTCTCTTCATTTTCAGTTCAATTTCTTTTTTAACGCCCTGGCAGTATGGTTCTCCTCATATTTAACCAGATCTTCAGGTATCCCCTCAAAAACAGCGTGACCACCATCTTCTCCGGCTTCCGGACCCATATCAATTATCCAGTCTGCGCATTTCACCACATCCATATTATGCTCAACCACTACGATAGTGTGTCCTCTGGCAATAAGCTCATTGAATGAGTCCATCAGCTTTTTAATATCGTGGAAATGGAGCCCGGTTGTAGGTTCATCAAATATAAACATAATTGAGCCGTGAGAACTCTCTTTGCCAAGAAAT
>JAGPLK010000123.1 GCA_018053445.1 Bacteroidales bacterium | reverse complement strand
CCAGACAGGCTTGCCGTAATGATCAGTTATATTGCCTTCAATTATTGCAGATATGTCTCTCCAGAGCCAGCGGCGTTCTGAACCAATCATTACCGGGTGCAGATAGTTATATTTAGTATCCCATCTCCATAGGGTAGTTTCACCTACACCCAATAACTCCATTACCTCTTTTTTCGTTAAAAGAGTATCGGGTAAGATTTTCTCCCTTTGCTTTTGTTCGTTTAATGTTGCAAGATCCTTTGCTAATACATGAGCGGCTTCAAATAAGTCAGCTGCTTTTACCTGAATGACTATATCAGGATACTCTGTTCCGGGCACCCAGAAAAGCCACAAATTAGTTAATATTAACTACTTGTGGCTTTTGTCTTTTAAAAATCCCCGACTTTATCCCGGTTGACCTAAAGTTTCCCACATGTGCATTATAATATTATACCTATAATTTAAAGGCGAATTCACCGTAAAGTTTAAAACCCGTAATGCTGTAACGCTTTGATTATCTGATTGCAGAAACTTAACATGACATATCACATGTCAGGTAAAAGTGATTTTTGCTGCTTTATTGAGAATTAAAGTGGCGCAGGTATGACGGACAACCGGCCGGGAACCGGCCGTATAAACTGCGAAGCACCTTTTAAACTTGGCGGGAGGCGGTGGTTTGACAGGGATATTCGTTTATCTAACAGGTAGTTAGGTGTTTAAAAATTGGTTTTTTAAAAAGTTTTTCAAAAAGCAATTTGCAATTGCTAGATTTATAAGCACATATACGAATATCCCTGTCAACCCGTGCCGGGCGTGAGGCCTGGCGGATACCCGCCCGCCCGGCATGAGTAGCCAGCCAAATACTTTTTGTTCAGCCTCCTTTATTTTTTTATTATATTTGGTACAATTAAAAAATCAACCCGAGATGAAAAAGATTAATATTTTATCCGGAAAAGCTCTTGCAGCTATCTTCTCGTTTGCTCTTCTGGGTTTGCTAAGCATCAATGCCGTACTCTCAGGCGAACAGTCACCCAAGCCTATACCTGATGATGTCATGAAAATTCTTAACAACTCCTGCGGAAAGTGTCATAATCAGGGAGGAAGCGGAGCTGCTCTTGCAAATCTCAACTTTACTAAATGGGATAATTACGATGCTGTTAAGCAAGCTAAAAAGGCAGAGGCAATTTGCAGGACAATTACATCGGGAAAGATGCCCCCAAAATCCTTCGTTAAAAAGAATCCACAGGTAGTTCTCACAGAGGATCAGAAGATTTTTATTTGCACCTGGAGTAAGCAATAACCAGCTTATTTAATATGAGCTGTCAGAAATATATTCTACTTCCACAGCTGTTGTAAGTAATACTCACATCTTTCATACTATTCTTTAAATAGCAATAACTGTCAATGCCGGTACAATGGCATAATGACGCTCTCTTTAAAGAGCCGGAGGAGAGTTTATCCACAAGAAACAGGAGTCTGTTTTCAGAGGCATTGTTTGTATGTAGCCCTGCTACAATATTATGAACAGGTAAATTAAAATACTCCTCTGCTGAACGGATAATATTTGTAATACCTCTGTGAGAGCAACCGGAAATTACTGTAATTGAACTGCCATCATTATAAGCCACATATAATTCATCTTCAAATAAATCTCCGTTTATAAAACTTGTATCGGATTGATTGAATATTGAAATTTCAGGCATAATAAATAATCCGGGATAAATCTCCAGTGGATTCTCCACAAAAATCAACCTTCCGGCAGAGAGAGAGTTATCGTGTCTGAATCCAGTAAACCTCGAACCATTATGTTTAGGTATAAGTGCAGACTCCTTTATATATACTAAAGCATTTTGATTTAGTTTAAGAAAAGAATCCAGCCCTCCTGCATGGTCATAATGTCCATGACTAATAAAGACACTGTCAATTTGCCTCAGATCAATATTCATAACTGCAGCATTCTTGGCAAAAAGATCTCCCTGACCTGTATCAAACAGATGTCTTGAAAGAACATCTCCCTCTTTATTTACAATTTCAAGTAAAAGAGAGAGGCCATGTTCAGCACCCAACCCCTCTCCTGTTACATGATTTTCAACAAGCGTAGTAATTTTCAAGACTTTCATTTACTATATCAATGATATTTAAGTTATGATGTCAATAAGTTTCATAAATGCTTCATATACCTGCCTGTCAGTTGTTAAATCTCCCATCTTTCCCCCATCACAGCTTACTCCCACATTCTCATTAACAGGTATCTGTGCCAGCAAAGGGATTCCAAATTCAGTTGCCAACCTCTCGCCTCCGCCTTTACCAAAAATGAAATATTTCTCATCAGGGTGTGAAGAGGGTGTAAACCATGACATATTTTCAACAACTCCTATAACAGGTATTCCAATCTGAGGGTTCTTGTACATAGCTATTGCCTTCTCTACATCATCCATAGCCATAATCTGAGGAGTGGTAACAAAAATCACCCCGTCAGCTGCCATGTTCTGAAGAATTGTTATATGTATATCTCCGGTTCCCGGAGGCGTATCTATGATTAAATAATCAAGCTCACCCCACATAGTGTCGTTAAGCAGCTGAGATAATCCACTTGATGCCTTGGGGCCTCTCCATATAACCGGCTCTCTTGTATCAATAAGAAAACCAATAGACATTAGCTTTATCCCAAAGTTTATAAATGGTACCAGATAGGTTTTCCCATCCTTTTCAACTACAAATGGTCTCTTCCCTTTAAGATTGAACAACAAAGGAATTGACGGACCATATATATCGGCATCCAGCAGCCCGACTGAATGGCCTTCTGATGCCAGACTCATTGCAAGTCCTGCTGCTACTGTGGATTTACCGACACCCCCCTTACCGGATGCCACTACAATTATTTTTTTTATACCCTCAGGCTTGCTCTTGATTAATTGTTCCTGTTTCTCCATTGCTATTAATATTTATAACTATTTATCGTATTCCATATTTTTTTCAATTCAATACTTACAACTGAATCCGGATTAAATTCAATTATACTTTTTCTGTTGACCATTGCATCAACTACCACCCGGTCAAAAGGAATTTTTCCGATAACGCTAACATCGTAAATTTTGCATAACTCCTCAACCTCTGTAGTTAAATCAGGAGAGAGGTCATATTTATTGATTACGACATATTTATTTGAACTGTAATTTTCTAGAAGTTGAAGAGTTCTGTTGAGATCGCTTTTTGCTGAGATGGATGGTTCTGTAACTATTAAGAGATCTGACACTCCGGATATTGAAGATATTAATGCACACCCTATGCCCGGAGGAGCGTCAATCAGAATAGTCTCCAATCCCTCTCTCTCGGAAATTTCTCTGGCCTTACTCCTTACCATTGCTACCAGTTTACCAGAATTCTCCTCTCCCGGTTCCAGTCTTCCATATACCATCTTCCCATTTCTGAAGGATCCGGAGTGCATCCTGCTCTTATCGTTTGGAACCATTTCTATTGCTTTAGAGGGACATAACCGCGCACAAAGTTTACACCCGTCGCACGATATTTCATCAACAATACAAATTCCATTTATAGAGGAGATTGCATCAAAACGGCAATACTCTTCACACAGTCGGCACCCTGTACATTTATCCTGATCAATAACAGCCTTTTCACCTGCAATATATACTTGAGTCTCCTCAATATCCGGATTCATTATTATATGCAGGTTTGCCGCATCCACATCACAATCCGCAAGGACAACTTGCCTATTCATTGTAGCAAAAGCAGATGTAATACTGCTCTTGCCGGTTCCACCCTTTCCGCTTATTACTGCAAGTTCCATTGTAATATTTTATTAGCCATT
>JAGPLK010000122.1 GCA_018053445.1 Bacteroidales bacterium | reverse complement strand
TGTTCATTCCAAAATCTTTTCTTAGTAAGGAGGCTGAACATGTTGAGGGTTTTGCAAAAGAGTGTGCTGTAGTAACTCACCACAGACTTATGACAAATCCTGACGGACCGGGGGTAGTTGTTGATCCCGATGCAAAGCTTGAAGAGGAGCTGATTGTCAGACCAACATCAGAGACAATTATCTGGAATACATATAAAAACTGGATTAAGTCCTACAGAGACCTTCCAATTCTGGTCAATCAGTGGGCAAATGTTGTGAGGTGGGAGATGAGAACAAGGCTGTTTCTTCGTACTGCCGAGTTTCTCTGGCAGGAGGGACATACTGCTCACGCCACAAAAGAGGAGGCTATTGAAGAGACTCAGAAAATGGTTCAGGTATATGCAAAATTCGCAAGAGAATTTATGGCTCTGCCAGTACTTGTTGGCTCTAAAACCGAGAGTGAAAGATTTGCAGGAGCATTAGACACTTTGTGTATTGAGGCCCTTATGCAGGATGGAAAAGCACTTCAGGCGGGTACATCTCATTTTCTTGGACAAAATTTTGCTAAAGCATTTGATGTTCAGTATCAGAGTAAAGAGGGGTCCCTCGAATATGTATGGGCTACATCCTGGGGGGTTTCAACAAGGTTGATGGGAGCACTGATTATGGCTCACAGTGATAATAACGGACTTGTACTTCCTCCTAAACTTGCTCCTATCCATGTTGTTATGGTTCCAATTTTTAAAACAGAAGAGGAGAGTGAGAAGATTATTACTAAGATGAAGGAGATAAAAGAGGGTTTGGAAAAGCTTGGAATCACCTCAAAAATTGATGACAGGGATAATCTCAGATCAGGCTTTAAATTTGCCGAGTGGGAGCTGAAGGGTGTTCCTGTGAGAATAGCAATAGGCCCTCGTGATTTGGAAAATGGTACAATAGAGCTTGCCAGGAGGGATACACTTACAAAAAGCTCCGTAAGCAGAGATGGTGTTGAAGAGCACATTAAAGCACTCCTTGATGAAATACAGGACAATATTTATAATAAAGCATATAAATTCAGGGAGGAGAACACTTTTGAAGTTAATGACTGGGAGACATTTAAATTGAAAATTGAGGATGGCGGATTTCTTTTATGTCATTGGGACGGAACTGCAGAAACAGAGGAGCGGATAAAGGCTGAAACAAAAGCAACCATAAGATGTATTCCTCTTGAAAATGTAAAAGAGGAGGAGGGTCTTTGTATCTATTCCGGAAAACCATCCAAAAGAAGAGTTATATTTGCAAGAGCATATTAATATTTAATTAAAGGTTTTACAAATGGCATCAGATTTACCGTCCCGACAGAGGGATATTCTCGAGGGACTTAACCAGAAATCAAGGACCAAGGTCCATGTTTTTAATCAGACAATGGAGGTCTTTAATCAGCTTAAGGATGTTCTAAATGAGATGAGTAATGATCTTAATGATCTTCTCGAGAATTTTAACGGTAATGACAGACGTGTCAGGCTGGAATACAGAGACAGAGGGAAATTTGAAGCAGAATTAAAGTTTGCGGATGATGTGCTAATTTTTAGTATGCACTCAGATATATTCCAGTTTGACAGAGATCACCCTGCCTGGAAGAGTGAATTTCTAAAGGCCGATTCTGCAAATTCATATTGCGGTATTATTAATGTCTATAACTTTTTGTCAGATTCACTTAAATTCAACAGACAGGAGGACCTCGGTTACCTGGTAGCAAGAATTTTTGTCAATAAAGATAAGTTCTTTATGGTAGAGGGAAAGAGACAGCCAAAGAGATCTGTCTCCTCATTTGGTAAAAAACAGCTGACCAGAGAAGAGCTCGTTTCTGTTGTAGAGACTTCTGTACTTTATACACTCTCTTTTGATCTTCTTGTTCCACCATTTGACCTGGTTAAAATGGCCTCTGTTGAGCAGATTAACGACAAAATTGAGAGTGCCAAATTGCAAACAGGTAAAAGACTCGGTTTTAATTATAATTCAGACGATGTTCTGGACGATTAACAATTTTTAATTTATTATGGGAAGGATAAACTATCTGTTATCAATTTTTTTGATTTTAGGTCTATCTAATGTTGCAGCTGCTCAGGAAGTAAAGAGCGGGCAACAGGTTGTTAACCTAAGTGCTCACCAAAAAATTGCTTTTGATATTGCAAATAGTATAAAGATGCCTGAGTTGGTAAAGAAGGAGCCCCCAAAACCAAATCCGTGGACAAAGGGTACTCAGGTTCAGATAGGATTTTCTCAGATGTCGCTGACTAACTGGGCTGCCGGGGGTTTCTCATCAGTGGCATTAAATGCCTATGTTAATAAGTTCAACCACTGGGAGATTGATAAAATGTTTTGGGAAAACAGACTTCAGCTTGCCTGGGGCTTTATTAACTCATTTGGCGATAAATTCAAGAAGAGCGATGATAAGATAATATTTGACAGTAAATTTGGATACAAATCTTTCAAGAAGGTCTTTATATCAGCTGCTTTCAATTTCAGATCTCAGTTCTCTAACTCCTTTAATTACCCCGCATCAGGCAGCAAGGTTCTTGTCTCAGGCCCTTTCTCTCCTGCATACCTCTCTTTTGGTATTGGTCTTGATTATAAACCGGCAAAACCTGTTTCAATTAACTTTTCACCACTCACAAGCAATCTCGTGATTGTTTCTCAGGAGAGTCTGAGGGTGAAATATGGTAACAGAATTGATCAGCCTGCCAAGCTTGAACTTGGAGCTCAATTGAAAATAGATTACAAACAGCAATTGACAAAAGATCTGGCAATTGCCTCAAACCTTGTGTTTTTCTCTGATTTTCTGCATAACCCGCAGAATATTAAGGTTTACTGGGATCTATTTATTGACAGTAAAATCAACAGATATTTCTCGGCAAATATCAGAACAAACCTAATTTACGACGACAATATTTTAATTCCGGATAAGGATGGGCTCCTTGATAAAAGAGTTCAGTTCAAAGAGATTCTGTCAGTTGGATTCTCTTACACATTTGGCCAGATAAAGAAATAGATTCAGTTATTATGTTAAGGGAGAGGTTTAAAAGTAAATTGCTCTCTCTGGTAACTCCCGGAGAGGAAGTTTCGGGAGGTAAAGTTCCGGGAGTACTTCTTGCTGTAAGCGGAGGTGTTGATTCAATGACAATGGCTCATCTGTTTCATTCAATTGGTTATAATAACTTCTCAGTTGCTACTGTTAATTTTTCACTCAGGGGAGAGGAGAGCGATGGAGATATGCAGCTGGTTCAGGATTGGTGCAGAGAGAGGGGAATTGTTTGCTATTCTAAGAGATTTGATACTGAATCTTATGCAAATGAGTCTGGTATTTCAACTCAGATGGCAGCCAGAGATTTAAGATATGGATGGTTCTCCCAGCTTTGTAACGATATTGGCATTTCTTATCTTGCTGTTGCTCATAATCTTAATGATAAAATTGAGACTCTTTTTATTAATCTTTTAAGAGGTACTGGGATAAATGGATTGTCATCAATAAAAGAGTCATCTAATCCGGCTGGATTTGGGATGACCGTTATAAGACCTTTAATTGAATTCTCAAGGGAGGAGATTCTAGTCTACTCTGATTCTGAAAAGGTCCCTTTCAGACATGACAGTACCAATTTTGAATCCCATTACTCAAGAAATAAGATCAGAAATCAGGTATTTCCGGTATTCAAGGAGATTAATCCATCCTATCTCAAGACGCTGGAGAGGGAGATTTCTCTCTTTTCCGATGCTGCTAAAGTTATTGAGCAAAGGTTTGATGAGATTAAAGGGATGGCCCTCTCAATTTTAACAGGTGGTATGGAGAGTGCAAGGATATCAATACCTGTACTCAGGAATTTTGGAAACGAAAA
>JAGPLK010000121.1 GCA_018053445.1 Bacteroidales bacterium | reverse complement strand
TTGAGTGGTGCCGGAAAAATAATTTCTCAATAGATTTATCAAAAATTACCGGTCCCGATAAACCAGCAACAACCGAACACAAAATCCCTGTTTCTACAGAGGGTAAAGGAATGGCCTGCGGATGCCCGGGATCAATGGAGAGAGATTTCAGAAGCATAGCACCTGCTGCTCCTTCCACTGTCACCTTCCATCCCTCCGGAAATGTAAGTGAACTTAAACAGTGGCCTGTACAGTTACATCTGCTTAATCCCGCAGCCGGATACTTCCAGGGGAGCGATGTATTACTTGCTTCTGACTGCTCATCCTTTACGCACGGAACTTTTCACCAAACATTCCTGAAAAATAAAACACTAGCTATAGCTTGTCCTAAACTGGACAGTAATCTTAACAGCTATGTTGAGAAACTAGTCTCTATGATTGATCAGTCAAAAATAAATACCCTTACGGTTCTGATTATGGAGGTTCCTTGCTGCGGAGGACTTCTTCAAATCGCAAAGAGGGCAAAAGAGATGGCATCAAGGAACATCCCGCTGAAATTACTTGTGATGTCAATCAAAGGAGAGATAATAAAGGAAGAGTGGGTTTAGACCCCACTCTTATTTTTTTCTGAACAGTAATGAATCCAGAGAGTATTTACCTGCTCCGGTTATAAGCAATGTTGCAAAAATTGTCAGATATATCAGAGAAAGCTCTTTTACCTGTAAAGGGTCTGATGCGTGTGCAACAAATGCAGCAACGCTCATTGCCACAATCAGAGGAACAGCAGAGAGTCTTGTAAGCAAACCCAGAACTATGAACAGTGCAGCAATAAACTCGGCACCAATCAGCATAACAACTGAGAGGGTGGCACCCATTCCAACAGGGTCAAAACCACTCTGTACCATACCTTCAAAATTCTGAATTTTTGACCATCCGTGTGTCATCATCAAAACCCCGGCTGCAACTCTGAGAATCAGCAAACCTAAAGATGCCATACCCTCACCGGTTGACTTTCCAAAAAGAAAAAAATTAAGTAATTTTTTCATAATCATTTTATTTAATTATTGGAGCCAGTATTTTTTCTATTTCATTAAATGCTATTGTCATTACCTCCTGTGTTATACCCCCTGCCTCTCGGGCAACTGATCCCGAATTCATTCTGGATATCCATGTTTTACCGTCTGATGTCTCATACAGTGAAATTCTGCAAGGCATCAGAGATGAAAACAATCGTTCATCATCAAGAGATAACATTTTAACTGAATACTCCGGGCGACAAACCTCCATAACGACCACAGGAAGAACATCAAATCCGTGATTTTTCAGAGAGTTATGAAGATGATGCGTGTGCATAATTTTCCAGTTAGCCTCAAGAAGCGACTTCTCAATTATTTCTACAGTATCTGTAAGGTTGTGATTACTCTCATTTTTTATAAACATATCCATAATAAATCAAATTAAAGGTTTAATCATTGAGTTGAGAGGCTCTGAAAGTTGAATATTATCGTGTTCAATCTTTTCAAGCTTCTCCATCCCCGTTTTTGTAAGTTCAAAATACATCTGCCTTTTATCTCTCTCTCCAAGCACCCTGCTTATATACCCCTTCTCCTCAACAGATCTGAGCAATTTTGATGTGTTAGAACAAGTTAGATTTATTTCATCTGCTATTTCACCTGAAGATAGCCTCTTATCCCTTAAACAGCAAAGCACCATACCCTCGTTGAGGCATATTGAATGCTCATTATGAAACTTATGCTCGTAATCTGTTAGTGAGCGGAGGAGATCTCTAATGGCGCACAGTTTCTTCATAACTTAAGCAGCGTTTTATTTATAGCATCTTTTATTACATTCTTTGGAAGTGCCCCCTGAGCTACCTGTGGATCCTCCCCCATCGGGATAAAGATCATTGTAGGAATGCTTCTTATTCCAAATGCTGATGCAAGTTCTCTCTCTGCCTCTGTATCTACTTTATATATGTATATCTTACCCTCATATTCAGCTGCAAGCTGCTCCAGGACAGGGGCCAGAGTTTTGCATGGTCCACACCAGTCTGCATAAAAATCTACTATTGCCGGTTTATCTCCAAGATATTTCCATTCGTTAGGGTTCTCCTCATAGTTTACTACGAGTTTTAAAAACTCTGCCTTTGTAAGTTTAATAGTTTTTGTTTTTGAGTTTATAGCTGCCTCTGCAGAATTTAAACTATTGCTGACTTTAACATCTTCTCCCCCTTTTCCTGATCCGCAAGCAGGCAAAGTCATTATAAGAAGCAGAAGTATTATTGAGAGACTCTTTATTTTCATATCTTTTATATTAAAATTATTTCACATGCAAAAATAATAATTATTTCCATTAAAACAAATTTCCATTGGAAATTATATTTTTGTTAAATCTGTAAATTTTGTATTATTTTGTAAGATTATTTATAATAGCAAATAATTATGGAGGAGATTTGTAAAATTAAAGATCTGTACAGGACCTTGTACCTCTTTGAAAGAGAGTTCCAGACAAAGAATGATATTACAATTAACGAGGCTATGCTGCTGTGTGCTCTAAAGGACGACACCCCAAGAAGCGCTAACGATATTTGTGAATTTATTGGTCTTTCCAGCTCACGAGGCTCCAGAATAATAAATACTACAGAGCAGAAAGGATTTATTACCAGAACAATGGGAAAAGAGGACAAAAGACAGATGATCTTTACACTTACAGAGGAGGGCAAGGCAAAAATAACAGAGATGAGCAGCAAAAGTTTGGAAATTGGAAAGGAGCTGCAAAACCTATTAAATTTGTAATAAATGAAGTATGTAATTATCGGAGGGGTAGCAGGAGGTGCTACCGTAGCTGCAAGAATAAGAAGAGTTGACGAAAAGGCTCAAATTGTATTATTTGAAAGAGGAGATTATATATCATATGCAAATTGCGGTTTACCCTACTACATAGGGAATATAATCCCTGAAAGAGAGCAACTTTTTGTTCAGACAGTTCAGGGAATAACAAGCAGGTATGATATAGACATAAGAGTAAGAAGCGAAGTAATCTCAATTAACAGGGAGACCCGGAGAGTTGAGGTTAAGGATAATCTAAACGGAGCAATATACTCTGAAAGTTATGACAAGCTTGTTCTTTCACCGGGTGCGGAGCCCTTAAAGCCACCTGTTCCCGGGCTGGACAATCCACGTCTCTTTACAATGAGAAATGTTCCAGATACTGACAAAATTAAAGAGCATATAAAGAGTAACAGTATAAGAAGTGCAATTATTGTCGGAGGAGGTTTTATTGGTCTTGAGATGGCTGAAAACCTCAGACATTTAGGGATTAAAGTTAATCTGATTGAGATGGCACCTCAGGTAATGGCTCATCTCGATTTTTCAATGGCCTCTATTGTTCACCTTGAGCTAAAAGCAAAAGGAGTTAAGCTGCATCTCTCTAAAAGTGTTAAAGAGTTTAAAGATAGTGGCTCATACATAGAAGCTCTTCTTGACGACGGTTCAAGCATTTTCGCAGATATGGCAATATGGAGCATCGGGGTAAGGCCGGAAGTGAGCCTGGCCAGAGAGGCAGGTCTTGAAATTGGAACTACCGGAGGTATAAAAATCAATAAATATCTCCAAACATCTGATGAGAGCATATATGCTATTGGCGACGCAGTTGAGGTTACTCACCTTGTAAGCGGCAAGCCTGTGCTTATTCCTCTTGCCGGTCCTGCCAATAAAATGGGGAGGATTGCAGCAGATAATATGGTGTTTGGTAACAGATCAGAGTACAAAGGATCAATAGGTACCGGAATAGCTAAAGTTTTTGATCTTACTGTAGCATCCACAGGTATGAGTGGAAAGTGGCTGGAAAATGAGGGTATTAAACATATTGATTCGTATCCCCACCCTGCCAGGCTTGCTGATTGCTAT
>JAGPLK010000050.1 GCA_018053445.1 Bacteroidales bacterium | reverse complement strand
GCAAGGGCAAAGCCAAGTTCCTGAACAATTGTTGAACCTGCGTCGTTAAATGCGTAGCCCTCAACACCAATAACTCTGATTCCGGGGAATTCTGAGGTAAGCTCCATGCTTTTGCGGTAGTTGTTCATATAGTTTGAACAGCAGAAGTTACCTGTGGTTGTAAGACTTCTAAGTGGGTCAAAGTCAAAAGATGCTTTGATTTCGTTTGCTTTTACGCCTCTGCCAAGAGCAACAGCTATAAATGCTTCAATAACAGAAGGAGTTTCGCATGAGCATCCCTCAAAGTTAACTTCTGTCTTTGCGAGGTCAATCCCTTTTAGAAGTATCTCCATTTTATCTTTAGAAACAGATTTTGCACCATCTATGCAAAACCCTACTGACTCAACACCCTTTGCAAGACCATCAACAGCCTGTGCATTTGCTTTTTGAAAGCTTTCATGAGCACAGTAACCCTGACGAATCTTCCACTTGTTCTCGCTTACTGTTCCCCTTACAAAAGGAAACTCTCCGGGTGCTGACTCGAGATGTCTAAGCTTTTCAAGATCTTCTGCCCTGTAATAAGGACGGACAGAGAACCCCTCCATGGTCTTCCATACAAGCTTTTTCTCGTAGTCGGCTCCTTTTAGATCCTTGGTAATCACCTCTTCCCACTTTTCTGTGGAAACCGGTGAAAACTCATCAAATAATTTTTCTGCCATATCTGTTTATTTAATTATTGAAAGTTGCCAAAAATAATTCCGCAAAGGTATAAATTCTTTTACTTCCTTTAAACCTTTTTCTTCCATATTAGTCCTAATAACAGAGAAACATTTAAAAACACAAGAAAGATGAAGAAAATTGCTACAGTATTAATAATGACTGCGATAGCCTTTACTATGAGTGCACAAGGGCAAAATATGGCGGTAAAAAGACAAGCAGAGGGATATATGAGAGCTAATCCAAAGGTTCTTACCACACACATGGTATCTAACCTGACCTCTGAACAGCAGGAGAAGATAGAGAGCCTAAAGTTGAAACATCAGAAAGAGTCTCTGTTGATTGCAAATGAGATCAGAGAGAAAAGAGCTCAGCTTAGAACTCTTGAGCAGGTTGATAAGCCAAATTTAAAGGCGATTAATTCTAAAATTGATGAGATTTCTGCCTTGCAAAATAAAAAGATGAAATTAAATGCTGAGCATAAGAGCAAAGTAAGAGAGCAACTTACAGATGAGCAGCGAGTTCAGTTTGATATGCGAAGTGGCAGAATGATGGGAAATCAACGCCAGTTTCGTAACAGGTAATAAATAAGTTTTAGTTTGTTTGAAAAGCGATGGAGAGGGGCTATTTGCCTCTCTCCATTTTGTTTGCTCTCTCGCTGTAATCCTCAATTTCTGCAGGCTCTGTTTCAGAGGCCTCATTTTTAAAGGCTTTAGGAGGGTTGTCAGAGGAGATGTTTTTGGGCTTTCCTCCTCTTGATTTAAGGACAGCTTTTCTGAGTTCAAAGTTCTCGCCCAAGTATTTTTTTCTAACCTCAGGATTATTAGCCAATACCTCAGCAGTTCCGCTTTCAAGAATGTTACCCTCGTAAAGAAGATATGCTCTGTCTGTAATTGCAAGGGTTTCATGAACATTATGGTCTGTTATGATTATCCCTATATTTTTTGTTTTGAGATTTGCAATGATATGCTGGATATCCTCAACTGCTATAGGGTCAACTCCTGCAAAAGGCTCGTCAAGAAGAATGAATTTAGGATCAATTGCAAGTGCTCTCGCAATTTCACAACGCCTTCGCTCTCCGCCGGAGAGTTGTATCCCGTAGCTTTTTCTAACCTGATGAAGGCTGAACTCATCCAGCAGAACCTCCAGTCTCTCCATCCTCTCCTTTTTTGGGATATCGTGAAGCTCCATAACCGACAGTATATTATCCTCCACGCTTAGTTTTCTGAATACCGATGCCTCCTGGGCCAGGTAGCCGAGCCCCTTCTGAGCCCTCTTAAACATAGGCAGTCCGGTAATCTCCTCGTTGTCCAGGTATATTCGGCCCTCATTAGGTTTAATCAGGCCTGTTATCATATAGAATGTGGTTGTTTTTCCGGCACCATTTGGTCCCAAAAGCCCCACAATCTCACCTTGCTCTACCTCTATTGAAACCCCTTTAACAACAGTCCGGGCTCCATATTTTTTGACCAGTTGGGTGCAATGCAGTCTCATATATCTCTACTTAATCTCAAGTTTAAGATCCTTTTGAAGTTCTTTAAGTTCCGGATGTCTCTCAATCAGGAATTTTGCCTTCTCCTCAGGCATATATAATTTATTTTCTGTACTTGATTCCTGAGGGGTAACCTCTATGGCAAGACCCACATTTTTATTGTTCAGATTCTCTTTAAGAAACGCCTCAAGCCTCAGTTTGCAATTCTTTTCTATCCATTCTCGCTGGAGATCATTGCTCACATTGAAAATAATTGTGTTTGGGTTGTCAGATATTATAGGTTTTGTATCCGATATTGCGTTCGCCAGTCTCTGCAAACTCTTTTCAGATTCAGCCATTGCAAGCCAGGCCGACTCAAGTTTCACCTGATCAAATTCGTCTTCACCAATCTCTTTTGGTTTTGCTCTCTCCGTCTTTGCCGACTCTTCACCCACCTTTCTGATTAGCCCTTTAAGTGACCGGGTTGTCGGGTAATCTGGTTCCTTCTTGACCTCTGTTTTTACCGGTGCCGGTTCAGCTATCTGTGGTTTTTCAGCTATCTGTGGTTTTTCATCCGATGCAGATATTACCGTAGCTGTTACAGCTGGTGCCGTTACAACTGCTATCGGAACAGCCGCTGCCGGCTGGGGTACAGGCGCATTTATGCGAGCAAGCTTGACAAGAGCAAATTCAATGTGAAGGCGCTGATTACCGCTGGCCTTGTATGACGATTCGCACTGTGTAGTGATATTTAATGCATTGAAAAGAAACTCTACAGAGCACCCGGCGGCCTGTTCCCTGTATTTTTCAGCAACAGACGGGGCCAGCTCCAGTAATTTTGCACTTGCAGGATCTTTGCATATTAGCAGATCTCTGAAGTGTGTACTCAGTCCGCCAATAAAATGGAGGGCATTAAATCCTTTAGACAAGATCTCATCAAATATCATAAGCGTAGTGGCATGCTCTCCCTTAATGAAGAGATCTGTAAGTCTTAAATAGTAGTCGTAATCCAGAATGTTTAGATTGGCAATAACCTGCTCATATGTGACTTTATCTCCGCAAAAAGCAACAGACTGATCAAAGAGAGTAAGTGCATCTCTCATTGCCCCGTCAGCTTTCTTTGCAATAACATGCATAGCCTCCTCTTCAATCTCTACTTCCTCTTTTGTCGCAATCCCTCTGATATTCCTGACAATATCCTCAACGGAAATTCTGTTAAAATCGTATGTCTGGCATCTTGACAGAATTGTTGGTATGATTTTATGCTTCTCTGTTGTGGCCAGAATAAAAATTGCGTGAGCAGGAGGTTCTTCCAGAGTCTTCAAAAAGGCATTGAAAGCTTGCTGGGAAAGCATATGAACCTCATCAATAATATATACACTGTATTTCCCAATCTGAGGGGGAATCCTTACCTTTTCATTCAGAGCACGGATGTCATCCACAGAGTTGTTTGAAGCGGCATCCAGCTCGTGTATGGAGAAAGATCTGTTTTCGTCAAAAGCTTTGCACGATTCACACTCTCCGCAAGGATCCATATCCTGAGAGGGAGAGAGGCAGTTAATTGTCTTTGCGAATATTCTGGCACTGGTAGTCTTACCAACCCCTCGCGGTCCGCAGAATAGATATGCGTGAGCCAGCTGGTTTCTGAGAATAGAATTCTTGAGTGTCTTTGCAATATTCTCCTGTCCTATAAGCGTCTCAAAGCTTCCCGGTCTGTACTTTCTTGCCGATACTATAAATCTTTCCATACTCCACAAAAGTAAGAATTTTTATCTAATTTTGCATTTATGAGAATAATACGAATATTACAATTGACGCTGATTTTACCTATTCTCTTTTCATTCGCTTCCAGAGCAAATGGTCAGGAGATTTTCGGGAAGGCAAAATATAACTACAGGAGCTTTGCTGACAAGAAGACTTTGGTTGTAGTCAATCAACAAGACTTTACAGACCTCTCTCTGGCTGATGCAGTGAAGAGCGGATGGAAGTTGTCTCTTTATGAACTCTGCAATCAGGAGAGATTCTCTAAACTGATGACAGACACAAATTACTTTTTTCTTCTCAGGGTTGAGGGAAAAATGAAACGAGAGGGAGAGGCCTCTCTGGAGTATCTGACTCTTGTTAAGGGTGGTCCATCTGCAAAAAAAGGGATAGACAAAATGTATGAGATAGTCTCAATGCCTCTTCAGCCTATTAATGATGAGTCAGGAAAAGCATTTGTGTTTATGCCTGTTCTGATAAATATAATGCAGGATCATATAATAAATGTGGGAGAGAGTATTTTGAGGGCTTATGTTGGAAACTCATTTTACAGTAACAGAATAGACAATATTGGAGATAGAGTCCTGCTAATTGACAAGGGAGATATTGGATGGAATTATTCTGACCAGGAGATGAAAGATCTTTTTGGGGATAACATTGTTATTGGAGATGCATCACAAATTGCCCGGGCAGTAAAAGATGCAGAAGAGAAGAGAGTTGTGAGTTATACCGTATCACCCGCTGGAGCCAAGAGCAGAGGATTTTCTTATAAAATGCTTATAGATGTTGAAACACACGAGCTTCTGTTCTTCAGAAGACACAGAATATCTCAGAAATCACCGGCCGGTTTTACAGAGGAGGATATTAAAAGAATCTCCATCCCTTACAGAACAAAATAATGGTTACATATACATCTCAGTTTCCAAATGGTCTTAGGTTCGGTTTTAAAAAGGCTGTCTCTCCTGTTGCATATTGTGCTCTGACAATTAATGCCGGAACAAGAGATGAGAATACCTCCCAGGGAGGTATAGCCCATCTCATAGAGCATATGCTATTTAAAGGAACCTCAAAAAGGAGTGCCAGAAGTATAAATAATTTTCTGGAAAAGCTGGGTGGCGAGCTAAATGCTTATACCACCAAGGAGGAGACAGTAATTCATGCAACTGTTTTAAAAGAGGACCTTCCCAAGGCGATAGAGCTTCTTCACGATCTGGTATTTCACTCAATATTTCCTGAAGCTGAGCTTGCAAAGGAGAAAGAGGTGGTGCTTGAAGAGATTAAATCATATAAAGACACCCCTTCTGAGCAGATTTTTGATGACTTTGAAGAGCTCCTTTTCGGCTCTCATCCACTTTCAGGCAATATTTTAGGGACACCAAAGACAGTAAGAAAAATCTCCCGGGATGACCTGATAAACTTTATAAAGCTGCATTACCGGTGCGAAAATATGTCCCTTTCAATTGTAGCTGACTCAAAGGCTGAGAGATGCGAAGCTCTTGCAAAAAAATATTTTGGAAATACTGAATCTAATGATTCCCCGGGGCTTGTACCTTTGAGAACTGAGCAGATACCCCCGGGTAATTCCGGCGGGATTCATATTGTATCAAAGAAAAGTTATCAGGCACATTGTGTACTGGGAGGGAAGGCTTACTCTCTCTATCACAAAAACAGACTTCCTCTTGCCCTTCTGGTTAATGTACTGGGAGGTCCCGCACTAAACTCCAGACTTAATCTGATATTAAGGGAGAAACACGCTTTGGTTTATACTGTTGATGCATCTTATACCCCTTTTTCCGATACAGGATTATTTACAGTCTATTTTGGGACAGATAAGGCAAATCTAGAGAAGTCTCTGGCTCTGATAACAAAAGAACTAAATGCTATTAAAGAGCGCGGCCTTACTCAGTTACAACTGAAGGCTGCAAAAAAACAGCTTGCCGGTCAGCTCGCCATCTCTACAGATAATGCCGAGTCTCAATGTCTGAATATTGGCAAGTCTCTGCTTGTATTCAAAAAAGTTGAGCCAATGGAGGAGGTTATGAAAAAGATTAATGCAATTTCCTCAGATCAGATAAAGGAGGTAGCTTGTGAGATATTCACAGATGACAATCTCATATCATTAATATATAGGTAGTTATGGCATCCTTGGAGAGATATCTTGAGACAAATGAGTCTGGCCTTCATCCGGCACTTGTGTGGCTTGACAGAGAGACTCATCTGAGGACAACTCACTCAAGAATGCTGTGTGGCCCTCAGATTGGTCGCTTTCTTACAACTTTCTGTGAGCTTCATAAACCTAAAAATGTACTGGAGCTAGGTACATTTACCGGATACTCTGCAATTTGCCTGGCTTTTGGCCTCCCTAAAGGAGGACAATTGGATGCCGTTGAGATTAATGATGAACTGGAAGGGTTAATTATGGAGGGCTTTAGAAGGGCCGGGGTTGAGGAGAAAATTTCTCTTATTATTGGAGATGCTAAGAGTATCGTTCCTGCGCTGAGCAAGGTGTACGATCTGGTTTACATTGATGCCAATAAAAGAGAGTATCCGGAATATTATGAAATGGTTATGGAGGTTCTTCGCCCGGGTGGATATATAATTGCAGATAATGTGCTGTGGGATGGGAAGGTTTATATGGATAATCCACCTGCAGACAAACAGACCCGCGGGATTATGGAGTTCAACAGAATTGTAAAAGAAGATCCCCGGGTGGAGAACTATATTCTTCCACTCAGGGATGGTCTTAATATCATTAAAAAGTTATGACTGCCGGGAGTACCTATTGATACTCAATCTCCATTTTGTATCTCCACCTTCCAAAGTAAAGATTCTCTCCTCTCCACTCAACCTCTCCCCGCTGAAAATCTACTGTTTCGCTTCTTGGGTGAATCTTTGCGGGAAAAAATGGAGCGGAGATTCCCTCATTTACTATCATTCTGTACGCATCCAGACCTCTGGTGAAGAACCAGTGAGAGTCATCATCAGGAGCTCCAAAAACTCTTCCGAATGATTGATCAACCGGTACCCAGCCTATCCCTTCATAGTATACCTCTGCCCAGTCATGAAGATTTTTGTTGCCGGGGTGCATCATCCATCCGCTCTCCCATTTTGCCGGTACTCCCGCGCACCTTGCCATTGTAATAAACAAGAGGGATACCTGGCCGCAGTCTCCATGTCTGTTTGCCAGTACATATTCGGGGATATTTTCAATTGTTGAGTACTCCCTTGCACTCGCCCACGGGAAGTTTTTGTTTATCCATGTAAAAATGCTTTTTACCTTTTTGTATGGATTCGTCTCATCTCCCACTGCCTCTTTAACGGCAGTCTTTATATTATCACTGAACTTAATATGCTCTCCACTCTCAGAAGTATACTCTTTATAAATTGAAGACTCCTTATCGTAATCTTTAAGAAGGTCTGGGTTAAAAGGGAAGTGTTGATTGTAAGAGGAGTAGGAGAGTTCGTATCCAAAAACAGCTGCCTCCCCTGCTTTTGCAACACCCTCCATGTATATGCTTTTGTGAATATTACTGTCAGAGGCAATTATATAATCAGGCTGAGTGGTTGAGATTAGTTTTATCTCTTTGTGCACAGGTACATCTGTTCTTGGATATGGCATCCAGACTCTTATGGTCTCTCCAGCAGGCACCTCATCGGCCTTTACAGAAAGCGTATAGCGGATCTTCATCCTAACCGGAGTGGATAGGGAAGAGATAGCCTTAGGGATGTACCAGGAGAGCAGGCGGTCCAGTGAGTCACTCTGCCTGCCGTTTGCACCTTCATAGTGCCTTGCAGCAATGGAGTCAATTCTGAAAAGATTTCGGCCTGCCGAGTGGAAATATCTCTTCTCTCCGTCGATTACCATATTCTCAATAGCATTGCTCTTCTCCCACTTTTCAATCTCTTCTGCACTAAGGCTGGGATGGTACTTTTTGATATAGTTAAATACGGCGGTGTCTTTTTGTGAAAAATCTCTCTCAATCCTCTCCATCCGCTCGATTTTGAAATTCATCTCCCAGCGATCTGCCGGAGTGAGGGAGTCGTTTGTCAGGGCTAATCTGATCATCTTTTTTGCTTCAGAAAAATTACCCTTTTCAATTGTCTGCTCAATTTGCTCGACAGTTGGGAGCATATCAGAAACATAATCTCCGCAAGCATTAAGCAGTGCGGAGATTATGAGTATGGAGAGAAATCTCTTCATTATGTATTAATTAATTGTTATTTACATCTTTCATGATAAGAGCGGTCTCTTGTGTCTACCCTTATTCTCTCTCCCTGATTTATAAATAGTGGAACCATAATCTCTGCTCCTGTCTCAAGTGTAGCCGTCTTCATTGCATTTGTTGAAGCGGTATCACCCTTAACTGCCGGCTCTGTATAGGTAACCTCCATTTCAACAAATTGAGGGAGTTCGCAGGTAAGCGCTCTCTCCTCGTCAGCGTGGAACATCATCTCAACATTTTGGCCCTCCTTCATAAGGTCAGCATTTTCTATCATCTCTTCGCCCAGGGATATCTGCTCAAATGTTTCATTATGCATAAAGTTATAACCCATATCATCCTTGTAGAGAAATTGATAAGGTCTTCTTTCAATACTTATGATATCAATTTTTTCACCTGCGTTATATGTATTTTCCAGAATTCTCCCACTCTCCAAATTTCTTACTTTTACCTTTACAAATGCTCCCCCCTTCCCTGGTTTAACATGCTGAAACCACACTATTGTGCAAGGCTTGCCGTTGAAGTCAATACATAGTCCGTTCTTAAAATCTGCTGTTGTTGCCATATATTAATTTTGAAATTTGATGCAAAGATAAAATAAATGGAGAATTATTTTTGCAAAAATGAAAATAAGCATTACTTTTGCACTCCCAAACCCAATGGTGCCATAGCTCAGTTGGTAGAGCAAAGGACTGAAAATCCTTGTGTCCCCGGTTCGATTCCTGGTGGCACCACTTTTAAAAGACTTAAAGTCGGAAAATCCCTGAAAATAAGACATTTCAGGGATTTTTTTATTTCCAAACACTCCCACATAAGTGGAAAACAACAAAAATTAATATTGTAGATTTCTGATGCTAATATCTTTCATTTGAAATGAAAGATATGTTTTATTATATTGAAAGAATTGCTATATTTGTGATGAATTATAAGTCATAACATGATACGACAAGAAGAAATAGCAGTAGTAATAGACGCTCAAAGAGAAAAATTTTTGAAGCAGGATTCAGGGTTTACACGTGATGCTCTATCGGAAATACCGATAGCCGATTCATTTGCTACCATCATAACTGGCATACGCCGATGCGGAAAAAGCACCTTGCTATTGCAACTACTTCGTCTGGATTATCAGGATGCTATTTACCTTAATTTTGACGATATAAGATTGTCAAATTTTGAAACCGGGGATTTTACTCGTCTTCATAGAGAAATCGAAAAAAGAGCAACTAAAGTGCTGTTCTTTGACGAAATTCAAATCATTGAGGGTTGGGAGAAATATATCAATCAACTTTTGCGAGAAGGTTACAAAGTATTTATCACAGGTTCTAATGCATCCATGCTTAGTGTTGAGCTAGGAACACATCTGACAGGAAGACATCTTTCAATGGAATTGTTTCCGTTTTCTTATTCCGAGTTTATACGATTTAAAAAACTTAATAACGAAGAATCGGCAGTTGCAGATTATTTGAAAGCGGGAGGAATACCCGAATACATCAAAAGCGGGATACCTACGGTTTTAAATACACTTGTGGATGATATATTGATGAGGGATATAGCTGTAAGACATTCTATCCGTGACATCGTTTCACTTCGTCAGTTAACAGCATACCTGATAACCAATATAGGAAACCTTGTTTCGGCAAATAAATTGGTAGGAATGTTCGACATCAAGTCTCCTGCTACATTCTTAGAGTATTTTTCATTCCTGAAAGATGCCTACTTACTTGAATTTATGCCTTTATTCAGCCATTCTCTCAAAGTACAGGCTCGCAACCCGAAGAAGGTTTATGTAATGGATATGGGGCTTTATACGGAAAACTCAGTGTCAACAAGCGACAATATGGGAAGGCGTTTAGAGAATCTTATATTTTTACATCTTCGTCGAAAATACAAACAGGTTTTCTACTATAAAGATCGTGGCGAATGTGACTTTGTGGCTATGGAAAAGAATACCGTAAAAGAAGCTGTACAAGTATGCTTAACCGTAAACGATGAGAATTTCAACCGAGAGTATAATGGACTGTTAGAAGCTATGCAGAACCTCGGTCTTAACGAAGGCAGTATCATAACGCTTAACCAAAGCGATATGTTTGAAAAGGACGGCATGAGGGTTAAGATGATACCCGCCCATGAATACATGCAATAAAAGAAAGATACGGCAAAAGGTTCAGCAAATAATGCAAACTCAGGATTTAAATCGTGTGAGTTTTCCAACCTAAGAAGATATAAAACGGAGACTATCAAATTAAAGTATCAAATTAGACACAAAACACTGCATACAGTGGTACAGATTTAATATCGTTTTCAAAGCCGAAATTCTTCTTTGAAATTCTAATCGCATATTTCGATTTGTATTTCTCGGAAAAAACACCCAAACTTTTTGAACGATTGCGCCTGCCTTTTTTAACTTCAACAGGGACTACCTTTCCGTCAATTTGAAGCACGAAATCAACCTCGGCCTTTCCGTCACTCTGCCAATAAAATAGATTATATCCTTTTGACATCAATGCCTGTGCCACATAATTCTCGGTCATTGACCCCAAATAGGTGTTATCTTCATCGACGGTAGATAATATCGTCTGCAATGGCATATCTGAGCGCAAAGTAAGCATCCCTATGTCACCCATGTAAAGCTTGAAATTCGACAGATCGACATAGGCATTTATCGGTATTAGTCCATGCTCAAGCTTCTGACATTTAAGTGCAATTCCGGCAAAAGTAAGCCATTCTATTGCCTCGCCGAAGATAGTGGCAGTACCTCCGCGCTGAACGACCTTGTACTGGAATTTCGTATTTTCTTTAGCTAACTGCGCCGGAATCGAGTTGTAGCAAGCCCTGACCTTGATGCTTGTTGTAGGATCGGCATACTTAGCCATATCGGCAATATACTGATTGAGTATGTTATTCTGTATCTGTTGTGCCTTGATGAAGCTATTCGTTTCTGCGAAACTTGCAACTGCGGCAGGCATACCGCCTACTATAAAATAGTGTTGATATTGCTCCAGAGCCAGCTGGTGCAGAGCATCCGGCATAGCTTCTGTCGTAGAATAATGTACCTTTATTTCGTCTGCAAGCTTCTCTTTGCCCATTGCCCAAAGGAACTCCTCGAAATCAAACGGATACATGGTCATTTCATCAACCTTCCCCACAGGGTACGAGTACTTATGACGATTGACAGCCACGCCCAAAAGCGAACCTGCCGCAACGACATGATATTCCGGAGTCTGCTCGCAGAAATATTTTAAAGCTGTCAAAGCTCTTTCACTAGCCTGAATCTCATCGAAAAAGATTAGAGTTTTTCCGGCGATTATTTCCTGACCTTTTGCCGCCTCGGCAAATTGAATAATCTTTTGAGGGGACAATTCTGTTTCAAAATATTTATTCAACGCACTCTCAATCTCCATATTAAGGTAAACGACATTCTCAAATTGTTCTTTACCGAACTGTTCCAAGATGTAAGTTTTACCCACCTGACGAGCGCCATTAACAACCAGCGGCATTCGATTTATGCTATTTTTCCACTTAACGAGAGAGGCGCTAATTTTACGTTTCATCGTATTTAATATTTATGCAAACATACAAATACGTTCCGAAAAATCAAAAATATCTGATTAAATTAACCCAATCAGAATAGGTGAGTTGAACTCAGAGAGTTATTGTCTTGCTGTTCCCCAGTACATGTTGCCCGTATTTGTACTGGTATAAACCAATCTGAAGCCTGTTTTTATCTGACTTCACAGGGGTAATTATTACGAAGTGCATCTTTATTGCGTCATACTCAATTGGCGCGTTTTTATCTCTGGTTTTTTGATCCTCCCAGGTTCCGCTGTTAACATAGAAACACTCTTCACCTTTAAGATTTGTATGTGAGTTAATCATTGGATTATGGGTGTGACCAAAAACTACTACTCTAACATTAGATTTGGGGTTTTTGAAATACTGGACTTCAGCCTGTTTGTCAATAAAATCTGTTTTAAGACTACCCGCTATTGCACTATTAATATTAGTCATTACCTCTACATTGTTGAACTTCTCACGGGCATCCCAGTTAGCCTGAGTAAATAGCCCATTATATAAATTCATCTGGATTGAGCCGTCAGTCTCACTGTTTTTTGGCATAATGTCATTTATAGAGTATGTCTTTGTGAATCCGCCTATATTTGTTTTGATTATTGGTTCGCTAAAGCTGTCGTTTACATAAATTATATCTTCTAATACGGTTTTCCAGAGAGTATAATAAATGTATTTGCTCTGCTGTTCAGCATTCCCGGGATCATTGAGTTTTACTTCGGGCACCTTTGTAGCTGCCTCCTTGGTTGTTGGGTTGGTAAATGAGTTGGCTGCGATTCTTGCAAAGAAGTAACCTGGAGGGAGAATCGCTCCCGGAGCCTCGCTCTCGTTTGCACCAGGTGTAATTGCACAGAAGAAGTCGTATCTGTGACCGTGTTCAATGGCTATCTGAGGATAATCTTCCGGATAATATGTGCCTACTCCGTATTTGTCACCATTGTCACGGGCCTGGTTTACTCCCGGCAATGCAATATTTACATTTTCCGGAAGGAATCCCATATCATGGTTACCCGGTATATATGTCAATTTTATCTTTCCATCTTTTATGATTCCATTTAAAGCATCAAATACCCCTTGATTAGCTGCGACAGTTTTTCTTATAAAATCGGCCTGAGAACCACCCCCATATGTATCAGTACGGGTAGGAATATACCAATCATCAAACATATCTCCACCAATAACAAGCTCTTTTACAGTAGCGGATGATCTAACTTCGTTTAAAAATTCCTCAAGTCGCTCAAGGTGTTTTACATTCTCGGAGTAAGTAAGGTCGTTTCCAAGATGCAGGTCGCTTATGACTACAATTTTATCTCTTGTGTCATTACTGCTGTCAAATATAATGTCAAATGGATTCAGGACAACAGGATCTGTTTTTGTACAATGTGTAAATATGAGCATGAGTGCAATCAGAAGAAGTGGAAAATTGATTATTCGCATTTTCAGA
>JAGPLK010000120.1 GCA_018053445.1 Bacteroidales bacterium | reverse complement strand
GATTAACACTCTGCCCTGCCATATACAAATTCCCAACCTTTGTCTTTACCGGCAAAAATGTTGAAAGTGGTTTTTTGTAGTCCTTCATAATTCCATATATTGAACCATCCGGAGATTTTACATAATCTCTGTATGTCAACGGAGTGGCAGAGCAGCTAAAATCCACATACTCTCTCAATCCCGGCAGAACCTCCTCCACCCTCTCAATTAAAATATCAGAATATCTATTTTTAAACTCAAGGTAATCATCGCCCCTGTTACCCCGGGTGGTTTGGGACCATTTACCAACCTCCTCAATAGTCATTGGAGTCAAAAGAGTTACAACCTCTGCGAACTCACCTTTACCCTCAGGAGCCTGAAATGCAACCATAAGAGGTCTCTCGCCCTGTATATGCAAATTGCTGTTTATATACTTCATATGGTTAGGCTTAAGAATCAGATAAAGGGAGAACATACTGCAAGAGTTGTGTAATTGGTTAACCCTTCGCCTGTATGTCTCCTTAATACCTGATTCACTGTCAAGCATTCCCACAGTAAGGGATGGATGAATTGTAGAAATAACTCTCTTTGAGTAGAATCTTTCACCACTTTCAAGCTCAACTCCACTTACACAACCATTTTCTGTAATAATTCTTTTAACATTTGCCCCACACCTTATCTCTCCACCATACGACATAATAATTTCAGACAATGCTTCTGTGATTTTATAAGCCCCTCCCCTAACTCTCCATGATGATTCTATATATGAATTATTTGCCATTGCATGTACATAGTAGGGGGTAACTGCAGACTCTCCGCAATATATTATTGAATTGCCTGTTAATATACTTTTTAACCTTTCACTCTTTATAAATGCCGATATTGAAACCTCCACAGACTTGGTAACAGATTGCAGAGACTCTGCAGAGAATCCGTTACCCATTCTTACACTATCAACAGAGAGCATTGCTGTTCTCTTTATTGAATCCGCATATGCCTCCAGACCCACTCTCTCTTCCGGGAAAAAATCAGATAATTTATCTACAAAATTACCGTGCTCCATTGCAATTGGATAACTCTTACCATCAATGTAAACTACATCAAATGAGTCCGGATTCATCCTGACAAAGCCAACCCTGTCCATCAGATCTAAATAAGAGAAAAACCTCTCCATAAACTGACCCTTATCCAGACTTCCAATGTAGTGAACAGAGGAGTCAATAACTACTCCTCTCCTTTTAAAAGGTTGAAAATAGCCGCCAATGCTCTCCCCCTGCTCCAGTACAAGTACTCCCAGACCCTCTTTAGCGAGAATTGCAGCGCATTCAAGTCCTGCAAGACCACCACCAATTACAATTGTATCAATTTTATTCATATGATGCATTTTTGGGCCTAATTGTAAATATTGTATTTGATGTTAAATTATCATTTCTTGTCTCCTCCACAACACAGTTTAACCTGCTGCTAATCTCCCTTATTTTACTGCCACTGGTGAAGCAGGGTGAGTGGCTTGCCTTATTGAATTTTAGAATTTTTATGGAAAACCACTCAGTAAGTTTTGTAATTCTATGGTCCCTCTCTCTCTCAGAGTCACCATCTCTTAATATAATAAATCCCCCCGGTTTTAATGAATTAACAGATCTTATGATTAAGGACTCCTGCTGTTCAGGGAGAAGATAATGCAACACATCATTAATAACAATTACATCACTCAACGGTAAATTGCAAGTGAGTGCATCTGCACAGGTAAAGTTTATATTACCTCCTGATATCCAAGAACTTTTGGCCATTTCAATCTTTTCCGAATCATAGTCTATCCCATTCACAACTCTGTCAGGAGAGAGGAGACCAAGCATAAAACAGAGAGGACCATATCCGCATCCTATATCAGTTACAACTGCCTCAGCAGGAATAATTGTATGAAAAGGTTTGTAGTAGTTCTCCATTCTCATTTTTATCCTTAAATACCACTCAGTGACAGGCCCTTTATAAATATATCCGGACATAATTTTTTGCATAAAAAAGAGATTGGATGGAGCATCATTTACTGATCTTAAATCTCTGTACTCCTTACGCATAAGAGCAACAACTGATTTACTGCGCTCTCTGTAGTCCAGACCAAAGCGAACATCTTGGTAAGAGATTCTCTCCAGAATTTTATAACCAATAACCCCTCTCTTGACATAAAATGGTTGTCTTTTTGAAACCAGATTACCATTACCATATATAATTATTGGAATTATATCCAGAGACAACTCCTCGGCAATTTTAAAGGCCCCTTTGTGGAATCTGTGAATCTCCATATCGGCAGAGCGAGTACCCTCAGGAAAGACAAGAAGGGAATACCCCTCTGAAATCTTTGGCTTTATATACTCTATATGATTTTCCACCCCATCCTTGTGATAAAGAAAGCCTGCAAACCTGACAATATGACCAAATACAGGAGAATTCCACACCCACTTATTTGTCATCATAATTATTTTTGGATGGAGGGAGAGTAACATTAAAATATCAATAAATGACTGGTGGTTTGCAACAATAACTGCAGGACGGTTAAAATCCTCATTAAATGGGTTCTCTCTGAATATTCTTACTGTTGGAGAGAGCTTCACCGGAAAAAATACCAGTACCCTCAGGATCTTTCTAAATAATAGAACTCTTTTGGAATGGTTAACCGGCAGAAGAGTTAAGATGGGTATAAAAGCAGCAGCAAAGAGACAGCCTGTTGCAAAGGCTGAGAATGTAAGCAACATCTGAAGCACCCCTGAGAATGTGTAAGGGTGTAATCCCCTTGAAGCCGGAGATGTGATAAAGAACCTGTAAACCAGAGGCTGTATTGTATAAGCAACTAACCATACAGCCGAAATGCCAACAATAGAGACAAGGGCAATTGATCTTAAAGCAGGATGAGTTGCAAATGCCATTGAGCCCACACCCGCAAGCACAGTAAACGTCGAAAAGAAAATTGCACTTTTATGTGATTCTAACGCGCCCTCTCTCCCCTGATATTCAGCAGATAGACCATCTAATACAAAAATACTGAAGTCATCCCCTATTCCAAATATAAATGTAGCCAGCAGAATGTTAAAAATATTAAACTCAATGGAAAAAACATTCATTAATCCCAGTATTATGACCCAGCTCACAGCCATTGGAAGAAAAGCCATAAGAGCCAGTTCAACTCTTCCGTACGAGATAAGAAGAGTAAGAAATACAAGGAGAGAAGATATAAGAAGGATTATGTTAAAATCCTCCTTAATAGTTATTGCCCAAACGGAAGAGAAATGGGCTCTGTCAAGAATCCCGAATGATGTCTCTTCCAGGAGCTCTTCATACAACTTCTCCTTTTGGACATCCTCAGAATGGAGCTGTGTTAAGAAAGTGTACAAACCATCCCGCTCCTCTGCCCACTCTTTAAAAAAATGCGGCAATGACTCTATTCCACCGGAATAATCAACAGGAGTGTACTCCTTCTCAAGTATTGAAATAAAACTGTCAAAGGCATCACTTGAGAAACCAATTTCTTCTCCATTTTGTACCAGGTCAGATTTAAGTCTTTGGGCCTTGCCACCCTTCCAGAATTTATCCCATCTCTCTATCCTCTCTGTTTGAATTGATTCAGGAGGAAGAAGCCAGGATAGAGAGGCACTTCTTAATGATTGGCCGCTATTCCTGAGTGAGTCAAGTATAAGATTATCTATGTAATATGATTCGGCTGCATTTTTAAGACTACCGGATGATGACAAGAGAAAAACCCTTGCATCACCCCCCCCAAAATCCCGTGAGAAGTTCTCCTGCGCTTTGGAGAGACTCTCCGGCTCATATCCCAGGTTTGAGAAATCACTATCAAATTTTACTCCAGAAGCAAGAAAAATACCAGCAACAGCCATAGCAGCAATAAGCCATCTTAACCATATTACCTTTTCATATTTAAATGATGTTATTTTAACAATTGCCCTGTATAGTCT
>JAGPLK010000008.1 GCA_018053445.1 Bacteroidales bacterium | reverse complement strand
AATTTTTCATAACTAAGGAGTTTAGATATTCAAATTTAATAAAAAATTAAATATAATGATTTTAAGTTCCGGCTGTCGTGATTTGAAGCCCTGTCGGGCTAATGCGTAGTACACAATATCTTTTATCTTACCCACACAAAAACAGAAGCCAAGCTAATGCTTGGCTTCTGTTTTTGTGATCCAGCTGGGGCTCGAACCCAGGACCCCAACATTAAAAGTGTTGTGCTCTACCTGCTGAGCTACTGAATCTTCCGTTTTGGGAGTGCAAAGATATGCCAACAGAATTATATTTCCAAATTTCTTTTACAAATAATTGAGGAAACACTTAACTTTGCTGGCTGTTATGGATATTTTCTCTTTAGAATTCAGTAGTTTTCTTGAAGATAGCAATATTTGCTATCATATGGAAAATGAATCTCTTTTTTATCTCAATAAGGGGATGCTATGCATTAAACTAGTTCCTCTGGAAGATTATAGTATTATTCATTATACTCCTGATTTCACCGGAAGATATATCATACTTCATCAGGATCGATGGGTTGACAGGCGTGATATTGTTAAGAGTATTATAATGGGTTTGTCCGGTAAAAACAGAGTAATCTATGCAAGAAACACTATTCTGGAAAAAATTAACAGGGATGTGGCAGCTCAGTTTCACTCTACTCACCATCTGATTGGCTACACCAAAGCAAAATTTAACTATGGACTTAGAGATGTCTCAGATAATTCTCTGCTTGCTGTCTCTTCTTTTTCGTCATCAAGGAAGATGCTTAGGAGTGGGAGATATGTAAATTCGTACGAGTGGGTAAGATATACATCCGCTTTAGGTTTTAGAGTTGTTGGAGGGATGAGCAAAATGCTGTCACTATTTCTCAAGGAGCAAAATGTAGAGGAGGTTATGACATACTGTGATGCCGATTGGTCAAATGGAAAATCATATGAGAGCATGGGCTTTTCTTTAGAATCTAAAACTGGAGAGATAGAATATTTCATTGATAAATTGACTTATCAGAGAACAAGCTTAAAAAAAATCCGGAGAGATGAAAAATTCAACTCTCCGGATCTATTCAAACATAACGGCTATTTACTAAGAACCCAGGGTAACCTCAAGTTTATTGCCAGTTTCGAGTAGTTTCTCATCTTTCACTACATCAATTCTCAGCCTGTCACCTTGCTTGAATCTTCCACTGATAATTGCCTCTGCTACCAAATCTTCCAGATTTCTCTGTATTGCTCTTTTAAGAGGTCTAGCTCCAAATTGAGGATCATATCCCTCTTCAGCTACAAATTTCTTTGCTTCATCAGTTATATCAAGTTTGTAGCCGGCCAAATCAATCCTTTTAAGGAGATCGTCAAGTTCAATATCAATTATTTTACACAAGTCTTCTCGTCCAAGAGTGTTGAAGAGTATCTGCTCATCAAGTCTGTTCAGAAATTCGGGAGAGAATGTTTTCTTAAGAGCTTTTTCGATAATATGTTTGGTATTGTCGTTAATATTTCTCTTTGTAGCATTCGAGAATCCCAGACCGGCTCCAAAATCCTTGACCTCTCTGCTGCCAATGTTTGATGTCATAATCATGAGAGTATTTCTGAAATCAATATGTCTTCCGTTACTGTCAGTAAGTCTTCCCTCATCCATCACTTGCAGAAGAAGATTAAAAATATCCGGGTGGGCCTTTTCAATTTCGTCAAGAAGAACAACTGAATATGGTCTTCTTCTTACCTTTTCACTTAACTGACCACCCTCTTCATATCCAACATAGCCCGGGGGAGCTCCAATCAGCCTGCTTACTGCGAATTTCTCCATATATTCGCTCATATCAATTCTAATTAGATTATCAACCGAGTCAAACAGGTATTCAGTTAGTATTTTGGCAAGTTGAGTCTTTCCAACACCGGTGGGTCCAAGAAACAGGAAGCTCCCTATAGGTTTGTTGGGATCCTTTAGTCCTGCTCTGTTACGCTGAATAGCTTTTACGACTTTGTCAACGGCATCGTCTTGGCCAATTAACCTCTTTTTAAGATTCACTCCCATTTTGGCAAGTTTATCTCCCTCTTTTTCAGCTAACTTATGTATTGGGACGCTTGTTATCATCGAGAGAACTTCTGCAACATCGTTCTCGTCAACAAGCTGGGGATGAAGATTTTGTTCTTCATTCCATGCTTTTTGAGCAAGTTCAAGCTCTTCTAGTTTTTGTTTTTCAAGATCTCTTAGTTGGGCGGCCTTTTCAAATTGGCTATTGCTTACAGCCAGCCTTTTTTCAGTTTTTATAGGTTCAATCTCCTTTTCAATTGCAGAGATAAAATCTGGAACCTTAAGATGCATAAGGTGAACTCTGGATCCGGCTTCATCCAGAGCATCAATAGCTTTGTCAGGCAGACATCTGTCTGTGACATATCTCTGGGATAATCTTATACATGCTATGAGAGCCTCATCGGTGTATTTTACATTATGGTGCTTCTCATATCTCTCTTTTATGTTCTGTAGTATTATATGAGTCTCATCAAAGTTGGTGGGTTCAACCATTATTTTTTGAAACCTTCTCTCTAATGCCCCGTCTTTTTCAATAAACTCACGGTACTCATCAAGTGTTGTTGCTCCAATACACTGAATCTCTCCTCTCGCTAAGGCAGGTTTAAGCATGTTTGCGGCATCAAGAGAACCAGAGGCACCTCCTGCTCCAACAAGCGTGTGAAGTTCGTCTATGAAAAGAATAATGTTGGGATTTTTTGTCAATTCATTCAGGATTGACTTCATTCTCTCCTCAAATTGACCTCTGTATTTTGTCCCTGCTACAATTGAACCAATATCAAGTGATATAATTCTTTTATTCAGAAGAACTCTGGAGACCTTTCTCTGTGCTATTCTCAATGCGAGACCTTCCGCAATTGCAGATTTTCCTACTCCAGGTTCTCCTATCAAAACAGGGTTGTTCTTCTTTCTTCTGCCTAAAATCTGAGCCAGCCGTTCTATCTCTTTATCTCTGCCTACCACTGGGTCTAGTTTCGCTTCAAGTGCAGCTGATGTAAGATCAAATCCAAAACTGTCAAGAACCGGAGTGTCAGAAGTTGATTTTACTGCTCTGGCTGATTTAATTTTGGAATCTGCTTCGTTTTCATTATTTACATTATCAAATATCTCACCATCAAATTGGGATCCTGATATCGGTTTTGCTGAGTCTTTGCCCTTTAATATTCCCTGTACTCTATCATAAGACAGGTTAAACTCTTTTAGGATTGGTATTGAAACCCCCTCATCGCTTCTTAATATTGCGAGAAAAAGATGAAGAGGGCCTGGTTTGGATTCCTTCAGAGATCGTGCCTCCAGGTACATTATCTTAAGTGAATTCTCGGCACCTTTAGATAAATTTATTTTATCTGCCTGATCATATGGAACCATCTGGCCATTTTTTAACTGCCCTTCAATCTTTACTTTAAGATCTTTAAAGTCTATTCCAAAATTCATTATTATCTCAAAAGCAGCATTGTCCTGATGCCTGATTATTCCTAAAATCAGATGGTCAACACTTATTGTGTAGCTGCCCATTCGCATGGCCTCTTCTCTGCTGTAAGAGATTATTTCATTTAGTTCGTTGGAAAGTATAAGATTCATTTTGATTTGTGAAATTATTTGCAAATTTACTCAATTTAGACAAATAGAATTTCAATTTGTTCAATCTATTTTTTATTCCTAATTTTACACCTCTTTTTCTAAAAGGAAAGTTGAAGATATAATGATACAAGAATCTGAAAACAACCAAAGAATAATCAAAATTAACATAGAGGACGAGATGAAAAGCGCTTACATCGATTATTCGATGTCCGTGATTGTCTCTCGTGCCCTTCCGGATGTTAGAGATGGACTAAAACCTGTTCACAGAAGGGTCCTTTACGGCATGTCTGAATTGGGTCTTACATCAGGTGCCTCTTACAAAAAGTCCGCCCGTATAGTGGGAGAGGTACTGGGAAAATTCCACCCTCACGGGGACTCAAGTGTTTATGAGGCAATGGTTAGGATGGCCCAGGAGTGGAGTATGAGATACATGCTTGTTGATGGTCAGGGTAACTTTGGCTCAATTGACGGTGACTCTGCTGCAGCAATGAGGTATACCGAGGCCAGGTTTAAAAAGATTGCGGAGGAGGTACTGGCAGACCTTGAAAAAAACACAGTTGATTTTAAACTGAATTTTGACGACTCTCTTCAGGAGCCAACCGTTTTGCCTGCAAAGGCTCCTCTTTTATTACTAAATGGTGCTTCCGGAATTGCTGTAGGTATGGCAACAAATATGCCTCCTCATAATTTATCGGAGGTGGTGGATGCAATATCGGCATATATAGATAATAATGAAATCTCCACTGAGGAGCTTTTACAATATATAAAGGGACCCGATTTCCCTACAGGAGGTACAATTTTAGGGATGCAGGGGATCAAAGATGCTTTTGAGACAGGCAGGGGAAGAGTGGTAGTGAGAGCTAAATCAGAAATTGAGGTATCAGAAAGTGGCAGAGAGACTATTGTTATTTCCGAGATACCTTATATGGTTAACAAGAGGGAGTTAATTGAAAAAATTGCTGAACTTGTTGAGGAGAAGAGAGTTGAGGGCATAGCGTATATAAATGACGAAAGTGACAGAAGGGGAATGCGCATAGTGATTAAGCTAAAGATAGGAGCAGTTGCCAATGTAATTCTCAATACTCTCTATAAATACACACAACTCCAGTCTAGTTTCTCTGTAAATAATATTGCATTAGTTGACGGAAGGCCGAGAATGCTTAATTTAAAACAGCTTATTAAGTATTTTGTACGCCACAGGCATGATGTTGTTGTCAGGAGAGCAAAATTTGAACTGGAACAGGCAGAGAAGAGAGCTCATATTCTTGAGGCACTTCTTAAAGCGCTGGATCATATTGATGAAATAATCAGACTGATAAGAGAATCTAAAACCGTTGACGAGGCAAAAAACAGACTTATTGAAAGGTTTGCTTTTTCTGAAATTCAGGCAACAGCAATTGTTGAGATGAGATTAAGGCAGTTAACTGGTCTTGAGCGCTCCAAACTTCAGGCAGAATATGATGAACTTGTTAAGTTGATTAATCACCTTAATGAGGTTCTGGCAGATCTCTCTCTGCAGATGCAAATCATTAAAGATGAATTGGCAGATCTAAAAGCAAGATTTGGTGATAACAGACGGACAGAGATTCAACCATCTGCAGAAGATTTTAATCCTGAAGATTTCTATCCAAACGAAGATGTCGTTATTACCATTTCTCACCTGGGATATATAAAACGCACTCCACTTGCTGAATATAGAATTCAGAACAGGGGAGGAGTTGGGGCAAAAGGCAGTACAACCCGCGAAGAGGATTTCATACAGCATATTTATGTTGCAAACATGCACAGTACAATGCTGTTCTTTACTCAAAAAGGTAAATGTTTCTGGCTTAAGGTTTACGAAATTCCTGAAGGGACTAAGGCCTCCAAAGGAAGAGCTATCCAGAATGTTCTTAATATTGATCCGGACGATAAGGTTAAGGCATACATTAATGTCGGTAAATTAAATGATGATGAATATATTAATTCAAACTTCATAATACTGGCTACCAAGAGGGGAGTTGTAAAGAAGACCTCTCTTGAAGCCTACTCAAGACCCAGGACTAATGGCGTTAATGCAATTACAATCAGGGAAAATGACGAATTACTGGAAGCTGTGCTTACTAATGGTAAGTGTGAAATACTATTGGCTGCAAGAGGTGGAAAGTGTGTCAGATTTAATGAAGAGGATGTAAGAGCCATAGGCAGAACTGCTTCCGGGGTTAGAGGAATCAACATATCAGAGGATGATGAAGTAATTGGTATGATTTGTGTAGATATCCTAAACAAAGAGACGGAAAAGAGGCATATTCTGGTAGTTAGTGAAAATGGATATGGAAAGAGATCTGATCTGGATGACTACAGAATAACCAGCAGGGGAGCTAAAGGCGTTAAGACGATAAATATTACAGAGAAAACGGGTTCTTTGATAGCAATAAAAGATGTTACGGATGAAAATGATCTTATGATTATCAATAAATCCGGAATTACCATCAGAGTTGCGGTTGCCGATATAAGGGTTGCAGGTAGGGCTACTCAGGGAGTGAAGCTCATTAATCTCAGAGAGGGAGATATGATTGCAGCTGTGTGTCGGGTTAATAAAAGTGAAGACAAACCTGTAGAAACCGAAGAATAAATAATTATTTAAGATTAATCAAATTTTCGAAATTCAAATGAAAAAATTATTACTTGCCCTTTCATTGATACTTTCTATCTCGTTGGGCGCACAGAACAAAGACGCAGAAAAGGGGATAAAGGACTTGGAAAAAGCACAAAAAGATGCAGCCAATCCTAAAAAGGCCACTAATCCTGCAACCTGGTTAAAAGTTTCCGATGCGTACGCAACTATCTATGACGCTCCAATTAAGTCAATTTGGCTGGGTGCATCTCAGCTGGAGCTTAAGGTGATTCTAAAAGATCAAAGGATTCTATCATCAGAAGCTAAATCTGTAAACGGAGTTCCTTACAATATCGATACCTATTCAGATAAGGATCTTTATTATGGACAAGATGGTACTCTTGCTGCATGGGTGGTTACAAAGCCATACCTTGGAGGAGACTTACTTAAACTGGCTATGGAGTCACTTGATAAAGCTGCAGAGACTGCAAACGGATCAAAGAACAAAGATATTGCTGAGAGGTTAACTCTTATGAAAGGACGCTACTTTAACGAAGGTATGAATAGCTACACTTTGGGAGATTTCAAAGCTGCATCATTAAATTTTGAAGAGGCAGCCAAAATCAGCGTTAACCCACTGGTAAATGCACCGGATACTACAATTATGTATTATGCAGGTATTACTGCAAATATGTATGGAGATTCAGACAGAGCTATCAAGTTTTTTGAAATGTCTCTTGCCAATAACTTTGATTCAAAAGGTGATTTGTTTTCCAATCTTTCAGAGTCATACAAAAAATCCGGTAATCTTGAGAAGGCAAAAGATGTTCTTTTGGCAGGTTTTACAAAATATCCTTTGAACCAAAGCATTCTTGTTTCTCTTATTAACATCTATCTTGAAACTAATGATGATCCAAATAAAGTTTTAGATTTGATAAGAAAAGCTCAGGAGAACGAGCCAAAGAACGCTTCACTCTATTACGCAGAAGGAAATGTTTGGAAAAAACTTGACAACATGGAGAAGGCAATTGAATGCTATAAGAAGTCTGTTGATGTAGATCCAAACTATGTATTTGGTTCATTTGCAGTTGGAACAACATATTATGATAAGGCTGTTGATATACAGACAAAGGCTGCAGACGAGATGGACGACAAGAAATACGAGGCTATGGTAAAACAACTTGAAGAGTATCTTGAACTTTCAATTGCTCCTTTTGAAAATGCATTCAATACAGCTCAGGATCAGGACATAAAAGCAATCGTTGCAGAGTACCTGAAGAACATTTACTTCCGTTTCCGTGAAAAAGGAGATAGCTTTATGGAGGGCTATAAGAAATACAACGCAATATTTGAAGCTAATAAGCAATAGTATTTACAAGTAAATATTTCAGAAGGAGGCCGACTAAAAGCAATTTTTAGTTGGTCTCTTTTTTTCTTGTATAATAATTTAGTCTATTTTCTCAGTTAGTTTTTGAACAAGTTTAAAGTTCGAAAAGAACTCTCTTGCGAATACCCTTATAACAGTGTAAGCAGGAATTGCTACAAGCATGCCAATAATGCCGCCAATACTTGAGGCAATAAGGATTACAATAAAAATTTCCAGAGGATGGGCCTGAACACTATTTGAATATATGTAAGGTTGAAAGAGAAAAACATCAATCATATGTGTAACAAAGAATATCATTCCCAGAGTAAATATCATAACACCCGCATCAGGAATATTTAAACCTATGTCAGTCATAGAAATCAGCACACCTATTATTCCTCCCAACCACGGTCCTATGTATGGAATGACATTCAATATCCCCGAAACTAACCCTAGAATGATAGCCATTGAAAAGTGTACACCCCCAATAAAATAGAGGCCAAATCCATTTAAAATTGTGATTAATACCGTCTCAAGAGAGATACCAATAAAATATCTGGCCAGAAGATTGAAAATTGATTCAAGTGCACGCTTAACATTACTCTCATATTTATCAGGAAATAAAGCAAGAACCATATTTGAAAACATCTCCTGCTCTTTGAGGAAAAAGAAAGTGATAAAAGAGACTACAAAAACACCAATAGCAAAATCAAAGAGAAAAGATGTAATTGATGTAAAAAAATTAGTTAAGGTCTCGGCGTTAATTAAGTTTTGGAACTCTTTGAAAATTATGTCCTCTATTTTAAAGTTTGAGGAGAGTCCGGGAAAAGTTTCCAGCATATAGCTGTTAAAATTTGCAAGCGGTTCACTGATCTTTTCATTAAGAGTATCCATATTCATGGAACTGACAGTTGAAATTAAATCTCCTGCAAGTGGGGCGATAAAGAAGAAAAAGCTGAAAAATATACCAAGAAGAGAGATCAAAGTTACTGAAGCGGTCACATTCTGAGGAAGAGTGTGACCTTTTATCCTGATTTTTGACATATAAATCATTAATGGCTTGCCAATTAATGAAAGTACTGCAGAAATAAGAATGTAAATTAATATGTCTGCAAAAAACCAGGCAAGAAATGCAATAATAACAGCACCTGCTATACCTGCTATATATTTAGCCAATTTATTCATAAACTCACTTTTCTTCAAAAGTAAGAAAATTTCGTAAGTTTGTAATTAGCGAAACAAGCATAATAATAATTTATAACTAATATTAAAAGATGAAGAAATTATTGCTATTTGTAGTTCTATTTTTTGTATCAATCTCAAACCTCAATGCAGATGAGGGTATGTGGTTACCCTCTCTAATCAAAGAGAGGATACCTGATATGAAAAAAAACGGATTCAAGCTTACTGCTAAAGACCTGTATGATATTAATAAAGCTTCTTTGAAAGACGCAATTGTCCATTTTGGAGGCGGATGTACAGGAGAACTTATTTCCCCTGATGGTCTGCTAATTACAAATCATCATTGCGGATTTGGCCAAATTCAATCACACAGTAGCGTGCAAAATGATTATCTAAAAGATGGGTTTTGGGCTATGACAAGAGAGGCTGAATTGCCAAATAAAGGGCTTACTGTAAGGTTTTTAGTAAGAATGGATGATGTTACTGAAACCGTTTTAAAAGGTGTATCGAATAGTAGTGATGAGAAGGAGAGAGATAAAATAATCAGAGCTAATTCTGAAAAACTGATAGAACAGGCAAAAAAGGGAACTCACTATGATGCAAGAGTGGAGGGACTATATTACGGAAATCAATACTTCATATTCATTTATGAAACATTTACTGATGTAAGACTTGTTGGCGCCCCTCCTTCATCGATCGGAAAATTCGGCGGAGATACAGACAACTGGATGTGGCCCAGGCACACAGGAGACTTCTCTCTTTTCAGAATTTATGCTGGAAAAGATAACAAACCTGCTCCTTACTCAAAAGAGAATGTTCCGTATAAACCTAAAAAATTCTTTACACTTTCTGTTGCTGGCGTAAATGAAGGTGATTTTACTCTTGTATATGGTTACCCAGGAAGAACTCAGGAATATTTGCATAGTGAAGCTGTTAGGTATATATCAAATATTTCAAATCCACATAAAATAAATCTACGAACACTAAGACTTAATATACAGCAAGAAGAGATGTCTGCCAGTCAGGAGGTTAGGATTAAGTATGCATCTAAAAATGCCTCAGTTGCTAACGCTTGGAAAAAATGGCAGGGAGAAGCAAAGGGGATTTTAAAAATGAATACAGTTGAGACAAAGAGAGGTTTTGAGGCCGAATTTGCAAAATGGGCTGCTAACAGACCTCATTATAAAGGATTAACAGACAGCTTATTCAATATTTATAAAGTTTTGGAGCCTTACGCTTTTGCTAATGACTACCAGATGGAGGCTGTTAATGCCAATGAAATTATAAGATTTGCCGGAGTTATTAAGAATGCAATTCTTAGAAATTCAAAAATGAGCCCTGAGGTAAGTGCAAGAAATATCCAGGAAATAGTAAATGATCATTTTAAAAATTATCACTCTAATATAGATAAGAGATCATTTAAGGCTCTCATTAATGAATACAGCAAGAATGTACCCGCTGATTTCCAGCCGGAATATTTTAAAGATCTATTAAAAAGACACGGCTCTGCTGAAAATATTGTTGAATCTATTTTTGAAAACTCTCTCTTTGCTTCTCAGGAAAAGATGAATGAGGCATTGAAAAATGGTATTGATGCCGGAGAGTTTGACAATGATCCGGCTCTTGTTTTTCAACAGGCATTTAATGACTATTTCAACGAAATAATAAGGCCTAAGCTTGATAGTTATAATTCAAGACTTGCATTGTTGTACAGAAGCTATATGAGAGGACAAATGGAATTTGATAAAGAGAGAGATTTTTATCCTGATGCAAATTCAACACTAAGAATAACTTATGGGAAAGTTAGCGGCTATTCCCCTTCAGATGCTGTTTACTATAAACATAACTCAACTTTGGATGGAATTATGGAGAAGGATAATCCAAATATTTATGACTATGATATTCCTCAAAAATTGCGAGATGTATATAAAGCTAAAGACTTTGGCAGATGGGAGGTAAATGGAACGGTACCGGTTTGTTTTATTGCAACTAATCATACTTCAGGCGGAAATTCAGGAAGTCCAGTATTAAATGCATCCGGAGAGCTTATTGGAATTAATTTTGACAGGGTGTGGGAGGGGACAATGAGTGATATAGTATATGATCCTGAAATATGCAGGAATATATCACTTGACATCAGATATGTTCTGTTTGTTATTGATAAAGTAGCAGGTGCTGGACATCTTATTGAAGAGATGAAACTGGTTAATAATTGATTTAAAATCAATAGTATAATAAAAGGGGGAAGTTTTTACTTCCCCCTTTTATTTCAGATTGACAATATTTTCTATTCTTCTCTGGGTGGCCTTTCGTTTGCAACAGCAACATTGATTGTTCTACCCATATGCTCAGAACCGTTAAGTGCCGCAATTGCTGCATTACCCTCTGATTCGTTAGGCATTTCAACGAATCCGTAGCCTTTTGAGCGGCGGGTTTCGCGATTGAATATTATTCTGGCAGATATAACTTCGCCAAATGGTGCGAAAAGTTCGGCTAAATCCTCTTTTTTAGCTCGGAAACTCAAACTTGAAACAAAAATGTTCATAAGAACCGAAGTGAATAAGGTTAAGAAATTTAATTTTGTGCATAACAAAGATAATTAAAAATCTTAAATGCCAAAATTTTACGAGAGTTATTCTCAATCCCCACAACTTGTTCCGTCAAAACAATGAGTGCAAACCGAGGATTTATCAAGTCCTATTGATTTTATTAAATCATTAATGGAATTGAATTGAAGACTTGACAGTTTTAACTCTTTTCGAATGTACTCAACCATCTCTTTATATTCTAAGGAATTTTCATTTGAATATTTATCCAGATTTACCTCGTGTGATCCCTCTTTCTCCTGTATGTATCTTCTGGTAATTAATTCAAGTGGTGACCTTGAAGCAGAAAAATTTAAAAACGGACATGGGTAAACTAGTGGTGGACAGCTAATTCTAATATGGATTTCTCTTGCACCATAGTCCAGAAGTGTTTTAGCATTATCACCCAGCTGTGTACCTCTTACAATTGAATCATCGCAAAAAGCAATTTTCTTTTCCCTTAGTAAACTTTTATTTGGGATAAGTTTCATTTTTGCCACTAAGTTTCTGACAGACTGGTCAGATGGCATGAAACTCCTTGGCCATGTAGGTGTATATTTAACAATTGCACATCTGTACGGGATCTTTTTTCCTGAGGCAAAACCAATAGCCATACAAGTACCTGAGTCTGGAATTGCAGATGAAATATCTAGTTCTGTTTTATCTTTAGATCCTAATAAATAGCCCAGAGAATATCTCACATCGTCTACATTAATTTTTTCGTACGAACTTGTTGGGTAACCATAGTATACCCATAAAAATGAGCATATTTGCATTTTCTTTCCGGGAGGTGAAAGCTGTTTGTAACCATCTTCTGTTATTAAAACAATCTCTCCCGGGCCGAGATAATACTCCTCTTCATAACCAAGGTTTAAAAATGCGCATGTCTCTGAGGCAACAGCAGTAGAGCCATCTTTTCTTCCAATCACCAAAGGTGTTCTGCCATATTTGTCTCTTGATGCAATAATGCCATCTGAGCACAATAGTAATATTGAAGATGAGCCTTTGATTTTATCCTGAGCCACTTTAATCCCTTCTGTAAAACTCTCCCCTTCTGTTATTAAAATGGATGTAAGTTCTGTAGGATTAGTTTTACCTGAGCTCAGTTCAGTAAAATTTCTTCCTTTGTCAATGAGCTGTGTCTCTAGATCAATTATATTATTAATTTTCCCAACTGTGGCAATTGCAAATTTTCCAAGATGGGAGTTAATAATCATTGGTTGAGGGTCTGTATCGCTAATTACACCAATACCTGAGTTTCCGTCAAATTTTTTGAGTTCATCTTCAAATTTATTTCTGAAGTGAGAGTTCTCCAGATTATGTATTGACCTTGAAAAGTGACCCTCACTGTTTCTTGTAGCCATACCTCCTCTTCTTGTACCCAAGTGGGAGTGATAATCTGTACCGTAAAAAAGATCTGTTGTACATCTCTCCTTTGAAACTACACCAAAAAGTCCGCCCATTGTTCTGAATTTTATTAGACGGTCACAAAAGTATATAATTTAAGTTTTATCTTCGTGCTTTATTTTTACAAAAACAGACAATGAATATTATATACCTGATAATCCATATTTTATTTGCAATAGGGATGTTTCTATCCCTAAAAATAATTAATTCCAAGAATGTCAATAAGTTTCAGGCAATAACTATTAACTACATTGTTGCATTTATAATGACATCAATTACTTATGACAAACCGGTATTGGATGCATTTGGAACGATGACACAGCCTTTGCTGATATCCTCTTTGTGGGTTGGTTTTTTGTTTATACTATCGTTTATTCTGATGTCATTCTCTACTGTCAATGCTGGTATCGGCATAACTACAGCATTAAATAAAATGGCTGTTGTAATACCTGTACTGGTAGGAGTATTCTATTTAGGACAAAGAGATAATATTATTCTAAAGACTACAGGTATATTCCTTGCTATAATCTCATTTATATTAATCCTTTTTAAGGAGAACGAAAGTAGAATAAAACTTAAATCCCTGTTATTACCTCTCTCTGTCTTTCTGGTTTCAGGTTTGATTGATACCTCAATGGAAGTGGTAAATCACAAATTTGTTAACACCGGGAATCCCCAGGAGCTCTTTCTTATGGGTATTTTTGCAACTGCAGCATTACTGGGAGTTGGCACTGTTATTTATGACTTAATGATAAACAGAAGTCACATGAAATTGAATTTTAAGCCAATTTTATGGGGCTCGGTTATGGGAGTCTTTAACTTTCTTGTATCCAAAATGATCCTTGTAAATGTTGGATTAATGGGAGGGTCAGTCGTATTTCCTGTTCATAACGCATCAGTAGTAATGCTCACAGCACTTGCCGGAGTGTTTTTCTTCAAGGAGCACTTCACAAAAAAACAGTGGATTGGAGTTGTAGTTGCAATAGTCTCTGTCTTGATGATTGCAGTAACTATTTAATATAAATTGTTGAGAAGGGTAACCTTTCTATGTTTTTGACAGTCCAGATTAATACACTACTGGAGCTCTCAAGCAATTGCGCTATATACGGAGTTAATAGAGTCCCATCTGTCAGGATCAGCAAAAATGTCAGAATTATTATTATTGCGCTAAGCGGAATGGCTAAAAGATTGGATAACATAAAATACGACGGTATAAACCCAAAATAGAGGATTGACAATGGTAATGTTCCTAACTGACAACTAAGCGAAAGAGATATACTATTCCATATATACCCCCTGATTTTCCCGGCATCTGTTATAAGTTTTAAGAGAAGAGGATTAATTATCAATATTGATAGGGTAGCAGCAAACGATAACCTAAAACCGGGGTTAAAAAATGATATGGGGTTAAATACACAGATTAGCAGAAATGAAAAGCACAAAGTATTCAATCCAAAACTTCTTCTGCCTGTAATTCTTGATACTTCCGAGCAACTTATCATTATTGAAGCTCTTAAAATACTCTCCTGCATTCCGGTAAAAAAGGCATAATTCCACATGAAGTAAAGGATTGTTAAACATCGTATTCTTTTCATTATTTTAAAATTCCCCATCCACATCAATGAATAACTTAGAATCAGATGGATAAAATTTAAATGTAATCCGGAGACCGCCATCAAGTGCATAGCCCCTGATCTTGAAAATGCCTTAGTTGTCTCAAGTTCCATATCTTTCTTATAACCGGATGTTAATGCAATAATAACCGAAGATCTTTGTTTATTTGGAATTCTTTGGTTTAATAATTTTATAAATCTGTTTTTCAAATTTTTGAGATCTCTTTTTTCTCCGGAATAATTAGATGCTTTAATAGAAAAAGAACCAGAATACATATAGCATAGGGAGTATATACTCTTTAATGCCAGATACTTTTTAAAGCTTCTATTTGATCTGCTATCATTAACTGGATAAGAATAGCATGTGCCGGTTAATGTATCTCCGGGAGAGATGTCATTTACAAACATTTTAATTTTTAGTCGTTGTTTTTCATTGAATCTTAAGTTTATAACATTTAATGTTATTGAGCCCGAATCACTAGAGAGAATCTCATCAACAATCAATTCAGCATATTTTATTTTCCCTGAAGGAATTGAAGTTATTTTTGTAATTTTGTAGTGATAACCACTCAAATTTAGATTAAGCAGTGCCAGAAAGTAGACTGAAACAATTATTGACCAATTGTGAATGATTGATATATAATTATCTGCTTTTAAAATTGGGCTCTTTAACCTATAGTAATATATACCAAGGAAGGCGATTAGTATTGTTGATGTAGTTATAATTAACAGGGTGGAATCAGGAATGAATAAGGACCCCGTTGCAAGTCCTGCAAGATATGCGAGAGAGATTTTTAATAGCGGGTTTCTTCGACTCATTTGTAAGTAATAATTGCGAAATTTATTTCAAATTATAACTTAAATGAGCCTATTGTTGCTATATTTGTGCGATTTTAGATGATAATTTAACAAATTTATAAATATATCGAATAATGATAATTCTAGTATTGAACTGCGGGAGCTCATCCCTGAAGTATCAGGTGCTCGACATGCACACTGAAAATCAGTATCAATTGTTGGCTAAGGGTTTAGTTGAGAGGATTGGCCTTGAAGCCGGAATCCTGTCTCACAGAGCAGATGGTAAAGATAAATATGAGGAAGAAACTCCAATTCCAAATCATACAGTAGGTATTAAAAAAGTTTTAGATATTCTTGTTGATTCTAAACTGGGAGTTTTAAAATCTCTTTCTGAAATTAATGCAGTTGGTCACAGAGTTGCTCATGGAGGTGAACTTTTCAAGAAAAGTACTTTAATCGACAATCAGGTAATTGAAGGAATTAAACAATTATGTGAGCTTGCACCTTTGCATAATCCAGCAAATTTGCTCGGAATTGAAGCAGTTCAAACACTAATGCCGGAAGTGCCTCAGGTAGCGGTATTTGATACATCTTTCCATCAGACAATGCCTGAGTATGCGTATATGTATGCAATACCATATGAATATTATACACAGCATAAAATCAGAAGATACGGATTTCACGGGACAAGTCACAAATTTGTGGCAAAAAAGGCGTGTGATTTAGCCGGACTTGATTTTCATAAATCTAAAGTAATTACTTGCCATTTAGGTAACGGAAGTTCGATTACTGCTATAAAAAATGGAGAATCTATAGATACCTCAATGGGTTTTACTCCTCTGGAAGGATTGATTATGGGAACAAGGAGCGGTGACCTGGATGCGGGAATTATATCATATATAATGGAGAGAGAAAAACTTGATGCTGCTGGAATTAATGCTCTGCTCAACAAGAAGAGCGGATTCCTTGGTGTTTTTGGAAAGTCTTCAGATGCCAGGGATATTGAATCAGCTGCTTCTCAGGGAGATAAAAGAGCAATTCTTACATTAAATCTCCTGTTCTATAGAGTTTTAAAGTATATTGGAGCATACACAGCTGCAATGAATGGATGTGATCTTATAGTCTTTACCGGAGGAATTGGAGAAAACGATCCTCATATCAGAGAGATGGTTGGAACTCACCTTGAATATCTGGGAGTAGATTTTGATCAGAATGCAAACAATGGAGTAAGAGGTAAGGATGTAATTCTTACAAAACAAGGCTCAAGAGTAAAAATGGCAACTGTCACTACAAATGAAGAGCTTGTAATTGCTCAGGACACTATGAAATTAGTATAATTGATTATTTAATACAACATATATGATTACAACATTTGAGCAAATTTATGATCAACTTAGGAGTAAGCCAAAGAAAAGGCTTATTGCTGCCTGGGCTGTTGACGATCACACAATTAACGCAGCAAAACTCGCTGTTGAGGCTGGTATTGTTGAGGCAACACTGGTAGGAGATGAAAAGATGATTCGCCAAGTATGTGCCCATGAGAAGATAGATCCCTCTATTTTCAGAATTGTCCCTAATGATGATGAGATTAAAGCCGTTGCTATGGCAGTTGATTTGATTAATTCAGGCGAAGGAGATATTCTGATGAAAGGTTTGTGCAGTACTGACAAGTACATGAGAGCGATCTTAAATAAAGAGAAGGGTTTGCTTCCTCCAAAAGCTGTTCTTAGTCATGTTACTGTTCTTTCAAACCAGCAATATCATAAACTATTAGTTTTAGGGGACATTGCGGTTATACCGGCACCTGATCTTTCTCAAAAAATTGCTATTACAAACTATGTAGTTAAAACTGCTCACTCCTTAGGTATCCCCAAACCAAAAGTTGCTATAATTGCTGCAACTGAACAAATGCTACCAGGAATGCAAGCGTGTGTTGATGCCGCAATTATTTCAAAGATGGCTGACAGAGCCCAGATTGCAGGCTGTTTTGTAGACGGACCACTAGCATTAGATGTTGCCATTTCTCAAGAAGCTTGTGCTGTTAAGAAGCTTGTAAGTCCTGTCGCTGGGGATGCAGATTGTCTTGTTTTTCCTAATCTGGAATCTGCAAATGTATTTTATAAAGTTAATACTCAGTTATGTACAGGTAGTCGTCAGGCAGCTATTGTTGCCGGTGCAAAAGTTCCATGTGTTTTATCAAGCAGAGCAGATAGTATAGACACTAAGCTTAATTCAATCGCACTTGCTGCTTTAACCGCTAAATAATTTTTATGGGATACAAGATATTAGCCATTAATCCTGGATCAACCTCTACTAAAATTGCTGTTTTTGAAGGTCATAAACAGATATTCACGCATACTTTAAGACATACATCGGAGGAGATTTCTCTTTTTGAAAAGATATCTGATCAGTATCAATTTAGAAAGGAAGCAATTTTAAAAACTCTGGAAGATAATAATATTCATATAGGAGACCTCTCAGCTATTGTTGGTAGAGGCGGTCTTTTAAGACCAATAAAATCCGGTGTTTATGAGGTAAATTCTAAAATGATTGAGGACTTAAGAGTTGGGATATCAGGAGAGCATGCCAGCAATCTTGGAGGACTTATTGCTGCAAATATTGCTGAATCTGCTCCGGGATGCAAAGCCTATATTGCTGACCCTGTAGTTGTCGACGAGCTTGAACCAGTAGCCAGAATTAGCGGACACCCTCTATTACCCAGAGTATCCATTTTCCATGCTCTTAACCAGAAAGCTATAGCAAAAATGTATGCAGGCTCTGAGAGTAAAAGGTATGAAGATCTCAATTTAATAGTTGCTCATCTTGGAGGTGGTGTCTCTGTAGGTGTCCATAAGAATGGACGAGTAATTGATGTAAACAATGCTTTAAACGGCGAGGGCCCATTTTCACCTGAGAGATCCGGGACATTGCCGGTGTTAGCTCTAGCAGAACTTTGCTTCTCAGGTAAGTTTACTTTGCAACAAATTAAAAAAATGATTGCAGGGGAGGGTGGAATTGTTGCTCATCTGGGTACAAACTCTTTTAACGAAGTCGAAAAAAGAGTATCTGAAGGTGATGAACATTTTACTTTAATTTCAGACGCATTCGGTTATAATGTTGCAAAAGCGATTGGTGCTGCTGCAGCAGTTTTATCCGGAAAGGTGGATGCTATACTTTTAACCGGAGGTGTTGCATACAATACAAAACTTATGGAAAAGATATCAGATATGGTCTCTTTTATTGCCCCTGTAAAAATATATCCAGGTGAAGATGAGATGTCTGCGTTAGCAATGAATGGTTTAGCTATACTTGAAGGCAAAGAACAGCCGGCTGTATACTAGTTTGACACTTCATAACAATGACTCTCTGTTATTCTTTAACAGAGAGTTTTTTTTGGAAAATCATTGAAGGTTAAAATAGTATTTAAGTTCATGACTTTTAATTAAATCTGGATGGATTATTTTAATAAGATCCTTTAATATTATATCAGGCTCAATAACTCCCTTTTCCCAAAACTGGCTTCCTCCACCGGGAGTACTAAGTTTCGTATTATTGAATACTTTATGTTCAATAACTGGACTGATATTAGCAAAAAGTGGATTTACAGATTTCAACTCACTCATAGTCGCAATCGAGTTAGGATTTAACCAAATATCAGCATTAGATGAGAGTATAAAGACCTCTTCGATACTTAATGCTTTTGTATATGCAGATTTCTCAGTTGAACCAAGAACCCTTCCTCCTGCATCCTCAATAATTATATTCATATAACTATTTTTTCCGGGAATATACCAAACCTCTTTCCATGGAGCGTTAATCAATATATTTGTCTTATTTCTGTTTTTTGTTAATTCCTTTAGTTCTAAATATCTTAGCTTAGTAGAATTATATATTGAGTCTGCCAAATCCCTCTTATTTAACAACTGTCCAAAAAGTTTTAGGTATTCAAGTTTCCCGAGAGGATGATTTTCCAGGTAATCTCCCAGGGCTATAACTGGAATATTAAACTGTTTTATTTTCTCGATATATTGGTTGTTTTCTCCTTCAATGCCATAGGTAAGTACAAGGTCAGGCTGCAGAGATATTAGTAACTCATAATTAAGTGACCCCTCAAATCCAATATCAGATATACTCCCTTCATTTAAGCCTTTTTTAACCACTTCACTAGAAACATATTGACCTCCGGAAACTCCTACAATACGATTGGATTCACCAAGGGCATCAATATATGAAATATGACTTGTTGACATACAAACAATTCTCTTGTAATCTTTGTCTGAGGGAAGAACTAACCAACTGGACAATGAGTCGGCAGAATTTCTGCCAAATGGATTAATAAGTATTTTAATCCCATCTCTCTCTTCTTTGATTCCAAAAAAAGAGGCATATTCACATCCGGGAGCTGGTTCAAAGATTGTCAATTGATTGTTGTCACTTTTACATGAATGGAGTATTAAAGTGATTAACAATATATACAATAGGCTAATTCTCATATTGATTCATGAATTTTTACAAAGTTACTAATTATTGCCTTTCTTTGCATTATGGATAGATTTGATGTAGCAATAGCAGGAGCAGGTGCCTCGGGACTTATGGCAGCAATCTCTGCAGCCCGTAAGGGGATGAAAGTACTCCTTATTGAGAAAATGGAACGAGCTGGAAGGAAGGTCTTGATAACAGGTAAGGGTAGATGTAATATCACCAACACAAAAGACTGGAATGAGTTTTCAACCCATATCTATCCAAATTCAGGGTTTTTTAGATTTGCTTTTAGGGCTTTCTCTAATCTTCAACTTATTCAATTTTTCGAGGAGATTGGCCTAAATACTAATATTGAGAGAGGAGACCGTGTGTATCCGGAGTCAGGCAGGTCTTCTGATGTAGTAGATATAATGCTTAAAGAGGCATCAAGACTCGGTGTGAAATTTTTGTATAAATCAAGAGTAATTGATTTGGTGATAATCAATAACAAGGTTGATTCAATTACCTGTGAAACCGGATCCGTTGTAAACAGAATTTATGTGAATTCGCTAATCATTGCAACAGGTGGCCTATCTTATCCATCAACTGGTTCAACAGGTGACGGATATCTTTTAGCTGACAAAGCAGGACATAAATTATCAAAAAGATTCCCTTCTTTAACTGCATTAATGCCTGTAAAATATGATTTAAATATTAAAGGACTTATATTAAAGAATATTGGTCTTAAGCTGTTTGTTGGTAAGGATTGTGTTCAGGAAGAATTTGGTGATGCTGAATTTACAAATAACGGATTTGAAGGACCATTGGGGCTGCGAATAAGCAGGAAAGCTGTCCGTGCATTAATTGATGGAAATAAAGTATCCCTGAGAATCGACCTAAAACCGGCTTTATCAAACGAACAAGTTATTAACCGGATTGTAAGGGAGTTTGGAGATAGTGACACTTTGATAATAAAGGATCTGCTTAAAAAGCTGTTACCACTGCAATTGATACCATTAATTTTGAACGAATTAAGATTTAGTCCATCTAAGATATTATCAAAAAGACTGCCTGGAGAAATATATGCTGTTTCTGATTTGATTAAAAATTGGGTAATAAATATTGAAAATTTCACCGGATTTGAGAGGTGTGTAATAACAGCTGGTGGAGTAGAATTGAATGAAATTTTTCCTAAAAGTATGGGTTCCAGAATTATTGAGAACCTCTATTTTGCAGGAGAAGTTATTGATCTTGACGGAGATACAGGTGGCTATAATTTGCAAATTGCATTTTCAACTGGATATCTGGCAGGTGTGTCGGCATCTTACCTGATTGAAAAATCCAGGAGTTTAATGTAATTATTGTCCAGCCCATCAATATACATTTTGAAACAGGACCCTTTTTGAGATTTTTGGTTTACCTCTGAAGTAACTGCAACTATATCTCCGCTCTTTAAGCTTATTTTTCTTGAAATCTCTTCGATAGCTGAGTCAATAATATTTTTTGGATCTGTGTAGGAAGGAGATATAACAATATCGTTTTCGGTATCCATGCTAATAATAAAACCTGTTGACAGTTCTGATATGTTTTTGTTATCAATTAAATAAAAGCTTTGCTCCATTGTGGAGTTTAAAGAATATTCTGTGACTGTAATTTTATCACTGTAAAAATTATCTGAAACGATATTTAGAGCAATATAAATTTCTGAATAGTATCTCTGAGCGAATTGAGAAGAAATATATTTCCCTGCCCTGTTAATTTTAACAGCAATTGCAGGCTCAATAATTATTGAATCAAAATTATCCGGAATATAGAAGTCCGAATTATCGCGACAAAGAGTCAAATCTGTTTTTACAAACAGAGATAATCCAAATTTATTTAGAATGAAAATATTCATTGTAAAGCCTTGTTAAAACTTGTTTTGTGTCCAGAGTAAAATCTCCGTTCATCATCCATGAGTAATAACTTGGATCACTTTTGAAAATTGAGAAAACAGTTTTCCCTTTGTGTTTGCCAAAATTAAAAACCGGTTCATCTTTATCGTTAATGGCAATTCTTCCTGCATAATCCAGTGAATTGTTTCTGATTGAAAACTTGGATAAAAATTCTACGCTGTTTTCTAGTTTGTCTGAATATTTGTCGAGCTGAGACTCTAGTATTTCAAATGTGGCGACTGTATCAGCTTCAGCTGAGTGAGCATTTTCAAGATTTTTATTGCAATAAAATGAATAAGCAGCACTCAGAGTCCGTTGTTCCATTTTATGAAAAATATTCTGGACATCAACAAGCTTCCTTTTGCGAAAATCAAAATCAATACCTGCCCTTAAAAATTCCTCAGCAAGCATAGGGATATCGAATTTGATAGAATTATATCCGGCAAAATCACATCCCGTCATCCAGGTCGAAAGACTTTTGGCAATCTCTTTAAAAGTAGGGCAATCTTTTACATCTTCATTTGATATTCCATGTATGGATTGGGCTTCAGGAGATATGGGAATGGTAGGATTTAATCGTCTGGTTTTAAGCTCCTGGTCGCCATTAGCCATTATCTTGAGTGCACTGAGCTCTACAATCCTGTCAGAAGCTATATTAAGCCCCGTACTCTCAATATCAAAAAATATAATTGGATTCTTTAGTTTAAGTTTCATTATAAATGATGGTTTATGCATTTACCATCATAGGCATAATTAAAGCAAGTATCTCCTCTTGAGGATCTACAGGTCCTGCTGCAAGAATCAGTGCTGCTCTTGACGGATCTGATAATTCAAGTGAAATATCAGTGTATGGTAAATTAGAAAGGATTTCAATAAGGAATGTAGATTTGAACGCAATCTCCATATTATCTCCCTCGTACTGACATATTAGATTTTCATTGGCAGAGATTGAGAAATCAAGATCTTGAGCAGATAGTGTCAGTGTATTATATGTAAGTTTTAACCTTACCTGGCTGCTGGCTTGGTTTGAACAGACAGCAACTCTTCTTGCAGAATTTAAAAGGTCTAGTCTGTTAATAACAAGTTTATTAGTATTGTTCTTTGGAATTACTGATTTGTATGCCGGGTAATTACCCTCAACAAGTCTGCAAATTAAATTGAAGGACTCAAACTCAAAAGTAGCATTTCTTGAGTCAAATCTGATTACCACATCTTCATCACCTTTCCCAAGTATGTTCTTTAAAACAGAGGATGGTTTTTTAGGGAGAATAAAAGATGATTTATTATCTGACTTTATGTCATGTCTTGTGTAACATACTAGTTTATGGGCATCAGATGCTACCAGGGTAGAGCTGCTATTGTCAATGTCAAAAAAGATTCCGTTCATTACAGGACGAAGCTCTTCTTCAGCAGTTGCATAAAGTGTTCTGTTAATACCCTCAAGAAGAACATGAGAATTAATACTTATAGTTGTGTAATTTTCACTGAGTTCAGGAACTGAAGGATAGTCGTCTGAGGTGGTACATGGTAATTTTGCATTTCCACTTGCCCATGTTATATCGAGAATTGAGCAACTATCATTTGTTTTAAATTCCAGTGGCTGGTCTGCAAATTCTCTTAACGAGTCAACAAGAAGTTTTGCAGGAACAGTAATCTCACCCTCTTCAGAAATGTTTTCAATTAACATTTTGGTTTTTAAGGTTGTCTCAAGATCAGAGGCTGTAATTGACAAAGTTCCATCTTTAAGAATGAACAGAAAGTTGTCAAGAATCGGAAGGGAGTTTTTGGTAGAGATGACCCTTGAAACCGATTGTAATCTTGTAAGAAGTTCAGTGCTCGATACAACAAATTTCATATGTTTTCAATTTTGAACAAAGATAATAAAAAATAGTTATGGCATATAATTTGATTTTGGGGTAAAAAAACATTAAGTGTATGAAAAAAGTATTTGTTTATTTTTTAGCTACAGCACTTGTAAGTAGCTTGACAGCATTTGCAGTTGTTAAACTAACAGACAAAGAAAGAGGAGATTATAATGAAAATTCAGCAACATTGCCTCTTCGTAATGTTACATTATCAGATCAGCTTTATCCTGATTTTACATTTGCTGCCGAGACCGCTGTTAAGGCAGTCGTTCATGTAAAAGTCACAAAAAAAGGGATGGAGCAACCATTCACAATTTATGATTTCTTTTTTGGCTATGGCAATCCAGGTATGTCGCCAAGGAATCAGGTCAATTCAGGTTCGGGAGTTATCATAACATCTGATGGATATATTATTACAAACAATCATGTAATTGAGGGAGCAGATGAAATTGTGGTTACTCTGGAAGACAATAAATCGTACAAGTCCAGATTGATAGGAAGAGACCCGGTTACAGATATTGCACTTCTCAAAATAGACGCAAATAATCTTCCATATTTGACATTTGGAAATTCCGACTCTTTAAGACTGGGAGAGTGGGTTATAGCAATAGGTAATCCATATAACCTCAGATCAACAATTACTGCAGGTATAGTTAGTGCAAAGGGACGAAGTATGCCCGCAACCGGAGAAGAGTTCAAAATTGAGTCTTTTATTCAGACCGATGCTGCTGTTAATCCCGGTAATAGTGGAGGTGCTCTTGTAACTACACGGGGAGAGCTTGTGGGAATTAACACAGCCATTGCTACAAGGACAGGCTCATATACAGGTTACTCATTTGCAGTACCTTCATCAATTGCAAAAAAGGTGGTTGAAGATCTTATTGATTTTGGCAGCGTACAGCGTGCCCTATTGGGCATATCTATGCAGGAGATTGATGGAGATCTGGCAAAAGAGAAGGGTCTGGAGGGTACCAATGGTATCTATATAGCTGAAGTAGTCAGGGATGGTGCTGCAGACAGATCAGGCATTAAAGTGGGTGATGTGCTTCTTTCAATAAATGGGGTAAAAGTAAATTCGGGCCCGGCTGTTCAGGAGCAAATCAGTAAATACAGGCCTAAAGATAAAGTTGATATTGAGTTATTAAGAAACGGTAAACAAATTTCTGTATCTGTTGTTTTACAAAGCAAATCAGGAGATGATTCAAAAACTGATAATACAGGTAACGGAGTAATTAAAATATTCGGGGCTGAATTGAAAGAGGCACCAAAAGAGTTGTTGGAAAAATTATCTCTTAAAAGTGGTGTAGAGGTTTTATCGGTCTCAGAAGGGAAATTTAGGAGTACAGGTATAAAAAAGGGCTTTGTCATCACATATGTTAACCAGAACCAGGTTTCAAAAGCAGCAGATATAAGCGCAATAATACAAAGTAGCAGAAGGTCAGTCCTTATAGAAGGAGTTTACCCTGATGGTACAGTAGTCTATTATGGTATGGGACTTTAAAATTTTGCTGCAATGCTCAATTTTTTATAGCTTTGCAAGATAATATGTATACATGAGACAACTTAAGATTACAAAATCAATCACAAACAGGGAGAGTGCCTCTTTAGACAAATATTTACAAGAGATTGGCAGAGAGGAGTTGATAACTGTTGAAGATGAAGTAGAATTAGCACAAAGAATAAGAAAGGGAGATCAGGAGGCCTTGGAAAAATTAACCAGGGCCAATCTTCGTTTTGTGGTTTCTGTTGCAAAACAGTATCAAAACCAGGGACTTAGTTTGCCTGACTTAATAAATGAGGGGAATCTCGGCTTAATAAAAGCTGCTGAGAAATTTGATGAGACCAGAGGTTTCAAGTTCATATCTTATGCGGTTTGGTGGATAAGACAGTCAATTCTTCAGGCTTTAGCAGAGCAGTCCAGAATTGTAAGATTACCACTTAATCAGGTAGGATCTCTCAATAAAATAAACAAAGCTCTTTCAAAATTTGAACAGGAAAATGAAAGACTCCCCTCCCCGGAGGAGCTTGCTGTAATACTTGATATACCAAGAGAAAAAATTGCAGATACACTGAGAGTATCAGGCAGACATGTCTCTGTTGACGCTCCTTTTGTTGATGGGGAAGATAATAATTTGCTTGATGTCCTTCCAAATACTGACTCCCCAAACGCAGACAGAGGTTTGCTAAATGAATCTCTAAACAAAGAGATTGAAAGAGCCCTTTCAACACTAACGGAGCGAGAAAGAGACATTGTCAAATATTTTTTCGGAATAGGGACAACGGAGATGACTCTTGAGGAGATTGGTGAGCATTTTGGGCTAACCCGAGAGAGAGTCAGGCAAATTAAAGAAAAAGCAATAAGAAGACTTAGGCATAGTGCTAGAAGCAAATTACTTAAATCTTACCTGGGCTAATTTTAAAACACCATAACCTGAATTAATAACTATGAAAAAATTTCTATTTGCAATGATTGCAGCAGGTGCGATATTTACATCGTGCGGTCAAAAGACAGAGTCTGGAAATCCATTACTGGAGGACTGGAATACTCCATTTGGTATTCCACCGTTTGAGAAGATTAAGATTGAGCATTTTATGCCAGCATTTGTTGAGGCTATGACCCAGCATAAAGCAGAAATTGACTCAATTATAAATAATACAGAAGAGCCTACATTTGAAAACACCATTGTAGCTTATGATAATGCAGGTGCTTTACTGGATAAAATATCACCTGTTTTCTCACACATTAGCGGCACAGACTCAAATAACGAAGTTCTTGCTTTGGAAAAAGAGCTATCGCCAATCAGAAGCAAGCATTATAATGAGATAAGTCTTAATCAAGGCCTTTTTGAAAGAGTTAAAGCTGTCTATCTGAAAAAGGATTCACTTGGACTAAATCCTGAACAAATGAGGCTTCTTGACGAAATGTATAAAGGATTTGTCAGAAGCGGAGCAGATCTGCCGGAAGATAAAAAAACAGAACTGAAAAAGATCAACGAAGAGATCTCTGCCCTTCAACTTCAATTTGGACAGAATTTACTTGCTGAAACAGGTTCGTACAAACTGGTAATTGATAAAGAAGAGGATCTTGCAGGGTTGTCTGAAGCCTTAAAGACATCAGCATTCGCAAGGGGAGAGAAAGACTCTTCCACAACTGGAAAATGGGTTTTTGGACTTGATAATCCTAGTATAATTCCATTTTTACAACAAGCTGAAAACAGAGAGCTAAGAAAAGAGATTCTTAATGCTTATCTAAACAGGTGTAACAACAACAATGAATTTGATAACAAAGAGGTTATTAAAAAGCTAATTGATTTAAGACTTAAAAGAGCAAAAATACTTGGTTTTGAGAATTTTGCACAATATCAACTAGAGACCAGAATGGCGAAAACAGAGGAGAATGTTTACAACCTCCTAAATCAGCTTTGGAAACCGGCTTTAGAGTCTGCAAAAAAGGAGCTTGCTGATATGTCAGCAATAGCTAAAGAGAGTGGACTTGAAGGTGATCTTGAGGCAGCTGACTGGAGATTCTATTTTGAAAAGGCTATGGCGAAAAAATTCGACCTTAGTGATTCTCAGTTAAGACCATATTTTAAGTTGGAAAATGTAAGAGATGGAATCTTCTATGTAGCTAACAAACTTTATGGAATTACATTTACTCAGCTGGATAATGTACCTATGCCTCATGCTGAATCAACTGTTTATGAGTGTAAAGATGAAGATGGTTCTCACCTGGGTATTATTTATATGGATATGTTTGCACGCCCAGGTGCTAAAAGAGGTGGCGCTTGGTGTAGTGGTTTCCGTTCACAAACATATAAAAATGGTGAGAGAGTTGCCCCACTTGTACTTATTGTTGGGAACTTTACAAGACCTAATGGTAATGAGCCTGCTTTACTTAGTACAGATGAAACAGAAACTTTCTTCCACGAGTTTGGGCATGCTCTGGCGAGTCTTCTTAAAGATGTAAATTATTATGGTGTTGGCGGAATGACAAGAGATTTTGTTGAGTTGCCATCTCAAATTATGGAGCATTGGGCATTTGAACCTCAAGTTCTCAAAGAGTATGCAAAACACTACCAAACTGGTGAAGTAATTCCTCAGGAGCTTGTTGATAAAATTGTAAATGCTGGTAAATATGGTCAGGGATTTGCAACTACTGAATATCTTGCAGCCTCTCTGTTAGATATGGATTTCCATATTCTTAAAGAGATTCCTGCAGATTTGGATGTTAATGCATTTGAATCTAAAGTTCTTGGAGATAGAGGCCTTGTTTCTCAAATTCCACCTAGATACAGAAGTACTTATTTCAGCCACACATTCGGTGGTGGATATACTGCTGGATATTACTCATATATTTGGGCTGAAGTTCTTGATAGTGATGCTTACCAGGCATTTGTTGAGACCGGAGATATTTTTAATAAGGAGGTTGCAACTAAATTCCGTAAAGAGATTCTTGCAAGAGCAGGTCAGGATGAAGCAATGACCCTTTATGTTAATTTCAGAGGAAAAGAGCCGGGTATTGACCCACTTTTGAAAAACAGAGGTTTAAAATAATCAATTTTTATACTGGAAAAAGGGGCTGATAAAAAAATCAGCCCCCTTTTTTTTGTATATTTGCCTATATGCAATTGACAGCTGATAATATTTTACTGATAGGCTCAGTTTTGATATTTGTAAGCATAGTTGCCGGAAAAGCTGCTTACAAATTTGGAGTCCCGCTATTGTTACTGTTTCTTACAGTTGGTATGATATTCGGTAGCGATGGAATAGGTATTAAGTTTGAAAGTCCGTACATAGCTCAGTTTATTGGGAATGTTGCTTTAAGTATAATCCTTTTTTCCGGAGGATTGGATACTAAGATTAAAGATATCCGTCCTGTCCTTGCACCTGGAATATTACTCTCAACACTAGGGGTTCTTTTGACCACACTTTTTACGGGTTTGCTCATATATCTGATTACTACAACATTAACGGGTTTTCCTGGTCTGACAATTGCCGAGTCAATGTTACTTGCATCAATAATGTCATCAACTGATTCTGCATCTGTATTTTCAATTTTAAGGTCAAAAGGTATAAGATTAAAGGAGAACCTTAAGCCTCTTCTGGAATTAGAGAGTGGAAGTAATGATCCAATGGCATACATGCTTATGCTTATCTTTTTAAAGATGGTTATCTCTGGTGAATCTTCTGCATCATCATTTTTAATCTCTTTTCTTATACAATTTTCTGTTGGTGCTGTATGTGGATATATTTTTGCACAAATCGCCATCTTTTTTATCAGACGGTTAAATACAGAGAACAAATCCCTTTATCATGTACTTCTTCTTGCAACGCTATTCTTCACACAATCTGCAACAGGGATAGTTGGAGGTAATGGATTTCTGGCAGTTTACATCGCTGGTCTTATTATTGGAAATCATAAAATACAGTGTGATCCAACTGCTTATACCTTTTTTGATAGTATAGCCTGGTTAAGCCAACTTGTACTTTTTCTTACTTTAGGACTTTTTGTAAATCCTAATGAATTAATTGACATTGCCCTGCCTGGTATTTTAATTGCTTTTTCATTAACTGTAATATCAAGGCCACTAGCTGTTTTTATTACTCTTACCCCATTTAAAAATTTCTCAAATAAGGCCAAACATTATATCTCCTGGATTGGTTTAAGAGGTGCTGTGCCTGTAGTTTTTGCTACTTATCCTCTAATTGCCGGTATAAAAAATGGTCAAGCTATGTTTGATATAGTCTTCTTTGTCACAATTGTATCATTACTTCTTCAGGGTACTTCAGTCAGCTTATCTGCAAGAAAGCTATCTTTGTCAGATGAGGTTGAAAAATGATTGAATTCTTAATATTATCTTTGCAAAAATCTAATAAATCAAAAGTATGTCTCATTTCTTACACGAGGTAGGAGAGTTCATTGTTGCCTTTGGCAATTGGCTCTGGGGGCTTCCCCTTTTTTTATTGCTTATCGGGGGAGGTTTCTGGTTCCTGGTGTATTCTGGTTTTGTTCCTTTCAGATATTTTGGAAGGGCTATTAAATCATTACGAAAAAAAGAGGATGATGCACCCGGTCAGATAAGTTCTTTTGAGGCATTAGCAAGTGCGATTGCATCAACGGTTGGGATGGGTAATATTTCAGGTGTAGCAGTTGCTCTGACTATGGGTGGCCCGGGAACAATATTCTGGATGTGGGTTAGTGCTATTGTTGGTATGGCAACTAAGTTTTTTGAAGGGACACTTACGATAATGTTTAAAGGCAAAGATACCTCTGGAGAAGCACAAGGCGGACCGATGTATATGATAACAGAAGGTCTCGGTAAATCATGGAGACCACTTGCAGTTTTCTTCTCAGTTTTTGGTTTGATTGGAACACTTTGTCTGATGCAGGCTAATCAACTTACAGAAGCAATAACTACTGTTATAACTACACCTATGGGAATAGAAAACACAGGCTTCCTAAGATTTTCGATAGGTCTGGGCATGACCTTGATAGTTGCGGTTGTTGTTTTAGGAGGAATAAAAAGGATCTCCAGGGTGGCATCAAGATTAGTCCCCTCTATGGTTTTGTTATACTTTATTTTAGTTGGATATATTCTTATAACTCATATCAGTGCTGTACCAGAAGTTTTTGCTTCAATATTCAGAGAGGCATTTCAATTTAAAGCTGGCCTTGGAGGGTTAGCAGGGTCTGCAATTGTCATTGGAGCCAGAAGGGCTGCATTTGTTAACGAGGCTGGGGTCGGAACAGCATCAATGATGCATGGAGCATCAAAGAACAGTGAGCCGGTCAGAGAGGGACTTGTCGCAATGCTGGGCCCTTCAATTGATTCTGGGCTGGTTTGTACTCTTACCGCTTTAGCCATTCTGGTAAACGGGAATTATGAGGTTTCACAACTTCAGGGGATTCAGATGGCAATGAACTCATTTCAACTCTCAATCCCTGGAATGGGACACTATTTACTTTTAGGAATGGCATTTATTTTTGCATTTTCCACGATGTTCTCATATTCATATTATGGGGTAAAATGTACTAATTTTCTGTTTGGAGCTAAATATGCTCATCTTTATAATTATTTCTTCCTTGCAATGCTGGTTGTAGGCGCAATGATATCACTAGATGTTGTAGTTGGAGTAATTGACAGTGCGTATGCGTTGATGGCAATTCCTACAATGTTTACACTCCTTGTATTATCTCCAAAAGTTAAGAGGGAGATGAAAATTTATTTCAATAAACAAAAATAGATAGAATGGAACTAGAATTACTTATAAAACATAAGCTTGGTGAAGCAGTAAAAGATCTTTATAATTCAGATATACCGTTGACAGAATTACAGATACAGTCAACCAGAAAAGATTTTGAAGGTGATCTTACGGCAGTTGTTTTTCCATTTTTAAAGATTTCAAAAAAGTCACCTGAAATAACGGCAGAAGAAATAGGCAAATATTTATCAGATAATGTAAGAGAGATCTCTTCCTATAATGTGGTTAAAGGATTTTTAAATATTACAATCTCTGATGATTATTGGATTGACACATTAAAATTGATATCATCATCACCTGACTGGGGTGTTTTGCCAAAGTCAGGCAGAAGGGTGATGGTAGAGTTCTCCTCTCCAAATACCAATAAACCGCTGCATCTTGGTCACATCAGAAATAATCTGCTGGGATGGTCTGTTTCAAAACTTCTTGAGTGTAATGGTCACGAAGTAATAAAAGTAAATCTGGTAAACGACAGAGGTATCCATATTTGTAAATCTATGCTTGCATGGAAAAGAGAGTCTAATGGAGAGACCCCTTCAAGTACTGGTTTAAAGGGTGATCACCTTGTTGGAAAGTATTATGTTATCTTTAACGACCTGCTAAAAAAAGAGATTGAAGCTCTCGTAGACTCCGGAATGGAGAGGGAAGAGGCAGAAAAATCAAGCCAGATAATGAAAGAAGCACAGGAAATGTTACTTCAATGGGAGCAGGGAGATAAAGAGGTTGTAGATCTTTGGAGGAGGATGAATGGATGGGTATATGAAGGTTTTGATCAGACATATAAAAGAATGGGCGTTTCATTTGACAAAACATATTACGAATCAAACACCTACCTTCTGGGTAAAGAGTTAGTCAAGGAGGGGCTTAAAAAAAATGTATTTTTCAGTAAGGAGAATGGATCAGTATGGTGTGATCTTACACCCGACGGGCTTGATGAAAAATTACTGTTAAGATCTGATGGGACATCAGTATATATGACTCAAGATCTTGGAACAGCTAATCAAAGATTTTCTGAATACTCCTTTGACGAACATATTTATGTAGTAGGAAACGAGCAAAATTACCATTTTCAGGTACTGAAACTAATCTTGAAGAAATTGGGATTTGACTGGGCCGATTCAATTTATCATCTCTCTTATGGAATGGTTGAACTTCCTCAGGGGAAGATGAAATCTAGAGAGGGTACAGTCGTTGACGCAGATGACCTGATAGATAGTATGGTCTCTACTGCAAAAGAGACTTCCATTGAGTTGGGGAAGCTGGATAATATGAACCAGGAAGAGCAGTTTCGGCTTTTTGAAATGCTCGGTCTAGGAGCCCTGAAGTATTTTATACTTAAAGTAGATCCAAGAAAGACAATGCTTTTTGACCCCAAAGAATCTATTGATTTTAACGGTAATACGGGACCTTTTATACAGTATACTCATGCCAGAATCAAATCAATTTTAAGAAAAGCAGAAGAGCAAAATATTTCATCTCGTTTTACTAATGCACATTTGAATCCTGTAGAAGTTGAGATAATCAAAATGCTGAATTACTTCCCGGCAAAAATTTCAGAGGCAGGCGAGGCTCACTCTCCGGCCCTCGTAGCAAATTATTGTTATGATTTGGCTAAAGAATTCAACCGCTACTATCACGAAGTACCAATATTAAAAGAAGAAAACGAGTCAGTAAAGTCTCAGAGACTTATTCTGATTGATTCAATTTCAAGAATTTTATCCAGAGGAATGGGAATTCTTGGCATTGAGTTACCGGACAGAATGTAAGAGATGCAAAGCAATAACACATTTCCAATTCCTACGACAAAGAAAGAGATGGAGGCTCTTGGCTGGAGTAGTGCCGATGTTATCCTCTTTTCAGGAGACGCATTTGTTGATCATCCATCTTTTGGTACAGCTGTTATTGCCAGAGTATTACTTAATAATGGCTACAAGGTAGCAGTAGTTCCTCAGCCAAACTGGAGGGATGATTTGCGAGACTTTAAAAAATTGGGTGTGCCAAATTTGTTTTTTGGTGTAAACTCAGGTGTAATGGATTCTATGATTAATCATTACACTGCAAATAAGAGACTTAGAAGTAATGATGCTTACACACCCGGTGGAGAATCTGGAAGGAGACCAGATTATGCTGTATCTGTATATTCAAAAATTTTAAAACAATTATTCCCTGAAGTTCCCGTAGTAGTAGGTGGAGTTGAGGCCTCTCTAAGAAGATTTACTCATTATGATTATTGGCAAGACAAATTATTACCATCGATTCTTGTAGAATCCGGAGCTGACTGGCTTGTATATGGCATGGGTGAGATGCCGGTACTTGAACTTGCATACAAAATCTCTATTGGAGAGAGTGTCGAGATGATAAGAAGAACAAAGCAGATAGGGTACATTACAAATACAAAATCATCATTTTTTACCGATTCATTATTACTAAATTCCTATGAAGAGTGTTTAAAAAGCAAGGAGGCATTTGCGGCCAATTTTAATATTATCGAGTCAGAGTCTAACAGCTGGAGTTCCAAACATATTATTGAGCCTGTAGGAGATAAGTTTGTTCACATAACCTCCCCCTGGCCTTTATTAACTCAGCAAGAGCTGGACTCAGTCTACGATCTCCCATACACAAGAAAACCTCATCCCAGATATGGAGTTAAACCGATATCTGCATATGAAATGATAAAATTTTCAGTTAATACACACAGAGGCTGCTTTGGCTCATGTACATTTTGTACAATATCTGCTCATCAGGGGAAATTTGTACAATCCAGATCTGAAAATTCAGTTATTAAAGAGGTTGAGAAGATTGTCAGTATGGAGGACTTTCGAGGTAATATTTCAGATTTAGGCGGACCATCTGCAAATATGTATAAAATGGAGGGAAAAAATCTGCTTCAGTGCCATAAATGCAGAAGAGACAGCTGTATCTATCCCAATATTTGCAATAACCTTAATAACTCTCACACACCATTGCTTGACCTCTACAAAAAAGTTGCAGTTGTAAAGGGTGTCAAAAAAGCTTTTATCGGAAGCGGAATCAGATATGATCTTTTTATTAACGAGAGAGGATATCTGAACGATTCAGGAAAAACATATCTTGAAGAGGTAATTACAAAACATACTTCAGGAAGATTTAAAGTTGCTCCGGAACATACATCTGACCATGTTTTAAAAGCAATGGGAAAACCATCATTTAAATTATTTGAAAAGCTTAAGAGTGAATTTAAAATTATCACAAATAAGCATAACTTAAAATATCAAATTGTTCCATATTTCATTTCCAGCCATCCTGGTTGTAAAATGGATGATATGAAATCACTTGCTCAAAACCCACATTTAAAAGATATTAGTTTAGAGCAGGTGCAGGATTTTACACCAACACCTATGACACGCTCATCAATATCATTCTATACCGGAATAGATCCAAAAACAATGAAAAAAATCTTTGTTGAGAGAGATCCAAAAATGAAACAAAAACAAAAATCATTTTTTTTCAATAAAAAGTAAAAAAGCTTGTAGAAAACTTATTTTTTTGCACTATAATTGCAGCCCGAATTTTAACTCGAACATTATTTTTATGGAGAAAAAACCAAATACAACTAAAGACGCATCAGTTAGCAAGACAGGCCCTTCTCAGTCAAAGCGCAGATCGGTAGTTAGTTATAATAATCTTAGTCCTGAACTTCTTGCTATTCTTAAAGAGAAGTATCCCAGAGGATATGCAGATTATATGGGAGAGATATTCAAGGTTGATAAGCCTGATGGATCTTTCTTCTACGCTATATCATTAGAAGTACCTGATGCAGTATATCTGGTTAAGGTAGATGTTAAAATTGACGATTATGAAGAGGCTGCCGATGAATTATTTGGTGGTGGATCATCAGAGGTAGACGGATCTGAACCGGACGAATTCCCGGAAGATGATTCGGTAGGTTCTTTCTCTGAAGAGCAAGAGGATTCAGACGAATAAATCGGATCTTAATTTCTTAAATTTTACAAGGCTGATTTATCAGCCTTTTTTTGTATTTTCGTGTATGTTTAAATGTAACTCCATTCAGAACAGGTTCCTTTGTAAAATCAGAGAGCTCCCGGAGAATAAGCTGCTTTTTATAATGTCTTTTGTTGTGGGCGTTGGAAGTGGTTTAGCTGCGGTTTTGCTGAAACACTCAATACATTTTGTAGCAGGATTGCTTACAAGCTGGTTTAACACTCCTGCTGAAAGTATCCTTTATATTCTCTATCCTGGTCTTGGGATGCTATTATCTTTACTTTTTGTTAAGTACTTAATCAAAGACAATATAGGACACGGGGTCACTAAAGTTTTGACTGCAGTTTCCAAAAATGATTCACGAATTAAGCCGCATAATATGTGGAGTTCCGTCTTCTCCAGTTCTCTTACTATTGGTTTCGGAGGCTCTGTAGGAGCTGAAGCCCCTATAGTTTATACAGGAGCAGCAATTGGTTCAAATGTAGCCCGATGGATGGGACTCTCGCCAAAACACATGACAATTCTTTTGGGATGCGGTGCAGCTGGTGCAGTTGCCGGAATTTTTAAGGCTCCATTGGCAGGAATACTTTTTACCCTTGAGATATTACTATTTAACATCTCAATGACCTCTATACTCCCTTTACTGGTTTCTGCAGTTACAGCCACGACAATATCTTATCTTTTTCTTGGAGATAAGGTTGTATTTGCAAATTCAATATTGCCTTTTTCAATGGGCAATATTCCTTTTTATGTTGCTTTAGGGATTGTATGTGGTTTTATTTCACTATACTTTATAAGAATGACCCTCAGAATGGAGGATCGAATCTCCTCAATTAAAGGTGACTACAAAAGATGGGCAATTTCTGCAATCTCTTTGGGATTATTGATTTTTATTTTCCCTCCTTTATACGGAGAGGGATATCAATCATTAACATCGCTGTTAAATAATGACACACAGGGAGCTATCGGTCCAAGTATTTTTTCGGTCATTATTGAATATAAATGGTTTATCCCACTTTTTTTTACTGCAATAATATTCTTTAAAGTTTGGGCGATGTCCTTTACAAATGCGGGTGGGGGTGTTGGAGGAACATTTGGACCAACACTTTTTATTGGTGGAGTGACAGGATTTGTCATATCCAGGGTGATTAATCTGACCGGTCTCTATGTTTTACCGGAAGCCAATTTTGCATTAGTTGGAATGGCTGGCCTTATGGCAGGGGTAATGCAAGCACCAATGACTGCAATTTTTTTAATAGCTGAGATTACCGGAGGATATACCCTCTTAATTCCTCTGATAATTACAGCAGCAATTTCATTTGCTACAATAAGAACATTCGAAACTTACTCAATCTATACAAAAAGAATAGCAAAAATGGGTGCTCTGCTGACTCATAATAGTGATCAGGCTGTATTAACTTTACTAAAGACATCTGATCTTGTTGAGAAAGATTTCATGCTTTTATCCATAAATGGATCTCTTAGAGATATAATTGAACAGGTAAGAAAATCTACAAGAAATATATTCCCTGTTATTGACGAGGATGGAAAGCTTCAGGGAATAATTCTACTAGACAATATTCGACAAATAATGTTTGATTCAGACAAATATGATAGTACTAAGGTTTCTCAATTGATGATATCAGTAGAACAACCTGTTTATGAAGAGGATTCAATGGAAGTTGTTATGGACAAGTTTGAAAAGAGCTTATCATGGAATCTTCCGGTAATATCATATGAAGGATTATATAAAGGATTTGTATCTAAATCAAAAATTTTCTCTGCCTACAGAGAACAATTGCAAAAAGTATCTCATGAATAAGTTATATATTGATTTTATAAGCAAAGAGCTCTCAATCCATAATTGGCAGGTAGAACATTGCACAGAACTTCTGGAAGAGGGGGCAACAATACCTTTTATATCTAGATACAGAAAAGAGAGAACAGGATCATTGGATGAAGTTTTAGTATCTCAGATAAAACATTATCATTCAAGATTTTCTGAGCTTGATAAAAGAAAAAAGGCAGTCCTATCATCAATAGAAGAACAGGGTAAGCTTTCTAAAGAGCTGGAAGTGGAAATTTCAACTTGTGTAGACCAACAAAAGCTGGAGGATTTATATCTGCCTTACAGACCAAAAAGAAAAACCAAAGCATCTGTTGCCAAGGAGAGAGGTTTAGAGCCTCTGGCATTGACTGTTTTTTCGTTTAAAACAGAGGATCCATATTATGATGCTGAAAAATATTTGAGTGAGGATGTAAAGAGCCTGGATGAAGCACTTTCCGGCGCAAGAGATATTATAGCAGAATGGATTAGTGAAAACATCAAGATAAGAGAATTACTCAGAGAGCAATATCTTAAGTTTGGAAAGCTTACAGCAAAAAAACACAAAGATCTTGCTGATAACAATGAGAGTAAGTACAGTAATTATTTTTCATTTACGGGCTCTCTAAATAATATGCCTGCTCATAGAGTTCTTGCACTTTTAAGGGGAGAGAGGGAGGGAGCTCTTAGTGTTAAATTGGAGATTGATAGTCTTTATTCAATAGGATATATAAGAAATGTTTTGTTTCCAAACGGCGTTAGAGTTTCAAAAAAATGCAGAGAACAAATAGAAGAGGCAATAGATGATTCATATAAAAGACTTCTTCACCCCTCAATTGAGAATGAAACTCTCAATAGTGCAAAAGCCAGAGCAGATATAGAATCAATTAAAGTTTTCGGTAATAATCTTACTGCTCTTTTGCTGGCACCACCTGCGGGGCAGAAAAGAGTTCTTGCGTTGGATCCGGGCTTTAGAACAGGATGCAAAGTAGTGTGCTTAGGAGAGCAAGGCGAGTTACTCCATAATGATACTATTTATCCGCACCCTCCTCAGAACGAAAAAATCCAGGCGATTAAAAAGATATCAAATCTTGTAGAAGCCTATAAGATAGAAATCATAGCTATTGGAGATGGAACTGCTAGCAGGGAAACGGAGTCATTTATTAAAAAAATTCCTCTGCCAAAAGGAGTTCAGGTCTTCTCTGTTAGTGAAGATGGAGCATCAGTTTATTCTGCTTCTCCTGTTGCCAGAGAAGAGTTTCCGGACTACGATGTTACTGTTAGAGGTGCAGTCTCTATAGGCAGAAGAGTAATGGACCCATTGGCAGAACTTGTGAAAATTGACCCAAAATCCATAGGTGTAGGTCAATATCAGCACGATGTGGATCAAAATCTTCTTAAAGAGATGCTTGACAATACGGTTATAAGCTGCGTAAATAAGGTTGGAGTAAATTTAAATACTGCAAGCAAGCATCTTTTAAGTTATGTCTCAGGAATTGGACCATCCTTAGCTCAGAATATTGTGGAGCACAGATCAGCTAACGGCCCTTTTAAATCCAGACTTGAACTATTAAAGGTTAAAAGGCTAGGCGAAAAGGCCTTTGAACAATGCGCCGGTTTTTTGAGAATTCCAAATGCTGCGAACCCTCTTGATAATACTGCTGTACATCCGGAAAGGTATCATCTTGTTAAGAGAATTGCAGATGACAGACGCGTTGATTTAACAGTTTTAATTTCTGACAGTAAATTGAGAGAGGGGATTACAATTGAAAATTACATTTCTGAGGATGTGGGTTTACCAACACTAAGGGATATAGTTGAAGAGCTCTCAAAACCGGGGCGAGATCCTCGAAGCATCGCAAAAGTTATGGAGTTCTCTCAGGAAATTCACTCAATCGATGACCTTAAACCAGGAATGATTCTTCCGGGAATTGTTACCAACATTACCAATTTTGGTGCTTTTGTAGATATAGGTATAAAACAAGATGGATTAGTCCACATATCTCAGATGTCAGATAAGTTTATATCCTCTCCGCAGGAAGTTGTGAAACTTCATCAACAGGTAATGGTAAAAGTTCTTGATGTTGATTTGAGAAGGTTGAGAATTCAGCTTGGTATGAAGTTGGTGGATTAGAGGATGTAGGTTTTTTCTCCCTCTGAGCAATAATTACTCCAGTTACCACTATTGTAATCCCTGCAATCTTGTATGTTCCAAGCCCCTCCTGGCCAGCCATATATGCGCCAAATGCAGAAATAGCAGGTACTAATGATGTGAAAATATTTGTTCTTGCTATTCCTAGTTTCTTGATTGAATTTATAAACAAAATAAAAGCAACACACGAGCATAGACCGGCTAAAAATAACAGTGGCTTTATTGAATCAAAAGTAAACATTGAGATACTGAATTCATTTAAGTCATAAATTATAAAAAGAGGCAGAAAATAGAGAGCACCAAGTAGGTGCTGATAAGTCGCAATTGTGTAACTATTATAGGTAAACGCAAGTTTCTTCACTACCATAGAGTAACCAACAGCTGAGAATACACCCATAAAGAGCAGAGCTATACCCCAGTAGTGATCAACAGATATTTTGCCACCATCAAATACAACTAGCAGGATACCCGGAAGAGTTATAAAGACTCCTATTATATTTATTGTAGTTATTCTCTCCTTATATATTAGAATACCGGGAATCAATGCAAATATTGGAATTGTAGCAATAATTATAGAGCTTAAGGTAGGAGAATTCACAATCTTAAGACCAAATGTCTCACCGATAAAATAGATAAATGGCTCCAATAATACTAGTAACAGAAACCATTTAATATCTTGCTTTTTTACCTTTTGAATTTTTCTTGCACTTATAGAAACCAGTATAAGAAATATAGCAGCAATTGTCATTCTGAAAAAAACCAACGCCATCGGAGGGAAATCCAGAATTAGCAATGAATTGGTCCATATAAATGAAAACCCCCAGAAAATAACAGCTGTAATAATTGATAAATAGACGATTATCGCCTCTGCTCTTTTATTCATATGTGAAAATTAATCGTTCTCCGGCTTTTAAACCTGTAAGTTCGCCGTTAGAAACAGCGTGCACACCATTAATGAAGGTGTGAATTATTGATGAGTTAAAAGTAGTGCCCTCAAAAGGAGACCATCCACATTTATATTTAATATTATTTTTATCAACCTTGGTTGGCTGATTTGGGCTGAAAATCATTATGTCTGCGAAAAATCCCTCTTTTATAAAACCTCTCTTTTCAATTCTGAATCTTCTGGCTGGTGAATGAGCCATCCTGTCCGCTATGTCAGTAATTGAAAAGAGTCCTTTTAAATGTAGCTCCCACATAATTTGAAAGCTATGCTGGATCAGAGGCAATCCTGAAGGAGCAGCGTTGTATCTGTTATTTTTCTCATCAATTGTATGCGGGGCATGATCAGTTGCAACAATATTAATGGTACCCTCTTTGACGGCTTCAATTATAGCATCTCTGTCAGATTTGCTTTTTATAGCAGGATTACATTTCATCTTGGATCCATAATCGCAGTACATTTTGTCATCCATTACCATATAATGAACACAAACCTCTCCTGTTATATTCGGATTAATTCTCCTCGCATTCTTAATCATCTCAACTTCCTCTTTTGTTGAGATATGGAGTATATGAAGAGAGGAATTATGTTTAATCGCAAGATTTATAGCTTTTGCAGTAGATTCTATACATGCCTCTCTGCTTCTTATTACAGGGTGTAAACTAAATGGAATCTCCTCCCCATACATTTCCACAGCACTAATAAGATTGGCTTTAATTATATTCTCATCCTCACTGTGAATGGCAATTAACATTTTTGATTTTGAGAAAATGAGATCAAGGGCTTTTTGATCATCAACTAACATATTTCCTGTAGAAGATCCTAAAAATAATTTAAGTCCACATATTTTTGAGCGGTCTGCTTGTTCTATTTCGTGGAAATTCTCATTTGTCCCTCCCAAGTAGAAAGAGTAGTTTGCAAAAGAGGTTTGTGAAGCAATACTGTACTTATTTTCTAATAAGGCTAAGGTAGTCGCTGGAGGATTTGTATTTGGCATCTCCATAAAAGAGGTAACCCCACCTATAACAGCAGCTGCACTTTCAGATTCTATATCACCTTTATGTATGTTTCCCGGTTCTCTGAAGTGAACTTGGTCGTCGATTAACCCCGGCATCATTATCAGTCCCTCTGCCTCAATGATCTTATCTGCCTCAGGAAGAGTTTCATTATCTCTAAATATTGCTGATATTATTTTACCGTCAATTAAGAGAGAGCCCTTGAAAACTTCTCCCTCATTAACGATCAAAGAATTCTTAATAAGAGTTTTCATTATAACGAGGTTTGTCTCGGTTTAATTCTCCTCAATCTCATTTTAAGTACTCCCCAAAATGCCTCTCCAAAGATCCCGCTACTCATTTTAGAAGTTCCTTCTGTCCTGTCTACAAATATAATAGGTACCTCCACAATTTTGAATCCCAATTTAAATGTGTTGTACTTCATCTCAATCTGGAATCCATATCCCTTCATCCTAATTTTGTCAAAATCAATTTTTTCTAGAACCTCTCTTCTATAGCATTTAAAACCAGCAGTAGTGTCAAAAATTTTCATTCCAAGAACTTTCCTTACATACGCCGATGCATAGTATGACATTATTACCCTTCCAATTGGCCAGTTTATTACGCTTATTCCTTTGCAGTACCTAGATCCTATCGCAAGATCAGCACCATTTGAACAGGCTGCGTATAGTTTAGGTAAATCCTGTGGATTGTGGGAAAAGTCTGCATCCATCTCAAATATATAGTCATACTTATGAGTAATTGACCAGTTAAAACCGGTTATATAAGCTGTGCCAAGTCCCTGTTTTCCTGCTCTTTCAATGATATGCAAAGAGCCACTAAAATCATACTGAAGGCGCTTAACAATGTCTGCAGTTCCATCAGGGGATCCATCATCAACAACCAGTATGTGAAAAGATTCATCCAAAGAGAGTATCTCTTTGATTATTTTTTCAATATTCTCTTTTTCATTATAAGTAGGTATAATGACAATTTTTGAAGAATTCATTATGTGAAATTTCTATCCTGCAAAAGTATAAATAAATCCTCATATTATTTTTGGTTTAATTCAAAATCTGAATACCTTTGCAAACCAAAAAAACGGAGCAGGACTATCAAAAAAAGAAAATTTTCTGCATTTTTTTTTGGAATTGTAAAAAAAGTGCCTACCTTTGCACTCCCCAAACGGAACACCGGTTAACGAGGGGCAGGGACAAGAGCGATTAGTCCCGTTTTTTATCGGTAAGTTCATTGACATTTTGGAAGACAAGTACAATTTAAAGTAGTACG